>NZ_CP046509.1:3786524-4090981 GCF_009738185.1 Erwinia sorbitola | reverse complement strand
GACAGTAAAAAGATGCCGCCTCCGGCCAACCCACCGGTAGAGGAAGAGAGCAGCGGCGGCGAAATCAGCACGCCATATCCGCTCACTCTTAGCAGACTGGCGCTGCATAACATTAATCTCACCATCGACGATACCGCGATTTCGCTGGCAGATTTCACCAGTGGCCTGCACTGGGAGGGGCGCTCGATGACGCTGACCCCAACCCATATTCAGGGGCTGTTAATTGCGCTGCCCAAAGCGGCGAAAGTCGCCAATGAAGAAGTTATTCAGCCGAAAGTGCAGCAGCCAACCGCAGAAGAACCGCCGCTGGGGGAAACGCTAAAGGCGATGTTCGCCAAACCGTTGCTGCCGGATCTGCCAGAGTTCATCCTGCCGATTGACGTTAATGTGCAGGAGATCCTCGGTGAACAGCTGCGAATTACCGGCGATACTGATATTGCCGTTCAGCGCCTGCTGCTGAAGGCGAAAACCGAAAATAACCGGCTCCAGCTTCAGACGCTGGATATCGATTCGCCACAGGGGCAGCTGAATGCCCAGGGCGAGGCGACGCTGAGTGGTGGCTGGCCGGTTAACTTTACCCTCTACAGCCAGCTCAATATGGATCCGATCAAAGGTGAGAAGATCAAAATGACGCTGGGTGGCGGGCTGCGTGAGACGCTGAAGCTCGGTCTGAATCTCTCTGGCCCGGTGCGTGTACAGCTGGATGCCGATACCCGTCTGGCTGAAGCGGGCCTGCCGCTCAATATGACGCTGCAAAGCCCACAGCTGCGCTGGCCGCTGGAAGGTGAGACGCAATACCAGGCGGATAATTTCAACTTCAGTTTTAACGGTAAGGCTACCGACTATGTGATGTCGCTGAAGGCGGCGCTTAAAGGGCAGGGTATCCCGCCTGCTACGCTGACGCTGGATGGCAAAGGCAACGTGGAACAGTTCTCGCTGGATAAGCTGCGTCTGGCGGCATTGCAGGGTAATACTGATCTGACGGCGATGGTGGACTGGAGCAAAGCGATCAGCTGGCGCAGTGAACTGACGCTCTCCGGTATCAACACGGCGAAGCAGTACCCGGACTGGCCGGCAAAACTGGAGGGTAAAATCACTACCCGAGGCAGCCTGTATGGCGGCAGCTGGCAGATGCGCGTACCGGAACTGAAACTCAGGGGCAACGTGCGGAATAACGCGATCAGCGCTGACGGCACCCTGTACGGCAACAGCTATAATCAGTGGGATATTCCCGGCATTAAACTGGTGCTGGGGCGCAACAATATCAACCTCAAAGGCTCGCTGGGTGACAAGCTGAACCTGGATGCCGATATTGATGCACAGCATCTGGATAATGCTCTGCCGGGTCTTGGCGGAGTGGCGAAAGGCACTATCCGTGCTCGTGGCGATCTGAAAACGCCGCAGCTGCTGGCGGATCTTACTGCTACCGGGCTGCGCTGGCAGGCCATGAGCATTGGGCGTGTCAAGCTGGACGGAGATGTCAGTTCCGGCGAGCAGATCCAGGGCAAGTTGAAGCTGCGCGTGGAGCAGCTTAAGCAGGATGCACTGGCGGTTAATCTGCTGACGCTGGATGCCAGCGGAACGGAAAAACAGCATCAGCTGAAGCTGAATATGCAGGGTGAACCGGTATCTGGCCAGCTGGCTCTCAGCGGTAGCTTTGACCGCGCCACAGAGCGCTGGCAGGGCAATCTGAATAACACCCGTTTTGATACGCCGGTGGGCGAATGGCGTTTAACCCGCGCTATTGCACTCGATTATCTTAACGCGAAGCAGACCGTCAGCATCGGGGCGCACTGCTGGCAGAACCCAAATGCCGAGCTGTGCGTGCCGCAGACGATTGAAGCTGGCCCATCCGGGCATGCGCGCGTGGTGCTCAACCGCTTTAATCTGGCGATGATCAAGCCGTTTATGCCTGAAGCTACCCAGCTTACCGGAGTATTCAGCGGTGATGCCGATGTTGCCTGGACTGCCGACGGTGCTCTGCCGACTGGCCGTGTATCCCTGAAGGGCAACGGTGTGAAAGTGGAGCAGGATGTGCAGGGCAATACGCTGCCCATCGCCTTCAACACGCTGAATCTTAACGCCGCACTGAAAAACGGTCGTGCACAGCTCGACTGGCTGATCCGCATCGCGGGTAACGGTCAGCTCGATGGTAACGTGCAGATTGCCGATCCTGAAGGGCGGCGTACCTTGTCCGGTAACGTGAATATCACCAGCCTGTCGCTGGCAATGCTCAACCCGGCCCTGATGCAGGGCGAGAAAATTACCGGCATGCTGAACAGTAATCTGCGCCTGGGCGGTAACCTGCAAAAACCGCAGGTCTTCGGCCAGCTCGGGCTGCGTGGTGTCGACGTTGAAGGCAGCTTTATGCCGGTCGACCTCACTACCGCCAGCCTCTCGATGGTGTTCAACGGTATGAGTTCGACGCTGGAAGGGGTGATTCAGACCTCACAGGGGCAGATTGCTCTTAACGGCGATGCTGACTGGAACCAGCTCGACGCGTGGCGTGCGCGCATTGCGGCGAAGGGCGATAAAGTTCGCGTCACCGTGCCGCCGATGGTTCGAATGGACGTGTCACCGGATCTGGTATTTGAAGCTACACCCGAGCTGTTCAACCTTGATGGTCGCGTAGATATTCCCTGGGCGCGCATCACCGTGCAGGAGGTGCCGGAAAGTGCCGTTGGTGTCTCCTCTGATGAAGTGCTGCTGGATAAAGACCTGAAGCCTGTTGCGCCGAAGAGCAGCGGTATCCCGATCAACAGCAACCTGACGATTCACGTCGGTAACGATGTGCGCCTGAGTGCCTTTGGTCTGAAGGCCAAACTCAACGGCGATCTCAAGCTGGCGCAGGATAAACGCGGCCTGGGGCTGAATGGCCAGATCAATATTCCGTCCGGGCGCTTCCATGCTTACGGTCAGGATCTGATCGTGCGTAAAGGCGAGCTGCAATTCTCCGGTCCGCCGGATCAGCCTTATGTGAATATTGAGGCGATCCGCAACCCGGATGCCACTGAAGATGATGTTACTGCCGGGGTACGCGTGACCGGCATGGCGGACGAGCCGAAGGTGGAGATCTTCTCCGATCCGGCGAAATCCCAGCAGGAAGCCTTGTCTTATCTGCTGCGCGGGCAGGGTTTAGGTGCCAGCGGTAGCGATAGTGATGCATTAACTTCCGCTCTGGTAGGATTGGGGGTTGCACAAAGTGGGCAGGTTGTGGGTAAAATCGGAGAGACCTTTGGTGTCAGTAACCTGGCGCTGGATACTGCGGGTGTTGGCGACAGCCAGCAGGTGCAGGTCAGCGGCTATGTACTGCCGGGTCTACAGGTAAAATACGGTGTTGGCATATTTGATTCACTGGCGACGTTAACGTTGCGTTACCGCCTGATGCCCAAACTCTATTTGGAAGCCGTGTCTGGTATTGATCAGGCACTGGATGTGCTCTATCAGTTTGAGTTCTAGCAATGCGAATAATTGTCTATGGTAGCCTGCGGCGTAAGCAAGGTAATAGTCACTGGATGACAAACGGGCAGTGGCTGGGCGATCATCAGATCGACGGCTACGCACTTTACAGTTTTGGTCATTATCCGGGAGTGGTTGCGGGTGAGGGGAAGGTCTGGTGCGAAGTTTACCGGATCGATGCCTCTACCCTGGGCGAGCTGGATGCGCTCAGAACCAAAGGGGGGGAGTACAAGCGTGAGCTGGTACAAACCCCTTACGGAAGTGCCTGGCTGTACGTTTATCAACGTTCCGTGGCGGGCAGGGAGCGCATCGATAGCGGCGACTGGCTGCAACGTGATAGCAACAAGTAACCCATAAAAAAACACCGCTCAATGAGCGGTGTTTTTTTGCGCCTGACGGCGAACCGTACGGCGTTAAACCGGCTTATTTCTTCGCAGCGCGCTCGAAAGAAGAGACGATTTCAGCTTTAGCGGCTTCAACGCCTTCCCAGCCGTCAACTTTAACCCATTTGCCTTTTTCCAGCGCTTTATACTGCTCGAAGAAGTGGGTGATCTGGCCGCGCAGCAGTTCTGGCAGGTCGTTCACATCCTGGATGTGCTCGTACTCTTTGCTCAGTTTGCTGTGTGGAACCGCAACAACTTTGGCATCTTCGCCAGATTCGTCGGTCATTTTCAGTACGCCAACCGGACGGCAGCGAATCACAGAACCAGGCTGTAACGGATATGGAGTTGGAACCAGTACGTCAACCGGGTCACCGTCCAGAGACAGGGTGTGGTTGATGTAGCCGTAGTTGCACGGATAGAACATCGCTGTCGCCATGAAACGGTCAACGAACAGTGCGCCAGTCTCTTTGTCGACTTCGTATTTGATCGGAGAGGCGTTAGCCGGGATTTCGATCACGACGTAGATATCGTCTGGCAGGTCTTTACCCGCTGGTACCAGGTTCAAGCTCATTGTGAATTCCTTCAATCATCTTAGGTTGAGTGCTGGCTATTATAGCCGTGTCATCTTCAAAGTACCTTTCCTTTTTCCGCCTTTCAGATTGCTCCGTGCCGGAGCGGTTATCATGCTGCCTGCGGTGGCAAAATGAACAGAAAGTCCGCTCTTTTTTATTGCGAGTTTGACTTAAGGAGCACTGTTTAATCATTTTCCAGTTTTCTTCCTTTCCCGATGTGTATTTCCCTCATGCCGCTTGACACTTTTTCGGCCTGTTGAGGCAAAGCACAATAAAAATGCTGAAAGCCGCTTAATAGCGGCTAACGGGTTTCCTGTGATGGATCAATTTAATCCTGATTACGGTTAAAGCTGAATAATGTTATTGCCGATACCCTGGACGATTTTAGGTGCCAGAAATGACCAGACTTCACTCTATCGGGAAACGATCATGCTAAAGAGAATCTCAATACGTACGGGTTTATTAGCGCTACTGACCATGATGACGCTGCTGCTGCTAGTCGTCAGCGTGATGGGAATTATCGCTATCCAAAAAGGAAATCGCTCGTTGGATGTTATCAACCGCATCCAGGGCATTGAGTTAAATGCGCTCTATATGAGCAACGGCAATCTGCTGCGCGCCCGTGCCACCGCTGCGCTGGCCGTACGCAAACTTGAAGTGGGTCTGCCGGATGAGGCCGCAGATATTGCCAAACATTCTGCCAGCTATGTGGCTTTATCGGAAAGCGAGCTGAAACGATTCGTTGATGCCGGAACGGTGACAGAACACGGCAGAATTCTTGCTCAAGCTGTAGTTTCCACCCATCAGGAATATCTTGCGAAGGGTATTACGCCGCTGATGGATGCTTTGCAAAAACAGCAGGTGGATAACTACTACAGCATCCTGGAAGGGAACATCTCTGAACTTGCGGGTAATTTCTCCAATGCGGTAGATGCGTTTGGCAAATATGCCGATGAGGTGAGCGCCGGCCAGATGGCTCAGGCAGCACATAATCAAACCGTAATGACGGTGCTGATCCTGGTGAGTGGAGCACTGACGCTGCTGCTGGTGGCGCTGGCGTGGATGATCCTGCGTGTGCTGCTGCTGAGGCCGCTGGATAACGCCATCAAACATCTGGAACACGTGGCCGCAGGCGATCTGACCCAGCCGGTACCGGAAAGCAGCAACAATGAGCTGGGCCGGTTAAATGCAGCACTTGATACGATGCAGCAGTCGCTACAGCATTCGGTCGGCCTGGTGCGTGATGCCAGTATGCAGATTGATATTGGCAGCCGTGAGCTGGCCTCGGGTAACCTTAACCTCTCCCAGCGTACCGAAGAGTCGGCAGCCTCGCTGGAACAGACTGCCGCAAGCATGGAGCAGCTGACTGCTACAGTGAAGCAGAATGCCGATAACGCTCACCAGGCGCATCTGCTGGCGAGTGCCGTATCTGATACTGCCGATCGCGGTGCTGAAGTGGTGTGCTACGTTATGGAGAAGATGTCTGAAATCTCTAACAGCTCACAGCGTATCGGCGACATCCTCGGGGTGATTGATGGTATCGCCTTCCAGACCAATATCCTGGCGCTGAATGCCTCTGTTGAAGCCGCACGAGCGGGTGAACAGGGCCGTGGCTTTGCCGTGGTTGCTACCGAGGTGCGTAACCTTGCACAGCGCAGCGCGACGGCGGCGAAAGAGATTCGTACCCTGATTAGTGAGTCGCAGACTCGCGTCAGTGAAGGCTCTGATATGGCAACCAAAGCCGGGGAAACCATGGATGAAATCTCAACGGAAGTGATGCGTGTAACCACGTTGATGAAAGAGATCTCCAGCGCCTCGCAGGAACAGAGTCGTGGTATTGAGCAGGTGAATCTGGCGGTGACACAGATGGATGAAGTGGCGCAACAGAATGCCGCACTGGTTGAAGAAGCGGCTGCCGCTACGCAATCGCTGGAAGAGCAGTCCCAGCAGCTGGTGCAGACTATGGCAGTCTTCAGGGTGACTCAGGCAGCATAAAAAACAGGGGGCGAGACATCAGCCTCGCCCCCCGGGTTTCGTTTAAACAGCCAGAGGCTTATTTATCCGGGTATTCACGCAGGAAACGTTCGGTATCGTTCACCATATGATCGTTACCAACGAAGAACGGCGAACGCTCATGCAGGCTTTGCGGCACCAGGTCGAGGATACGGTTTTCACCATCGCTGGCTTTACCGCCTGCCTGTTCTGCCAGGAACGCCATCGGGTTGCACTCATACAGCAGACGCAGCTTGCCTTTCGGGTGGCTGGCGGTGCTTGGATAGAGGTAGATCCCGCCTTTCAGCAGGTTACGGTGGAAATCTGCCACCAGCGAACCGATATAACGTGAGGTGTAAGGACGCTGAGTGGCGACATCCTCTTCCTGACAGAATTTCAGATATTTCTTCACACCCTGCGGGAAGCGGATGTAGTTACCTTCGTTAATGGAGTAGGTGTAACCCTTTTCCGGGAAGGTCATACGCTCTGCGCTCAGGCAGAATACGCCCAGCGACGGGTCGTAGGTAAAGGCATGCACGCCACAGCCAGTGGTATAAACCAGCATGGTGGACGAGCCGTAGACCACGTAACCTGCTGCAACCTGCTGGCTACCCGGCTGTAGGAAGTCTTCTTCAGTCACCGGCGTACCTGGCGGGGTAATGCGGCGATAGATGGAGAAAATAGTTCCGACAGAAACGTTTACATCAATGTTTGAGGAGCCGTCGAGAGGATCCATCAGCACCACGTACTTGCCGTTTTCTGCACCTTCGAAGATCACAAACTCATCTTCTTCTTCTGATGCAATACCGGCAACAATTCCACGAGCCTTCAGCGCGGCTTTCAGCTTTTCATTGGCAAACAGATCGAGCTTCATCTGCACTTCGCCCTGAATATTCTCAGCGCCGCTGGCACCCAGAATATCGACGAGGCCGGCCTTGTTAATATCGCGGTGGATGATCTTGGCGCCCAGCTTGATCGCGGAGATCAAAGCGGTCAGTTCACCCGTTGCGTGTGGAAAGTCGTGTTGCTTCTCGACGATAAATTCGCCTAACGTTTTCATAACACAATCCCTGAATCTGCGGTTGAGTAGCAGCCTGGTTCACAAACTGCCAACGTATGCGTACGCAGTTTAGCCGATTGAACGATAAAGAACATAGGGCAAATCCGTTTCTTCCGCACGTTGAGGGCGCTACACTAGGGCCGAACTTTTACGAAACGGACCTTTTATGCGTATTCATATCCTTGGTATCTGCGGCACCTTTATGGGTGGACTGGCGATGCTGGCCCGCGAGCTAGGCCATGAAGTGACCGGCTCTGATGCTAACGTTTACCCGCCAATGAGCACGCTATTGGAAAAGCAGGGTATTGATTTAATTCAGGGTTATGATGCTTCACAGCTCGATCCTGCGCCGGATCTGGTGATCATCGGTAACGCGATGACCCGTGGCAACCCGTGCGTGGAAGCGGTGCTTGAGCGCAATATCCCCTACCTTTCTGGCCCACAGTGGCTGCATGATTTTGTGCTGCGTGACCGTTGGGTTATTGCGGTCGCTGGCACTCATGGCAAAACCACCACCGCAGGCATGGCAGCGTGGATTTTACAGGCCTGCGGCTATGAACCGGGCTTTGTTATCGGTGGCGTTCCGGGAAATTTCGAAGTATCAGCGAATTTAGGAAAAAGCTCATTCTTCGTTATTGAGGCCGATGAGTACGACTGCGCGTTTTTTGACAAGCGCTCGAAGTTTGTTCATTACTGCCCGCGCACCCTGATCCTCAACAACCTAGAATTCGACCATGCCGATATTTTTGACGATCTGCGGGCGATTCAAAAACAGTTCCATCATCTGATTCGTATCGTACCAGGGCAGGGAAAAATCTTGCTGCCAGAGCATGATGCTAATCTGAAACAGGTGATCGCGATGGGCTGCTGGAGCGAGCAGGAAACCGTGGGCGATAACGGCCACTGGCAGGCGAAAAAGCTGTCGCCGGATGCTTCGCACTGGGAAGTGCTGCTCGACGGTGAGCGTGTGGCGCAAGTGAACTGGTCGCTGGTGGGTGAGCACAACATGCATAACGGCATGATGGCCATTGCCGCCGCCCGCCATGTTGGGGTGAAGCCGGAAGATGCGGGACGTGCGCTGAACGATTTCATCAATGCGCGCCGTCGTCTGGAGCTGCGTGGGGAGAGTAACGGCATCAAAGTCTATGATGACTTTGCCCATCACCCGACGGCAATCCTCGCTACGCTGGCTGCACTACGCGGTAAAGTGGGCGGCACGGCACGTATCCTGGCGGTACTGGAACCGCGTTCGAATACCATGAAAATGGGCATCAGCAAGGACGATCTGGCTCCGGCGCTGGGGCGTGCTGATGAAGTGTTCCTGTATCAGCCGCACCACATTCCGTGGCAGGTTTCTGAAGTGGCAGATGCCTGTATTCAGCCTGCCCAATGGAGTGCCGATCTCGATACGCTGGTAGAGATGATCGCCAAAAAAGCCCAGCCGGGAGATACCATCCTGGTGATGAGCAACGGCGGCTTTGGTGGGATCCATCAGAAATTGTTAGACAGGCTGGCGTAAGTCAGCTGGTGAAGCAGGCGAGGCATGCCCCGCCCCTGTGCGTAGGGGGCTGGCATGCCGGGCCGATACCGGAAAAAAATGTAATTAAGACGCCTGGGCCAGCTCGCGCAGATACTGGAAAATCTGACGGTATGCTTTCGGCGGTTTGTTGGTGGCTTTCTCTTTCTGCGCATTACGAATCATCGCACGCAGCTGCTGGCGGTCAGCATTTGGGTAGAGATTAAGCACCTCTGGCACCGCTTCATCGCCTGACTCGACCAGACGATCACGCAGTACTTCCAGCTTATGGAACAGCGCAACCTGCTGGTTGTGACGGTTCTTCAGCTTATCCAAAGCGGTACGGATCGGCTCTTCATCGCGTGAACGCAGCATTTTACCGATCAGCTGCATCTGGCGACGGCGGCCCTCTTTCTTAATCTTCTGCGCCAGCTCTATAGCGGCACGCAGATCCTCATCCAGTGGAATTTTATCCAGGGAATTTTTCCCCAGCTCCACCAGCTCACCACCCAGGCGCTTCAGCTCCTCGGCGTCACGTTTTATCTCACTTTTACTGACCCAGATAATCTCATCGTCTTCTTCTTCTTCGTTATCTGGTACATCATCGAGCCAGTCGTCGGGCTGCTTGGTCATTGGTACGGCTCCTGAAAAAGAGGCTAATGCTATCAGGTTACGAGGCTACTGCGAAATTGTTCTCTGAGTCTGTTAGACTCAAAATAAGCCTTATCACCCTGGCGCGGTTTCGCCAGCGCGTTAAGCCACCGAAAAATCGCACTATTAATTATATGGCAGGTCGATGAAATTACTCTCCCAAGTTGCAGAACAGCGTAAAACCCTGGAACAGGCGATAGCGACAGCACTCGAACTGGCAAGCGCCAGCAGCGACGGAGCGGAAGTCGCGGTAACCAAAACCACCGGCATCAGCGTAAGTACGCGCTATGGCGAAGTGGAAAATGTTGAATTTAACAGCGATGGTGCTCTGGGCATCACCGTTTATCATCAGAACCGCAAAGGCAGCGCCTCTTCCACCGACCTCAGCCCGGATGCGATTAAACGCACCGTGCAGGCTGCGCTGGATATCGCCCGTTACACCTCTCCCGATCCTTACGCGGGTGTAGCCGATCGCGATCTGCTGGCGTTTGATGCGCCGGATCTCGATCTGTTTCATCCGGCAGAGATCGACGCCGATCGCGCTATCGAACTGGCGGCGCGTGCCGAGCAGGCTGCACTGAAGGCTGATAAGCGTATCACCAACACCGAAGGCGGCAGTTTTAACAGCCACGTCGGGATTAAAGTGTTTGGTAACAGCCACGGCATGTTACAGGGCTACTGCTCCAGCCGTCACTCTCTATCCAGCTGTGTGATCGCGGAAGAGAACGGTGATATGGAGCGGGATTACGCTTACACTATTGGTCGTGCCTTTGCAGATCTGAAATCTCCGGAAGCGGTGGGTGAAGAGTGTGCCCGCCGCACCCTGTCGCGCCTTTCTCCGCGTAAACTCTCAACCATGAAAGCGCCGGTGATGTTTGCCGCTGAAGTGGCAACCGGCCTGTTCGGCCATTTAGTGGGGGCGATCAGCGGGGGCAGCGTTTACCGTAAATCGACCTTCCTGCTTGATTCACTCGGCCAGCAGATTCTGCCTGAGTGGCTGACCATTGAAGAGCACCCACATCTGTTGAAAGGGTTGGCGTCAACGCCGTTTGACAGCGAAGGGGTTCGTACTCAGCGCCGCGACATCATCAAAGATGGCGTGTTGCAGAGCTGGCTGATGACCAGCTACTCCGCACGCAAGCTGGGGCTGCAAAGCACCGGACATGCTGGCGGCATTCATAACTGGCGCATCGCCGGTCAGGGTCACAGCTTTGACGCTATGCTGAAACAGCTGGGCACCGGGCTGCTGGTGACGGAGTTGATGGGGCAGGGTGTCAGCGGAATTACCGGAGACTACTCCCGTGGCGCGTCCGGCTTCTGGGTTGAAAACGGCGTGATTCAGTATCCGGTCAGTGAGATCACCATTGCCGGTAACCTGAAAGATATGTGGCGCAACATTGTCACCGTGGGCAGCGACATTGAAACGCGCAGTAATATCCAGTGCGGTTCAGTTTTGTTACCAGAAATGAAGATCGCCGGGCAGTAATTTTCGAATTTAAGCGTATGCTGAAAAGGCGACCTTCTAATGGTCGCCTTTTTTAATGTACAAATGATACCCATTTATACCCGGCAGCCTTCAGGGTATACAAAAAATAGGATCTGAGATGCGTAAATTATTGATTGCAATGTTGAGTACCACCTTGTTGTGCTCCAGTTTCTCGCTGCTGGCGCAGGATCTGGAAGGTAATATGGATATTCTCAAAGGTGCATATCGCACGGTACAGAAGACCGACGATAAAGCTGAAATGGTGAGAGCCTTAACCGATATGCGTGCAGCAGCGGAAAGTGCTAAAACTCAGACGCCAGATAAACTCAAAGGCCAGGCGGAGGACAGTGCGCAAAGAAAAGACTACCGCGCCGAGCTTGATAAGCTGATTGGCCAGATTGATACCAGCCTGAAGCTGGCAAACAGCGGTGACCTGCCTGGGGCAAAGGAAGAGGCGAAGAAATTTGCCGATACCCGCGATGCCGGACATAAAAAATTCCGCTAATTATCGTGTGCGTTGCTTTGTGTTAATCGGATGTTATTTCCCAGACGATCGTTGCGGCGACCGTCTGTTTTACCACTGTGCGCTGTAAAGCAATGCTGATTCTTAAGTTGTTATAGCTCTCTGTAACAAGATTTGATTTAATATAACCAGTGGTTTTGCTTTTACTTTTTTCTAGTGTAAATCCATTTATGATAGCTTCCGCTGCATATGATTCTAACAAGGGATTGTTTGATGATATCTTTGATCAATTCCTCATTATATTGAGAAAATGATGTTTAACATGTTGATGAAGTTTTTCTCTATGATTCTTCATGGATTGGGTCAGCTTTTGTTTGGCGGTAGCATAATTATATTTGCCTGGTTTGTTTTTTTCTCAGAGTCTGAGTATAAATATATTTATGCCATACCTGCGGCTTTTCTCTTTGCTTTAGCATTCTGCCTTTATTATTTTGGTGACAGAATTAGCGATAAACTTTTTTGGCGAAAAAAAGATCAGAGGTCTGAATTAAATAGAAATAAATATAATAAATAATGGCTTGTTATCATAACGCGCTGAAGTAATGACTTTCCCACTCTTTTTTATATGATCTTTGGGTCATAAGGTTTACTTCTGTCTGCGCTGTTACAAACAGAGTTTTTCCTTTTATCCCTCACCTTCATGCATTAATCATGTAAATAAATCCTTTTTTTTGTGATTTCTCTCCCGATTTAATCTCCCCTGTGCACATTTCACCGCTTTTGCGACATCAACCCGGCGCTATCCGTTTATTTCCACTTCAATGCGGAAAAAGTCGTTCTACACAGAACTCAGGCCTGAGGTTAACTTAACCCCATGGTTAATAAGAGGGGACGAACGTGAGCAACGGAGCCGCGCCAGCGAGCGCGTTAACACTACAGGATAATGAAATTCAGGCGCTGGCTGTGCAGGTTATGGCGCAAATTACTCATCTGTTTGCCGCCAGAAATATTCTGCCAAATCCTGTGCAACAGCAGATGCTTAATTCTCATGTGCGGGCCATGGCGCTGCGTTCCCTGACTGGTGAAGCATTACCCGAGGTTGAAGCTGACCTGTTTGAGGATATTTCCGCCGAGTCGATGGCGCTGGCGCAGCAGGTAGTGGATCTGTTCGGCAATCTGCCCAAAGAAGAGGCCTGGTTGCTCTCTGTGCATTTCGAAGTCGCCAAAGAGAATGAATAGCGGCCTGGTCTGCTTGCCATTTTAGGTTTGGGCAGTGTTTAAAATCCTCACGTACAACCTGTACGCTCCGGTTTTTGCGCGCTGTCCGCACCCGAACTGACTGCGCCACGATGCCTGTAAAAACGCTTACCGCTTCTCCGGAAATATACACCGAACCCGCAGGGGCGGGGCATGCCCCGCCCGCTAAATACAACAAGGAAAATACTATGTCTCAAATCATCGTAGTAATCGGCGACCGTTTAGGTAAAGGCCAGAAAGTGGCAGCAGGAATCGAAAAAGCAGGAGGCAAGGCCATCGTCGTGCCGGGCGTTGCGGCAGATATGAAACTGGGTGACGTGATGAAGGCGGAAAACGCCAGCTTCGGCATCTCCTTCTGCGGCAGCGGCGGTGCAGGTGCCATCACCGCACAGAACAAATATGGCTACAAAGCTAAACACGGAATGCGCTCCATTGATGAGGGCGTCACCGCCATTAATGAAGGTGCTACGGTGCTCGGTTTCGGCTTTATGGATAAAGAAGAGCTGGGTGAACGTCTGGTACAGGCGTGGCAGAAGAAGCACGGCTGATGAAAGAGCAATTCACCACCACGGTGAGCGTCAGCGGTAAGGGCGACAGCAAAGGTAAAGCCTTTGCCGATGCCCTGAGCCGGGTGCAAAACACGGTACTGAAATCTACCAGCAAAATTCTTCTGCGTATTGAACCCGTGGATGTGAAGGTGCTGAGGGCCGGAGTTCGCGTCAAAACGGAAAAGTTTCTCTTCTTCTTCCTGGCGCGCGAACGGCGGCTCTACAGCGTTGATCTGGAGATCACCGTTAACGTGACGATGGTGGATACCGACCAGGTAGATTTTACCGTTTCCTCATAAAAATATGAGGGCGCATACCCGAGAAGCACAGCGAGCGGAGAGCAGAGCAGCCGCCTGAAGAGCAAAGGGTATATAACAAAAGGAAAGGCTGATGTTCCTGATTATCTTATTTAAGTCATTGATTATTGGCGGCCTTGTTGGTGTCGGTGTGGGCGCAGGAGCAGCACGAATGTTCCATGCGCCGACCACCCAGGGCATGGGCGCCTTTCGTACATTAGGTGAACTGAACTCATGTGAAGGCGATCCGGCCTCTCACTTCTCCTTTGGCCTTGGCTTCTTCTTTAACGCCTGGGCTTCCTCTGTGGCGGCGGGTTCTTTTACCCAGGACGTTGACCACCGCATTATCCCCAACTGGGGCGCGGCGGCTCTGATGGTAAAAAACCGCAACGTGGCAGATACCCTGCACAACCCGAAGAAGATGGCGATTGCCTGCGGCATCATCGGCATGATCGTAGTGGCGTTCCTCAACTCCACGGCGTCAGCGGTTCCAGCGGCGTTGCAGGTGACCGCAGTGAAAGTGCTGGTTCCGGCGGCAAACCTGCTGGTCAACACCGTGATGCCGGTTATCTTCTGGCTGGCAGCAATTGATGCCGGTAAAAAATCGGGCTTCTGGGCCACTATTTTTGGCGGACTGGCGCAGCTGATTATGGGGAACGCAGTACCGGGTCTGGTGCTCGGGATCCTGATCGGTAAAGGGGTAGAAGAGGCGGGCTGGAACCGTGTCACCAAAGTGATGATGACCGCCATCGTCCTGCTGTTCGTCCTCAGCGGCTTCTTCCGTGGCTTTGATATGAAGCTGCTGGAGTCCTTCCAGCTGGGCGTACCCGGCTGGCTGGATATGATCCACAACTCCATGAGCGGCAAATAAGAGGACGATGGAAATGGAAAATACAAAAAGTGGTTTCTGGTATGCCGACTGGTCGTTTCCGATCTTTGTGGGCCTGCTCTCCTCCGGCGTCTTCGCCGGGACGCATATGTATTACGTCTACGGGCTGGGCGCATTTAACGAAGTGGCCTTCGTCTCGATGCTGCGTGCAGGAATGGAAACCGGCGTCTATGGCGCGGTAGCGGCGTTCGGTGCCAGCTTCCTGTTTGCACGGATTATCGAAGGTTCGCTGGTAGGGATACTTGATATCGGCGGAGCCATTCAGACCGGGATTGGTCTTGGTGTGCCTGCCCTGCTGCTGGGGGCCGGGTTTATCTTTCCGGTCGCAAACTTTGCCGCCTCTTTGGTTACCGGCATGGCGCTTGGCCTGGCGGTGGGATACCTGATTATCCTCGCGCGTAAATTCACCATCAGCAACAGCGACTCCACCTACGGTGCAGATGTGATGATGGGCGCGGGCAACACTTCCGGTCGTTTCCTCGGGCCGTTGATTATTCTCTCAGCTATGGCCGCCTCGATTCCTATCGGGCTGGGTTCGCTGGCCGGTTCACTGCTGTTTTACCTGTGGAACAAGCCGATTACCGGTGGCGCTATCCTCGGTGCAATGGCGCTGGGTGCCATCTTCCCGGTAGCGCTGTAACTAACCCGCGTGGCGGCCATTGGACGTCACGCCGAGGAGTCTGCAATGTTTGATCTGATTATCCGGCGGGGGCGTCTCAGCGACGGCACTTTGAGCGATATCGCCATCCACGACGGCAAAATTGCGGCGCTCGGGCAGGTGGCTGGCGCGGCGAAGCGTGAATGGGATCTGGCCGGGCGTTACTGGCTGAGTGCGGGCTGGATTGACTCACACGTTCACTGCTACCCGAAATCACCGATTTACCATGATGAAGCTGACCGGATTGGCGTCGACACCGGGGTAACCACGGTAGTGGATGCTGGCAGTACCGGAGCTGATGATATTGATGATTTCTATCAGCTCACCCGCAGCGCCGACACTCGCGTATACGCGCTGTTGAATATCGCCCGCAGCGGCATTCTGACTCAGAATGAGCTGGCGGATATGGCGCGGATTGACGGGCCTGCTGTCCGTGCTGCGGTGCAGCGTCTGCCGGGCTTTATCCTCGGTCTGAAGGCCCGTATCAGCAGCAGCGTGGTTGAGAAAAACGGTATTCAGCCGCTGGAGCGTGCCAAAACGATGCAGCAGGAGAACGGACTGCTGCCGCTGATGGTGCATATCGGTAACAACCCGCCGAACCTTGATGACATTGCCGATCTGCTGACCTCGGGCGACATCATTACCCACTGCTTTAACGGTAAACCAAACCGCATCCTGACGCCGGAAGGAGAGCTGCGTGCCTCGATTACCCGCGCGCTGCAGCGTGGCGTGCGGCTGGATGTCGGTCATGGCAGCGCCAGCTTTAGTTTTGCGGTGGCACAGGCAGCGATTGCTCAGGGCATTTTGCCTCATACCATCAGTTCGGATATCTACTGCCGCAACCGCCTCCACGGGCCGGTGTATACCCTGGCCCATGTGATGTCCAAATTTCTGAACATCGGCATGACGCTACCTCAGGTGATTGATTGCGTAACCTGCCATGCCGCCGACGGGCTGCGGCTGAAGGGCAAAGGACGGCTGCTGCCCGGAGAGGATGCCGATCTGACTCTCTTTGCTGTACAGCAGGGATCCTGCCTGTTCAGTGACTCTGACGGACAAACACTGTCTGGCGCAACACAGCTGGTGCCGGTGGCCGCTGTGGTTGGCGGGCAGGTATTCGTGACTAACGAAGGGAAAAAACGTAATGACTTCAGTGTATGAAAAATATGGCTTAAAGCAGGTGATTAATGCCTCCGGCCGCATGACCATTCTCGGTGTGTCGACCCCGAGTGCGGATGTGGTGGAGACGGTGAATTATGGGCTGAATCACTACTTTGAAATGAAAGATCTGGTGAATAAAACCGGTGCCTATATTGCAGGGCTGCTGGGATGCGAAGCGGCGGTCGTGGTTTCCTGTGCTTCGGCGGGTATCGCCCAGTCGGTGGCCGCGGTAATTGTGAAAGATAATCACTGGCTACTGGAAAATCTCCATGCGGCCCCTCTGACGGTACCGCACGAGATCGTGCTGCCGAAAGGCCACAACGTCAACTTTGGCGCGCCGGTGGGCACCATGGTGGCGCTGGGCGGCGGCCGTCTGATAGAGGCAGGCTACGCCAACGAATGTTCACCTGAACAGCTCTCAGCGGCCATCACGCCGCAAACGGCAGCCATTCTCTATATCAAATCCCATCACAGCGTGCAGAAAAGCCATCTCAGCGTTGAGCAGGCGGCGGTGGTTGCGCGTAAACACGGTGTGCCGCTGATCGTCGATGCTGCCGCCGAAGAGGATTTACAGATCTATTATGCCCTGGGGGCTGACCTGGTGATCTACAGCGGGGCCAAAGCCATTGAAGGGCCAACCAGCGGATTGGTGACCGGTAAAGCGCAGTACGTTGAGTGGGTGAAACGCCAATCGCAGGGGATTGGCCGGGCCATGAAAGTAGGCAAAGAGGGCATCCTCGGCCTGACGCAGGCGATTGAAAACTTCCAGCGTCTGGAGAAGATTACCGGGGCGCAGATGGTGGAGAAAATGACGCCATTTATCAACAACCTCAACCAGCTTTGCGGGATTCAGGCGCGCGTGGTGTGGGATGCCGCCGGGCGTGATATTGCCCGGGCAGAAATTCACTTTGATGAGGCGGCCATTGGCCGTACCACCGGTGAGGTGGTTCATGCGCTGAAAACCGGCGATATCGCCATCTATTTCCGTGGCTATAAAGCCAATGAAGGCATTGTTGAAGTCGACGTGCGCAGCGTGTCGGTGGATCAGCTGCACACTATTTTTGTCTCTATTCAGACGCTGTTAAACAGGGAGAATCGCGCATGACGCTGACACCAAAATTTTACCGTGACCGGGTGTGCCTTAATGTACTGGCCGGATCTAAACAGAACGCCCGCGATATCTGGCTGGCGGCTGAAGGCCACGTGCTGGTCGGCGTCCTCTCCAAAAATTATCCCGATGTGGCAAGCGCCGTAACGGATATGCGTGAGTATGCCACGCTAATCGACAATGCGCTCTCCGTCGGGCTGGGAGCGGGTGACCCGAACCAGTCACTGATGGTCAGTGAGATCTCCGCACAGATTCAACCACAGCACGTTAATCAGGTGTTTACCGGCGTCGGCACCAGCCGTGCGCTGCTGCGTCAGTCGCAGACCGTGGTTAACGGGCTGATTTCGCCAACCGGCCAGCCTGGTCTGGTGAAAATTTCTACCGGGCCGCTCAGTTCACAGGCCGCAGATGGCGTTATTCCGGTGACAACGGCGATTGCCATGCTGAAAGATATGGGCGGCAGCTCAGTGAAGTACTTCCCGATGGGGGGACTGAAATCCATTGATGAATTCACAGCGGTAGCGGAAGCCTGCGCCGCGCAGGACTTCTGGCTGGAGCCGACCGGCGGGATCGATCTGGAAAACTTTGAGGCGATCCTGCGGATCGCACTGGACGCGGGCGTCAGCAAAATTATCCCGCATATCTACAGCTCCATTATTGATAGCGAAGGGCAGACCCGCCCGGAAGATGTGGCTACGTTGCTGACAATAACGAAAAAGTTAGTGGGTTGATCCCGGCCATATGCCCCGGCACCGTCCGGGGTGCACTATTTTTTCGTCGAAAAATAAGTTACGTTTTCTCTTGGTGAAATATTTAAAAGTGATGCCTCCGTGAGATTCCCGAACCAACGACTGGCTCAGTTGTTTGATTTACTGCAAAACGAAACGCTGCCGCAGGATGAGCTGGCGCGCCGTTTGGCCGTCTCTACGCGCACCGTGCGTACCGATATCAATGTGCTGAATGAGCTGCTGGCCGATCACGGTGCCAGTCTGGTGCTGAATCGCGGCGCGGGCTACCAGCTAAAAATTGACGATCTGCCGCGCTACACCGCGCTGCTACAGCAATCTCCCTCCCATCTGCGGGTACCGCGTACTTCGCCGGAGCGTGTGCATTACCTGCTCACCCGTTTTCTGACTTCGGCTTTTTCCCTGAAGCTGGAAGACCTGGCGGATGAATGGTTTGTCAGTCGCACCACATTGCAAAGCGATATGGCGGAAGTCAGAGAATGGCTGGCCCGTTATCAGCTGGCAATTGAAACCAAACCACGTTACGGGATGAAACTGTTTGGTACAGAAGTGGCAATGCGCACCAGCCTGACGGATTTGCTGTATCAGATCGCTCAGGAGGACAGTGACAGTCCGTTGCTCAGGCTGGAAGCGCTGAACCAGGGGATGCTCGATACCCTGCAACCGCTGCTGCAACAGTGCCTGTCGCGCTTTAATATTCGCCTTACCGATGAGGGCGAGCTCTATCTGCGCCTCTACTGTGCCGTTGCGGTTCGTCGTATCAGCGAGGGCTACCCGTTGACGGATTTCACGGCGGAAGACGTTGATGATGAGGTGCGCCATGCTGCGCGCCATATTGTGAATATGATGAGGCCAATGACCGGAAAGGCAATCTCCCCGGCGGAAGAGGCCTATCTGCGTGTGAATATCGCGGCCCGTCGGGTTGAAGAGAGCGTAGCCAGCGTGATCAGCCCGGATGATGGTGACTCGCTGGTGGACTATATCCTCAGGTATATCAACACCCATTATAATTTCAATCTGCAAAACGATCCGCAGCTCCATGCGGATCTGCTGACGCATATTAAGACGATGATCACCCGGGTGCGTTATCAGATCCAGATCCCTAATCCGCTGCTGTCCAATATCAAACAGCACTATCCGATGGCGTGGGATGTAACGCTGGCGGCGGTCTCCAGCTGGGGGAAATACTCGCCCTATACCATCAGTGAAAACGAGATCGGCTTCCTGGTGCTGCATATTGGTGTGGGTCTGGAGCGCCACTACAACGTGGGCTATCAGCGCCATCCGCAAATTCTGCTGGTGTGTGATACCGGCAACTCCACCGTGCGCATGATCGAAGCCATGCTGCTGCGAAAATATCCGCAGATTGTGGTGAGTGATACCATTTCTCTGCGTGAATATGAGCTGAAAGCGAGCGTAGAGGAGGATTTTGTTATCTCCACGGTGCGCCTCAGCGACAAGGGTAAACCGGTAGTGGTGATGTCACCGTTCCCTACCGAATACCAGCTTGAGCAGATAGGGAAACTGGTGCTGCTGGATCGAACGCGCCCCTATATGCTGGAGCGTTTCTTCGACGCCGGCCACTTTTGCATTATCGATCGCCCGATGGATCGTTCCGGATTATTCCGCCAGCTGTGCGATCAGCTGGAAGGCGAGGGCATGGTCGATGCATCGTTTTATCCGTCGGTGGAGGAGCGCGAAGCGATTGTCAGCACCATGCTTGGCGAAGGAATTGCGCTACCGCACTCCCTCGGGCTGATGGCGAAGAAAACCTGTGTCTACACCGTACTGGCCCCTCAGGGGATAGCCTGGGGTGATGAGACGGCGTATGTGATTTTCCTGCTGGCGATCAGTAAATCAGAGTATGAAGAGGCGATGGCCATTTACGATCTGTTTGTGACGTTTATGCGTGAAAGGGCGATGAGCCGACTGCGTGACAGCCGTGATTTTGCCAGTTTTAAGGCGGTGGCGATGGACTGCTTAAGCCGTTTATAAAGCGTGGGAACAGCGGGCGGGAAACAGTAGCGGATTGATATTATCAGCGAATTTATTTATGAAGAGGGTCAGGCATCCCTGACCCTTTTCTCGATGCTTATTTCAAAATGGTAAACGCGGTGGTGACGTGCTTAACGCCGTTCACCCGGCTGGCGATATCTGCCGCCGCTTTCCCTTCGGACTCTGTTACCAGGCCCAGCAGGAACACTTCACCATTTTCAGTGGTGACCTTCACGTTTGAGGATTTCACCTGATCGCTGCCCAGCAGCTGTGAACGTACTTTGGTGGTGATCCAGGTATCAGAAGAAGCCGTACCGAAGCTGACTTTGCTACCGGTGCGGATTTCGTTATAGACCTCAGTAGCACCATCCACGCCTACGGCGATCTGTTTCGCCCGGGTTGCCAGGTCGCTGCTTGGCGCCTGACCGGTCAGCAGCACTTTGCCCTGATAGGCCGTGGCGACAATATGGGTATTTTGTTTGATCTGTTCGTCTTTGGATAACGCGTTAGTGACTCGCAGCTCTAAGGTGCCGTCATCAACCTGAGTGCCTACGGAGCGGGGATCGGTGGCGCTTTTTGTTGCGACGGCCGCGCTGCCTACAACCGCAGCCACACAGCCCTGTAACATCAACGCGGTAAGGATAACTGCACATGCAGATAATGCCTTCATTTAAGCTCCTTTAAACATCCTGGTGGGGAAACAAAGTGTTATCTATTAAATCGCACAGACAATTCACGGTTAACATATGCATTTCCTGAATTCTCGCGCTGCGATGCGAGGGGATACGAATCTCCACATCCTGTGGTCCCAGCAGACCGGCGAGTTCACCGCCGTCGTAGCCGGTCAGCGCAATAATCGTCATATCACGCGTAACCGCTGCTTCTACAGCTTTGACAATATCACGGCTGTTGCCGCGGGTTGAGATCGCCAGCAAAATATCTCCGGCGTGGCCTAAGGCGCGCACCTGCTTGGCGTAGATCTCTTCGTGCAGGCGATCGTTGCCAATCGCCGTCAGCAGCACATTATCGGCGCTGAGAGCGATAGCAGGCAGGCTTGGGCGCTCGGTTTCAAAACGGTTGATCATGCTGGCAGCAAAATGCTGGGCATTGGCGCTGGAGGTTCCGTTGCCACAGCTCAGGATTTTGTTGCCATTAAGCAGCGACTGGACGATGGTCATCGCTGCGCGTGATATGGCATCCGGCAGGGCTTCTGCCGCTGCGATTTGGGTTTGAATACTTTCGGTAAAACAGACTTTAATTCTTTCCAGCACGTCATTCACCTGGTTGATTTAGCCTGTTAAAACAGGCCATTATTCTGCTGTAAATGCATTGGGTAACCACTCCACCTGTTCGCCGGTGAAGGCTACCACATCAAAACGGCAGTCAGCCGTGTCGAAACTCTGCCCACGGCTGTTCAGCCATAGCGCCGCTGCATGCAACAGCTTTTGTTGTTTACTGCGGGTAATGCTGGCCGCTGCGCCACCAAATCGGGCATCGCGCCGGTAGCGAACCTCAACAAAAACCCACACCAGTTTATCACGCATAATCAGGTCAATTTCGCCTGCGCGGTAGCGCACATTGGCGGCGACAAAACGCAGACCTGATGTTTGCAACAGGTGGCGCGCCTGACGTTCGCAGGCCGCCCCTTGTTGTTGTCGACTCAGGCGGCCGGAACGACCTGCCCCTGACGATACTGGCTCCACACTAACTTCCTGTTAATGACGCAGTCCTGAGTCGCGCTCAGGTTGCCGGTGTCCCCTTTGATCTGGAAACCAGGCAGCGAGCGCATCTCGCTGAAGTGATTCGCCAGCGTCCAGGCGTCAATGCCCATCGCATAGAGACGAACCAGTGAGTAATCATTGTTAAACGTCTTCACTGCCTGCTGCATCAGGGCCGGATTAGCACCAGAAAGCAGCGGGATATCGCTATATTGCAAGCCGTCCATCTCCAGACGGTAGTCCGGACCTGCCCCCGCCTGATTGCTGCGTGAGCTGGCATACAGCCCCACATTATCACGGCTGCTGACACGCATGGCGATCATCGGCTTAATCAGCGCCAGTTCATCCTGTGTGGCGACAATATACACTGAATCCACGCTGCCGTTGCTGGTGCTGACCTGTGGATCGGTTATCGGGGCCGGAATAGTCAGGCCACCAATGGTCACCCCTGTCGCTGCCGCAGGCTGTACATTGACCGGAGTACCGGTCAGACGGATCCCCCCGCCACTGTTAATACCCTGTCTCAGCTCCGTTTTAGAACCGAACTGCTGCTGCAATACTGTGCCGCCACCCAGCTTCTGCCACTCCGCAGCAAAGGCTTTATTTACGCGATCACCTAACGAACTGCGAGGCACCAGCATCAGCGGAGTGCGCTTGCCCTGATCCCACATATGATGCGCAGCATCCCGCGCTTCGTCTTCAGGAGAAAGCGCAAAGTAGCAAAGATTCGGACGGTTCTGGATATTTTCCGGTTCATTCAGCGCCAGAACGTTCAGTGGCGTCTGGCTGTTAGCCAGCTGTTCAACGTGATTTTTCAATAGCGGGCCGACCACCAGCGTAGCGCCATCATTTTTTGCCTGGGCCAGCAGCTGATCAACGGGTTGGGTACTGCTGTCGTAAACCTGAACCTGAGTACTGCTCGACGGTGCCGCCGTTTCAACGCTGTTGGCCGGAACCGACTGCGGCTGAACCTCTGCTGGCTGGGCTGCGGTAGTATCCGTTGGCGCAGCAGACGTGCTGACTACGGCGTCAGGCGCTGCCGGTACTGCTTCAGGAGCCTGAACCGGAGCTGCTTCTGCCGGAGCCGGGGTGCTGCCCTGAGCCAGAACGCCATTTTTTGCGTCGTTAAAGCCCTTCTGGATGGCGTTGGCAAACACCTGCGCCTGGCCGCTCAACGGCAGCAGCAGGGCGATTTTCCCGGTAGAGGCAGGCTGGAAGTTCTGTACCTGCGTCAGCGCCGTCGGCAGCATTTTGGCCGCAGGGTTATTAGGATAACGCGTCTGCCAGTCGCTGATGCCCGCTTTAAGCATATCCGGGTCGCTGACGTTGGCATGATACACGCCCAGCAAATCTATCCAGCCCTGCAACACATTTTCATCGGCGTTGATGGTGATATTGTTCATCTGCTCTGGCGTCATCTGTGCCAGGGTTTGCCAGGTGGCATCGATATTTTTCTGCTTATCGGCCGGGTTAGTTAGCAGCGCTTGCTGGGCAATATAGGCGCGCAGGACATCCAGCGAAGGGCGCCCCTGGCTGGTGGCTATTTGCAGCTGGAAGTAACGTACCTGCTGCTCTGGTGACAGCGCGCTGGTGTCGATCTGTTTCAGTTTCGCGGCAGCATCAGGCAGGTTCTGCTGCGCCACACTCATCTGTGCCTGAAGCAGCAGCAGCTCCTGGAGCCGGGTGGCATTCAGATCCTGCGGTAATTGCGTTAGCTGGTCGTTGGCTTGAGGAATCTTCCCTTCGTTCAACAACGCTCTGATTGCGAGTAATTGCCAGTCAACCTTGTTATCATCTGCGCTTTGCTGCATCTGTTGCAGATAATAGTCAGAGGTTCCGTTGGCTGCCCCCTGTACATTCGCCGTAGGCGTTTGCGGAGCTTGGCCGGTACACCCGGCGAAAATCAGGGCGGCCAGCAGCAGTGGCACCGTGCGTACTGCTTTGCAGTGAACTACTTTCGAAGGAAGCATACTGTATCCAGTGATGTTTTTTTCAAGATGCTCAATATTAAATCGGCAATTCGGATCAAACAATGAAACAACACGATCGGGCAGATATTTCTGCCAGCACGCTCTATATCGTTCCAACACCGATTGGTAACCTGGGCGATATCACCCAGCGGGCACTGACGGTGCTTGCGAGCGTCGATCTGATCGCTGCGGAAGATACACGTCATACCGGGCTGTTGCTACAACATTTCGCCATCAATGCGCGCCTCTTCGCATTGCATGATCATAATGAACAGCAGAAGGCGGAAGTCTTGCTGGCGAAGCTGCGCGAGGGTCAAAGCATAGCGTTAGTTTCCGACGCTGGCACTCCCTTGATTAACGATCCTGGCTATCATTTGGTGCGTTTGTGTCGTGAAGCGGGTATCCGCGTCGTGCCTTTACCAGGTGCCTGTGCCGCTATTACTGCTTTAAGCGCCGCCGGATTGCCCTCTGACCGTTTCTGTTATGAAGGTTTCCTGCCAGCGAAAAGCAAAGGACGCTGCGACACGCTGCGCGCCCTTGAGCAGGAGCCGCGCACGATTATCTTTTATGAATCAACGCATCGCCTGCTCGACAGTTTGCAAGATATGGTCACTGTGCTTGGTCCGGATCGTTATGTGGTACTGGCGCGTGAAATCACCAAAACCTGGGAGTCGATCTTCGGCGCGCCGGTGGGTGAACTGCTGGCTTGGGTGCTGGAAGATGAAAATCGCCGTAAAGGCGAAATGGTGCTGATTGTGGAAGGTTTTCACGCAGTGGAAGAGGCATTACCGGTAGAAGCGCTGCGTACCCTGGCGCTGTTGCAGAGCGAGTTACCGCTGAAGAAAGCCGCTGCGCTTACGGCGGAAATCCATGGTGTGAAGAAAAATGCGCTATATAAGTACGCCCTGGAGCAGCAGGGTGAGTGACAACTCGTAGAAAACCCTATACACTGCGCGCCGAAGCTGACCAGACAGTCGCCGCTTTGTTGCCGTCCTCCTTCGGGGGAGACAGACAGAGGGGAGGAAAGTCCGGGCTCCATAGGGCAGGGTGCCAGGTAACGCCTGGGGGGCGCAAGCCCACGACTAGTGCAACAGAGAGCAAACCGCCGATGGCCCACGCAAGTGGGATCAGGTAAGGGTGAAAGGGTGCGGTAAGAGCGCACCGCGCGGCTGGTAACAGTTCGTGGCACGGTAAACTCCACCCGGAGCAAGGCCAAATAGGGGTTCACCAGGTACGGCCCGTACTGAACCCGGGTAGGCTGCTTGAGCCAGTGAGCGATTGCTGGCCTAGATGAATGACTGTCCAAGACAGAACCCGGCTTAACGGTCAGCTTCGAACTTATTCAGTAAAAAAACCCGCTTCGGCGGGTTTTTTGCATTTAGCAATCTTAACTGTAGGGGCACGCCGCGCCCCGGTGTGCTGCGGGTCAGGCATGCCTGACCCCTACGAGGTCAGCGCAGTGCTGCTTGTAGGAGCGAGGCACGCCTCGCCCGGTGTGCTGGGGGTCAGGACGCCTGATCCCTACGAGGTCTGCGCATTGCTGCTTGTAGGAGCGAGGCACGCCTCGCCCGGTGTCTGATTCAGACGATTGGCTACTTTGATATATTGCCCTGTGAAATCCTGGTTCACACCGCTTTCCTGACTATATACCGTGGTTCCGCGTAAAATGGTACGTACTACCCGCGCACCAATTTTACGGCCAACATAAGCACTAATTTTGTTGCGGTACTCCAGGTCTTCAGCTGTTAATACGTAGGAGCAGTGAGGTTTGATAAAGGCAAAGTCCGCATCCTTCCCTACGGCAATCCTTCCTTTAGAGT
Source organism: Erwinia sorbitola (assembly GCF_009738185.1). Lineage (NCBI taxonomy): Bacteria > Pseudomonadati > Pseudomonadota > Gammaproteobacteria > Enterobacterales > Erwiniaceae > Erwinia > Erwinia sorbitola. The sequence goes on along the minus strand of NZ_CP046509.1, from coordinate 4,065,233 downwards.
GAAGGGCAAAGCGATCGGCAGGGTTTGCAGCGGTAAGATGGGCGAACTGCTTCAGCGACATACCGCGTTTCTGTACGCTTTCATCAAAGAAGATATCGATATCATTCTGCACCCCGGCAATTCCACCCCAGGCTTCAAAGGCGTTATCTTTATCCTTTAGCAGTGCCGGGCAGGGAGAGTGATCGGAGGTGATAAAATGAATATTTCCGGCGAGAACATGTTTCCATAGCCCGTCCTGCGCGGCCTTATCCCTGATTGGAGGCGAACATTTTGCTGTAGCGCCGATTTCATCCAGCTCATCAGTCACCATAACCAGATACTGATTACATGTTTCGCAGGTAACGTTAATGCCTTTTGCCCGCGCTTTAACCACTTCATCAACCCCTTCCGGGCTGGACATATGGCAGATATTAATTGGGCAGCCGGTGATACTGGCAAAAAGTATTGCGCGCCTGACCGCCTCAACCTCGGTAAATACCGGACGGGTAGCGACATAAGCTTTTAGGGTTTTTTCACCAGATGCTTGAGCTATTTTTCCCAGCTCATCGGTAATAGCGGCATTTTCCGCATGAATCATCAAAATTTTACCCGTCTTCGCTATCTGCTTCATACCCTCATATAAAGAGTAGTCGTCGACATTCTGGAAATCACCTTTAATAGAGCGATCGCCAACTGTTGCCATAAAACATTTATACCCAACGACACCGCCATCACTGAGCTGTTTTATTTCGTCATGCTGTAAATTAGTTGGCACCAGTCCACCGTGCGATGCCACATCGATGGCTAATTTATTCTTTCCGGCGGCATATTTTATATCGAGGGTTTTTTTATCTACTGTTGCAGGGAGTTGATTCAGCGGCATTTCAATAATGGTTGTCACACCGCCTCTGGCACAGGCTCGGGTTCCCGTAACATAGCCCTCCCAGTCGTCACGTATGCCGCCACCCGGCTCATTAAAATGCACATGCGCGTCAATCATTCCGGGGCTGACAATCAGTCCTTTTGCATCGATAACCTGTTTTGCTCCCTGGAGCGCAACGCCTATTGCAGCAATTTTTCCGTTTTTAACCGCAATATCGGTATGTACTTCCCCACTATCCAGAATTACTAAACCATTACTGATAATTAAATCGTAATCACCATTTTTTGCAGGTTTTTTTTCTGGTAATGGGTCCTGGATTTTACTTTTTTCAGTAAATGAATCTGGAGATTTCTGTCCTGTAATGCTCGACGTTTTGCCAGCGGCATTTTTTGTGGTCGGGCCAGATTTTTTCTTTTGTGGGGAGTCTGTAGTGGCTGTTTTCGATTGATATTTTCCTGGGCCTTTTTCCATTTTAGCGTTCATATACTACTCCTTCAGTTTATTTAATCCCTTAATGGGATAGAGACAGGCTAATTAATAAACGATTATTTTGCAAAGATAGAAATACTACTAATGGTATTAACAGGTAAATTAATGTGTGGCTTTAACAATGGTCGATAATTAGTCTGCCTGGTCTTGATGCATGACAAGGTATGCCAACGACCTGCCTCTTTATAATCAAGGCCGTTTGTCTTCTTATTGGCGGAAACCTATGGCTTATCAGCTTGATCTTAACTGGCCTGAATTTTTAGAAAAATACTGGCAAAAACAACCTGTTGTTTTAAAAAATGCGCTGCCGGACTTTGTTGATCCGATCACTCCTGACGAACTGGCAGGGCTGGCAATGGAGCCGGAAATCGACAGTCGTCTTGTCAGTCATAAAAATGGCGAGTGGCAGGCCAGCAACGGGCCTTTTGAGCACTTTGATGGGCTGGGCGAAACAGGCTGGTCGCTGCTGGCACAGGCGGTGAACCACTGGCATGCTCCCTCTGCCGAACTGGTGCGTCCGTTCCGCGTGCTGCCCGACTGGCGTTTAGACGATCTGATGATCTCTTTCTCCGTTCCGGGTGGGGGTGTCGGGCCACATATCGATCAGTATGATGTCTTTATCATTCAGGGAATGGGCCGTCGCCGCTGGCGCGTGGGTGATAAACTGCCGCTGAAACAGTTTTGCCCGCATCCGGCGCTGCTGCACGTTGAGCCTTTTACGCCGATCATCGATGAAGAGCTCTCGGCAGGGGATATTCTCTATATTCCGCCGGGATTCCCGCACGATGGTTTCACCTTTGAAAGCACCCTCAACTACTCTGTCGGCTTCCGTGGGCCTAACGGTCGCGACTTAATCAGTAGTTTTGCTGACTATGCGCTGGAAAACGATCTCGGCGGCGAGCATTACAGCGATCCGGATCTGACCTGTCGGGAACATCCGGGACGGGTGGAAGAGTATGAGCTCGATCGCCTGCGGGCGATGATGATCGAGGTGATCAATCAGCCTGGAGATTTCAGGCAGTGGTTCGGTCGTTTTGCCACCACCCCGCGTCATGAGCTGGATATCGCTCCCGCAGAGCCACCTTATCAACAGGATGAGATTGTCGACGCCCTGATGAGCGGTGATGTATTGAATCGCCTCAGCGGCTTGCGGATGCTACAGGTCGGGGACAGTTTCTTTATCAACAATGAACCGCTGGAAACGGTTGATGTTAAAGGCGCGGACGCGCTGTGCCGTTTCACCATTCTCGGTAAAGATGAACTCGGAGAGGCGCTGCACAATCCGGCTTTTGTTGCTGAACTGACAGGGCTGGTTAATCAGGGTTACTGGTTCTTCGACGAAGAGTAGCCGGAGGATCGCTGCCGGGTGTGTAAAAAATAGAGGGTTCAGATTGGCAGTGAGCGATCCTGAATAATCGTCTTCATCACTAAGGTTGAGGTGAGACGCTGCACACCCGGCATTCCTGAAAGCTGCTCGTCATAAAGCTTCTGAAAGGCGGTCAGATCCTGAGTCAGAACATTCAGAAGGTAATCAGGATCGCCAAACAGGCGCTGCGCCTGAACAATCTGTGGGATCTCCACTACTGCTGCTTCAAACGCGGCCACCGCCTGCCGGTCTCCTTCGCGCAGCGTGACAAATACAATGGCAGAGAAATTAAAACCCAGCATGGCGGGATCAAGATGTGCGCGGTAATGCCGAATCACACCAGATTGTTCCAGCGCCCGAACCCGCCGGTGGCAGGGTGATAGACTGAGGCCAATCCTTTCTGACAGGTCGGTAACAGAAAGACGCCCATCAATTTGCAGTTCAGCAAGAATCTTGCGGTCAATCTTATCCATTTGGAAAAATCTCTCTTTAAACGCCGATTGAGCAGTCAACATTAGCAGCACATTTTAACGACAGAAGGATATTCTTTCCAACATCTGATTGTCACCTAATCATGTGGGAAGGCTATTGTGGCGTTGCATCTTTTTGTTTCATTCTGGGCGGTATCCATCCTTTTTGTTATCACTCCTGGCGTGGACTGGGCTTATGCCATGTCGGCGGGGATGTGGAAGCGCGCAGTGACGCCGGCAGTGGCGGGCTTATTGCTCGGGCATCTGATTGCAACTCTGGCGGTGGCAGCGGGCGTGGGTGCGCTGGTGACAGAGACCCCAGCGGCGCTGACGCTGTTGACAGTGGCTGGCGCGCTCTATCTGTTATGGCTTGGTATCAATATGGTGATTCACCCCTCTGTCCCGGCGGCTGGTAACGTTCATTCCACAGGTTCATGGTTTACCTGGCTTGCGAAAGGGGTCTGCGTTAGTGGCATGAATCCTAAGGTCTTTCTGCTTTTTCTGGCATTGTTACCACAGTTTACCGATCCTGCCAGCGCCTGGCCGGTTCCGCTGCAAATTCTGGCGCTGGGAGGTTTGCACATTGTCAGCTGCGGGCTGGTTTACCTGCTGGTGGGATTTGGCTCTGGTAAGGTGCTGCAAACCCGGCCGCGTGCTGCACAACGTGTTAGTCAGATCTCCGGTATCGTGATGTGTCTTATCGCGCTGCTGTTATTGGCTGAATCACTCTTTTAAGAAGATAAAAAATGTCTGATATCACTTTGTCACAGCTCACCCTGATGAAGCAGCGTGGTGAAAAAATTGCGATGCTTACCTGTTACGATGCGACGTTTGCCGCGGCCAGCAGTGCCGCCGGCGTCGATATTCTCTTAATTGGCGATACGCTGGGGATGATTTTACAGGGCCATGACAGTACGCTGCCGGTCACCCTTGAGGATATGGTCTATCACACTGCCAGTGTAAAACGTGGAAACGCAGGCAGTTTTATTCTCTCTGACCTCTCGTTTATGACCTACTCCTCACCGGCACAGGCGTTGTACAGCGCAGGCTGTCTGATGCAGGCAGGAGCGCATATGGTCAAACTGGAAGGGGGAGAGTGGCTCGGTGAAACCATACGCCAGCTTACTCGTAACGGCGTGCCGGTTTGCGCTCATATTGGATTGACGCCGCAGTCGGTCAATGTGCTGGGTGGGTTTAAAGTACAGGGACGCGATCCGCAGCAGGCAAAAGCGCTAGTGGAGACAGCACAGGCTCTTGAGGCAGCAGGTGCGGCGATGATCCTTGTGGAAGCCGTGCCAGTATCACTGGGGAAAAAGCTGAGTGATGCCGTCACTGTGCCGGTAATTGGTATTGGTGCCGGGGCTGGCACCGATGGTCAGGTGCTGGTATTGCACGATATGCTCGGATTGAGCCTGACAGGGCGGGTACCAAAGTTTGTGCACAATTTTATGCACGGACAGATGAGCATTCAGGATGCGTTGAAAAGCTATGTGATTGCCGTAAAAGAGGGGATATTCCCGGCAGCAGAACATGGCTACCGGGAATAACGCAGGCCCAGGATCACACCGGTAGATCAATCACCAGTGCACGCAGCGGCGTTATTGCCTTTAGCGTCACGCTCTGTTCTTCATGGAGAAAGGCACCATCGCCACAGGTCAGTGACTCTTGCTGCTGTGAGTGCGCTTCGGCCTCCAGCGATCCGTGAATCGATTGCAGGTAAGCTCGTGCTCCTTGCAGCGGCAGGCTGTAACTCTCTCCTGGTTCCAAAATGACCTGGTGAATCCACACCTGCTGTCGCAGTTGCAGGCTGCCTGCGCTACCGTCAGGGGAGGCCAGCAGGGTATAACGCTGCTGTTCTGATACCGGCATGCGCTGCACTGCCGCATTTTCACGCTGAGGACAGGCATCCAGCCACAATTGCATACGCGTCAGGCTGCGCTCTTTGCTGATATTATGCTCTGAATAGCTGACTCCTGGCTGGGTAGAGAGCAGCAGCGCTTCCCCGGCCTGAGCCTGCACATGATGACCTTCACTGTCGCGATACTCTGCCGCACCCTGCAAAATCAGATTCAAAACATCGACTTTAGGATAGGCTCTGGGCTGAAAAGAGGCCCCCGGTGCCAGCACTTCCTGATTGAGTACGCGTAAAGAGGCATAGCCCAACAGCTTGGGATCAAAATAGTGACCAAAGGAGAAGGTATAGCGCGCCTGTAGCCAGCCATAATCGGCTTTGCCACACTGTTCAGCGGTTCGACTGGTTATCATAGGGTTCTCCTTATCGGCCGAAAGCATCCCGGCCGTTTTTTATCCTGATATGGTAAGTTTCTGGACGCCGGATTGTTAGCCAGTTAATCTGCTGGCAATATTCAAATTTCCTGACAGAGAATCAATATGGCTAAAGATCGCGCTCTGACGCTGGAAGCACTGCGGGTTATGGATGCTATCGATCGTCGCGGGAGCTTTGCTGCTGCCGCAGATGAACTGGGCCGCGTACCTTCCGCCCTCAGTTATACAATGCAGAAGTTGGAAGAAGAGTTGGATGTTGTGCTGTTTGACCGTTCCGGCCACCGCACCAAATTTACCAACGTCGGACGTATGCTGCTGGAGCGTGGCCGGGTGCTGCTGGAAGCTGCCGATAAGCTGACCACGGATGCTGAAGCGCTGGCGCGCGGTTGGGAAACCCATCTGACCATTGCTACCGAAGCGCTGGTCTCCACCGAACTGCTGTTCCCTCTGGTGGTAAAACTGGCGGATAAAGCCAATACCCAGGTGTCGCTGATGACCGAAGTGCTGGCAGGTGCATGGGAGCGACTGGAGCAGGGCCGTGCTGATATTGTCATTGCCCCTGATATGCACTTTCGCGCGTCGTCTGAGATCAACACCCGCAAGCTGTACACGTTGATGAGTGTGTACGTCGCCAGCCCGGATCATCCCATCCATCAGGAACCGGAACCGCTTTCGGAAACCACTCGCGTGAAATACCGTGGCATTGCCGTCGCAGATACCGCGCGTGAGCGTCCTGTGCTGACCGTGACGCTACTGGACAAGCAGCAGCGCCTGACGGTCAGCACCATTGAAGATAAGCATCGTGCGCTGCTGGCAGGCTTAGGAATTGGCACGATGCCGTACTCAATGGTAGAGAAAGATATCGCAGAAGGGCGGCTGCGCGTAGTCAGTCCGGAATACACTCGCGAAGTCGATATTATTATGGCGTGGCGGCGTGACAGTATGGGTGAAGCAAAATCCTGGTGCCTGCGGGAGATCCCAAAACTTATGGCTAAACGCCAGGGGTAATCACCCGCAGTACCGCTGACAGACTACGGTGAAGGTGTGACTTCCTGAGAGTGTTCAACGCTGCTAAAGGTTGAAAAAGTCTGATAGTAATAATGGCCGACGAAGGCCACATAGCAGAGCATTACGACGGCAAGGCAGACAGCGATAGGTTTGATCATGGTTTCACTCCAGGAGAGAACTCTTCCGCATTGATTACGGTTTTAGGTGTTTACATCAGTAAAGATACGTAAGCGGGAAACCGGGCAAGTTGTGCCAGATCAATAAAGCATGCGGAACAGCCAGGGCGAGATTAAAATCGCCCTGGATGCTCATCAAGTTAATGCTGACCTGTCGATGCTTCAGATGCGGGATTCAATAGTGGTGTAGGGGTGTATACGCCTTTCATACTCTCCAGTAGTGCCACCAGATCGCTAACATCGCTGTCAGGTAAACTGACGCCAACCTGATATTTCAACATTATCTTCACTGCGTCTGAGAGGCGCGTTGCGCTGGCGTCATGGAACCATGGCCCTGTCAGGCTGATATTCCGCAGAGTGGGCGTTTTGAAACGAAAACGATCGCGTTCAATATGGGTGACGTTATAACGCCCAAAGTCAGCATTGGTTATCTGTCCACGGTCAGCAAAATAGTCAGCTTTTAACCCCATCAGCTCAAATGACTGTCCGCCGAGGTTGGTTCCTGTATGGCAGGTTCCGCATTTGTATTTTATAAAAGATTGATAACCACGTTTCTGCTGCGCAGTTAGCGCGCTGGCATCCCCTGACAGGTAGCGGTCAAACGGGCTGCCTGGTGTGAGCAACGTCTTCTCAAATTCTGCAATGGCATCCGTAATATTCAATGAGGTAAAACCGGCCGGGTAGACCCGTTCAAACCGGGCTTTCAGTGGTGCATCCTGGTTCAATTTGGCGATCGCCTGTGGCCATGCAGAACCCATTTCTACCGGGTTTTGAACCGGGCCATCTGCCTGTTCTTGTAGATCTTTTGCCCGTCCGTCCCAGAACTGGGTAAGGTTGAAGGCAGAGTTAAATACGGTAGGTGCATTAATCGGGCCGCGTTGCGCATCAACGCCCCATGATGTGATACGACCGTCTGCTCCGCCGTTATTCAGCACGTGGCATGAAGCGCAGGACAGCGTATTGTCCTTTGAGAGTCGGGTGTCATTGAACAGCTCTTCACCCAGCGCCACCTTGTGCGGGTTGGTCGGCAGAGAATAGGGCAGCGGCAGAACTATATTGCCGCGTATGACTTCAGGCGTTGTAGGTGGGGTGTAGTATTTTTCCCGTTCACCAACGATCCATTGTTCTAACGTGGTGCGATCCTGCTCGCTCATAAAGCCTGACCAGTGCATCACTTTATAGAGCGGCGGCGGCATTTCATTTCTGGCAATTTCCACCTGCATTTTTGCCAGGTCTGCTTCAGGCACTGCTGTATTCTGCTGTAAGGCGGCCAGCGTTGGCCGGATATCAAAGTGGCGCATACCCGTTTGTATATCATTTTGCATCAGCTGCTTACTGACTGGCATATTGGCGTAGAAAGGCAACTTAGCAGACGGTGTATGGCAGTAATCACAGCCATGGGCGACCAGTATTTTTTCTATTTTTCCACCTTTGACGGTCTCAACGCGATCGCTGTCAAAGCGATGAACCACCGCCACGCTCACCAGCCAGGCTGCAACAATTACCAGTACACAGCCTGCCGCAATTTTTTTGAACATAGCCCCCTCCATGGTGGGTATCCATATATTGTCCTGTTGACACACTGATAATTTTATCTGAACGCGGGAGAGGAGATTTGCTAAAAAGCTGCGGGATAAGGCGGTACTTTTACTATTTTTACCGGGATGTGAGGCAATACGTAAAAACCAGGGGGGAGCTGGGTAGAAAACTGGCGAGGGGAACCTGTGGTGTTATTCTCCTCTCGCCAGACCAGAGCAGGGGATCAGCCGAAGTGGCGGTCTCTTCCGTGAGGTTCATCCCAGTCATACGCCGGGCCTAATGAGATTACGCCGCTTGGGTTAATGGTCTTGTGGCTACAGTAATAATGATGGCGGATATGCTCAAGGTTAACTGTCTCAGCCAGGCCGGGTGTCTGCCAGAGGTCACGCAGAAAACCGTTCAGATTAAGGTAGTCGCTGATGCGATGACGATCGCATTTGAAGTGAGTAACATACACCGGATCAAAGCGCACAAGAGTGGTCCACAGGCGAATATCTGCTTCGGTAAGTTGTTCACCAGCCAGATAGCGGTGCTGGCCGAGCAGCGTTTCAAGGCGGTCGAGCGATGAAAATAGTGCGTTAGCTGCTTCATCGTAGGCCGCCTGGCTGGTGGCGAACCCGGACTTATAGACACCGTTATTCACGGTATCGTAGATCCAGCCGTTCAGCGCGTCGATCTCCTCGCGCAGTTCCTGCGGATAATAATCACCCGCTTTTGCTCCCACTCCATCGAATGCACTGTTCAGCATACGAATAATATCGGCCGACTCATTACTGACGATCGTGTTCTGATGTTTATCCCACAGCACCGGAACGGTAACACGACCGCTGTACTGGGGATCGGCATGCAGATAGAGTTGGTAAAGATATTCGTTCTGATACAGGCTGTCGCCGGTAGCAGCAGGGAAATCTTCATCAAAAGTCCAGCCATTTTCCAGCATCAATGGATGTACCACCGATACCGAAATCATATCTTCCAGCCCTTTCAGCTGACGCATGATCAGCGTGCGGTGTGCCCAGGGGCAGGCGAGAGAAACATAAAGATGGTAGCGGTCAGCTTCAGCACGAAAACCTGCTTTACCACTCGGGCCTGCTTCACCATCGGCAGTAATCCAATTGCGAAAAGCAGATTCAGAGCGCTTAAAACGGCCTCCTGTAGCTTTAGTGTCATACCACTGATCGTGCCAGACTCCCTCAATCAGTTGTCCCATAATGCTTCTCCTTATAAAGGTAAAAAGGGGCGAAGATAAAATCATCGCCCCAGAAACTTAAGTATATACCCAATATTTTGAATCCCCTGACGGGGGCCTGGTTTTGATGCAATTTAATGCATCCGCAGCCAGAGTTATTAAGGGTATAGCTAATTTACCACTTCTTACCCAGCAGACGGTCAATGCTGTATGCGCCAGGACCTGTGATAGCCAGTAGCAGGAAACCACCGGCAATGCTGATGTTCTTCAGGAACATAGTAGAACCGTCCACGGCAAAGTTACTGTGCGCCAGAATAGCGGTCAGCACGGTAAAGATAGCGGTAATCAGTGCAGTTGTGCGGGTAAAGAAGCCGAATAAAATAGCCAGACCGCCGCCAAACTCAAGTAACACGGTCAATGGCACGAAGATAGACGGAATGCCCATGGATGCCATAAATTCCTGAGTACCTGCGTAATTCGTCAGTTTGCCGTAACCGGCAACGATAAACAGAATCACCATCATCAGGCGCGCTACAACAAAACCGGTATCTTCTAATTTTTTCATCATCAACCCCAAACAAGAATTTTGAGTCATGCAACTGGCACAACGGATTTTACTCAGGCCTGATGCGCGTTAACCGCCCAGTGCCGTTCGTTGCTGGAGATAATAGTCGGGGGGAGAAGGGATTGTAAGCGAGATAATCTGTCGAAGATGTTCAAGAAAACTGGAGCTACTTGTCCTGACTAAAGTTGCCGCTATGGTCTTGGCAACTTCAGTCAGGACAAGTAGATAGATTTTGAGTCTGTAGATTCGGGGGACTAGCGGCGCGGCAGATAGTTACGCACCATCCTCCAGGTACTCCATGCACCAAGGCCGCGTCTTGCCCAGCGGCCCATAAAGCGCGGATTACGTACTGACCAGATGGCCATTACTCCGCTGCCAACGGTCAGCCAGCGTTTGGCACTCAGTAACGCCAGAAAACCATGGTCATAGCGGGCTGTAGTGTCCAGCCAGGCTTTACGTCCGGCGCTCAAATCCAGCCGTTGTTGCTGGATTTGACGCAACAGTTGAGCTTTCCTGGCATCACGTTCGCGGCTCATTTACTCATCCTCCAACAGCTTGCGGTCTTCAGACAGCTCCCTGCGGGTGGCACTGAGCAGCGTTGAACGTCGTGATTTGGCCAGCGTCCACAGACCGAAAATCAGCGCAAGGCCGAATAGCAAACCGGTGGTAATGCCGATAGCCATCAAACGATATTGCGCATCCACTGCCCAGATAATCAGTACCATCAGGCTCATCAGACCAAAGGCAGTGAACAACATCGTCAGGCCAACCATTAACAGCATTTGTATAAGGTTAGCTTTCTCAGCTTCCAGCTCTACCACCGCCAGCCGGACGCGCGTTTCTACCATCCCCACCAGAGTGGTGACGATACGCTGCCCGATGTTAATGACCCCTTTGCCGGGGCCGTGGCTTGGTTGATGCTCGGCCATATTAACGACGGGTCAGCAGCACGCCTAATACCACACCGATTGCGGCACCAATACCAACGCTTGTCCACGGATTATCGCGAACATAAACGTCGGCGCGGTCAGCTGCTTCGCGAGTAGTCTGGGCAATACGGTCACCGGAATCGCCAAGGCGGGCACGGGTATCTTTCAGTGCGCTCTGGGCTTTGCTACGCAATTTATCCAGCTCAGTTTTGGACTTCTCACCAGAAGTGGTTAACACTTCTTCCAGGGTGTCAGCCAGGTTTTTCAGCTCGGCACGCAGGTGTTCTGATGTGGTATCTCTGGACATTAAAAACTCCTTAATTTAGTTTTAATGGCGCTGGCCACAAGCAGGTTTTAGTAGGGAGAAGACTTCGCTTCTCTCAGCTTTTCTTGGGCTTCAGCGAGTTTCTTTTCGAGTTTTGCAATCTTCTTACGGTTGTTACCTTGCGCCTTTTCGCGCCTTAATTCTTGTTCACGTTGAGCTACTTTTTGTTCCAGCTGCTGAATCTTTTGCTGATGTGCAGCCTGAACGCTGGCATCGGAACAGTAGGTGCGTACATTGCTTAATGCCCGCTCCAGACCTGCTACCCGGTAATGGTTGCCATATTTTTTCGCATAATCGATTTGTTTCAGAATGGCCTGTTCTTTCTGTTTACAAACGCTGTTTGCCTGAGCGAAAGTTGCCAGGGTAAGCAGGCTGATGCCTAAAATAATCCGATTTCTCATAATGAACGTTACCTTCCTTTGTGTGAATATCTGCATTAAAGATATTCTATCCTGTTGATAAGGGTTCCTTAGTAATGCTTATTAAGCATAGACCGTAACTGCTTAAAAATCATAGGCTGTAAAGTACGAAAGATGAAAAAGAGAGCATTCTTAGTGACTTCAGCGCTGTCAGGAAGTGGCGGGGCGGGCATCAGTTAACCAACGGACTGGGAGCTAAAGCTAATGCGATTTATCCAGTTTGCCGCGCCATGGCCCTGCTGACGTGCAATATCAAACCCATAGGGCAGTAGCTTACGCAGGACTTTTTCCGCAGCATCACTCTGTTCCATTGAGTCAAACTTGATGACCAGAGAGTCCTGTTCAGGGGTAATGCTCTTGATATGGATACCCTGAGCACTCAGCGTCTGGTAAACGTAAAACCCATCTGGCAGCGTAGTGCCATGCCGGGACGCACGGATATGCAAAGAACTCTCGCTGCGAAACAGAGCGGGCATCAGGGCCAGAGCCACCAGAGCCAGTGCCGCCAGCGTCATGAGCGGCAGCAGTCGCAGCGTGCGTGAGGATAACTTAATAAAACCAGGCATTATGAGCTTCCTTTCTCATTAGTTGACTGTTTTTTACGCCAAAGAACGTACAGCGACCCGAACAGCCCGAACACCAGTAATACCAGTGGAAGCAGCATCAGGCAAAACATCATCTGATCTTCGTATTTGAGGAAAATAGGTGTTTTCCCTAAAGCGAAGCCAAGCACCGTCAATATAACAACCCAAAGCAGACCGCTCATCCAGTTGAAAAATTGAAACCGTGCATTGCTCAGGCCGGAAAGCCCGGCAATGGTTGGCAGCAGTGTACGCACAAAGGCGATGAAGCGGCCAATCAGCAGTGCGGATAGCCCGTGACGGTGAAACATCTGATGTGCGCGTTGATGATATTGCGCAGGCAGATGTGCCAGCCATTTCTGTACTATGACCGTATTGCCCAGCCATCGCCCCTGAATATAACTTACCCAGCAGCCGAGGCTGGCGGCAGTGGTCAGGATACAAATGGTCAGCGCAAAATTCATGGTGCCTTTGGCAATCAGCACGCCAACCAAGATCAGCAAACTGTCACCGGGAAGAAAGGCGGCGGGGAGCAGTCCATTCTCCAGGAATAAAATCATAAACAAGATAAAATAGATCGCCCAGACCAGCGTCGGATCCGACAGCGTTGCGTAATCCTGTTGCCAGAGGGCATGCACAAGGGATTTAAAAATATCCATTAGTCGTCCTGAACATCATAGTTGGCTCGTTTCACGGTTTTTCGCACACTTAATTAATCGTTATATTCGGTGCTTTTTAGCCAGTTAACGAACGCGGTTCAACAGCAGAGCGGGTGAATACCACAGCTTGTCGTTACCCGCGTGGAAGGGTAAAAAGAAGCGGATAATTGTAACAAAATTACGATAGCCTGGACAGGAAGAAACGCAAGTCCAACGATGTTTTACCGTTGGAATCGACTGTCTGAAAGGAGTTTTACACAGGCTGACACTATTGAACGTATGTTGACTCAACGAAGGGGCCAGCCTGAGGGATAACTGCTACTTTTCGTCGTTAGTCACGCTATCTGGCATGACGACCGGATTTTCGGCAAACATATAGCGGTCAACGTTAAATTCAAAATCATCAGTGGTAGCGTGGAACAGCATTTGTTTGGTATTTTCCAGGTGCTGCCACATCGCCAGCTTGCTGGCTGCCGGGTCTTTACGCATCAGGGCCTTAAGAATGGTGTCATGATCGGAGCACCAGCTCTCAATGGATTTGTCATCAATATGTTCATGCAGTTTCAGCCAGTAGGGGTTATGCAGGCGGTGTAACCACATCTTTTCCACAATGGCCGCGAGCGCACTGTTTTGCGTCGACATCGCTATCTGCACGTGAAATTTCATATCCCATTCTGAATCGCGAAAGCGATCCTCTTTTCGTGCCTGTGCCTGAATCTCCATTAATTGCAGAATATCCTGGCGAGTCACCTGGGTTGCGGCAAACTCAGCGACATTGCTTTCAATCAGCTGGCGCGCCTGTAACAGCTCAAATGGGCCAAAACTGGCAAATTCTAACTGGCTGCTGGTATTGACGCGGTTCTGCTGACGCTGAGAGATCACGTGAATTCCGGAGCCTTTACGCACCTCCACGTAACCCTCCACCTCCAGCATAATAATCGCTTCGCGCACGACGGTGCGGCTGACGCCCATCTCTTCCGCAATAAAACGTTCTGCGGGTAGTTTATCGCCCACCTGATACACGTCCTGCTCAAGGCGGCGCTTCAGTTCAGTGGCAAGCTGCTGATAAAGGCGGCGTGACTCTGTTTGTTCCATGCTCCAGACTCCCGTTAGAACACTCTGAGAATGGAATTTGTTATACCACTTTTTGCAGGTTCAGGTAAATGAGGGGGGAGACCGGGGTGGCTAAAGAGACACCCCGGATCGGTGATGGTCTGGAGGGCGCTTAAGGCTGAGTGACAGCGCCTGCCAGTCGTGCACTTTTCTCCTGTTCTAATTCGGAGATCGGCTTGTTTTTCAACAGTGTCCAGATAGCCACAGCGCCTAACAGATCAAATACTGCCAGCGCGGCAAACAGCGGGCTGAAGCCCATGGTATCCGCCAGTGCGCCGACCACCAGAGCGAACATGGTACTGGCTGTCCAGGCTGCCATGCCGGTCAGGCCGTTGGCGGTAGCAACTTCATTACGTCCGAAGACGTCAGAAGAGAGGGTGATCAGTGAGCCGGAGAGTGCCTGGTGAGCAAATCCGCCCACGCACAGCAAAGCAATGGCTGCATACGGGCTGGTAAACAGGCCAATGGTGCCCGGGCCAATCATCAGCACCGCGCCCATCGTAACCACCAGCTTACGGGAGACAATCAGGTTAACGCCAAACACGCGCTGGAATAATGGCGGCAGATAGCCACCGACAATGCAGCCGAGGTCGGCAAACAGCATTGGCATCCAGGCGAACATGGCAATCTCTTTCAGATTGAAGCCGTATGCCTTGAACATAAACAGCGGGATCCAGGCGTTAAACGTCCCCCATGCGGGTTCAGCCAGAAAACGTGGCAGAGCAATCCCCCAGAACTGACGATTACGGATAATCTGCCAGGCGGACATTTTTTTGCCATTGTTAGTCTGATGCTGCGCTTCCTGGCCGGAAAGGATGTACTCGCGCTCTTCAGGATCAAGTTTCTTCTGATCCTTCGGATGTTTGTAGAACACCAGCCAGCACAGTGCCCAGATCATGCTCAAAATACCGGTGATAACAAAGGCCAGCTGCCAGCTGTGCGCGACAATAGCCCACACCACCAGCGGCGGTGCCAGCATGGCGCCAATCGAAGACCCCACATTGAAATAGCCCACGGCAATGGAGCGCTCCTTCGCCGGGAACCACTCACTGCTCGCCTTCAGCCCGGCGGGGATCATTGCTGCTTCTGCCGCACCCACCGCACCACGTGCAAATGCCAGTCCGCCCCAGCTGCCCGCCAGCGCGGTAGCGGCACAGAATATCGCCCAAAGAATGGCAAACATGGCATAGCCGATTTTGGTGCCCAGCACATCCAGAATGTAGCCCGCAACCGGCTGCATAATGGTGTAGCAGGCCGAATATGCGGCAACGATATAAGAGTATTGCTGCGTGGTGATATGCAGCTCAGTCTCCAGCGTGGGGGCCGCCACGGCGATGGCGTTACGCGTCAGATAACCCAGAATGGTACCGATGGTCACCAGACCGATCATATACCAGCGTAACCCTTTAATTTTACGCATCTAAAACCTCTTCCCGTCATTATTATTGATGCTCCGCCGCTGGCGTGCACCTGTATAGGGCGGGATAAAGCCCCCGCACCGTCTTTAAACGACAACCTTGCCTGCTCAGTATCGAACGCCGCTACGATAACTTGTCATACAGGTTTAAAAGTTGAGAGCCATCACAAAAACCATTTTTACAATGGGGGATAATAAAATGGCTGAAAATACAGGAGGGTAGCGCCTTAAAAGATGGCTGGCTGGATAATTCACGGATAATTAGTAGTGTTTTTGTGATCGGTTTCTCACTATTATCTCAGCGCTGGTCATAATTGGTATGATAACTTTACTGGCATTGAGACAATGCAGGAGAGACCCGTATGTCACGTTTTATGAGTGAAGACTTTTTACTGGACAGTGAATTTGCCCGTCGGCTTTACCATGATTACGCAGCCGAACAGCCAATCTTTGATTACCACTGCCATCTGCCACCACAGCAGATTGCGGAAAATTACCGCTTCAAAAATCTGTATGACATCTGGCTCAAGGGGGATCACTACAAGTGGCGGGCGATGCGGGCTAACGGCGTGCCGGAAGCGCTCTGTACCGGTGATGCCAGCGATCGCGCCAAATTTGATGCCTGGGCACGTACGGTGCCGGATACCATCGGTAACCCGCTCTACCACTGGACGCATCTGGAGCTGCGTCGCCCGTTTGGCATTACTAATACGCTGCTTTCTCCCGCGACCGCCGACACAATCTGGAACCAGTGCAATGAGTTGCTGGAGCAGGATGCCTTCAGCGCACGCGGCATCATGCAGCAGATGAAGGTAAAAATGGTCGGCACCACAGACGATCCGGTGGATGATTTGCGCCATCATCGTGCTTTGGCCGAAGATGCCAGTTTCACCACCAAAGTGCTGCCAAGCTGGCGGCCGGATAAAGCCTTTAATATTGAAGCGGAAGGATTTGTTGACTATCTGCAAACGCTCTCTGCGGTTGCCAATGTCGATATCACTCGTTTTGATGACCTCAGACGCGCTCTGAATGTACGGCTCGACCATTTTGCGGCACACGGCTGCAAAGTCTCTGATCATGCACTGGATGTGGTGCTGTACGCCGAGGCTGATGACGCCACGCTGGACGCGATTCTGGCTCGTCGCCTGGCCGGTAACACTCCGCAGGAAAGCGAAATCGCCCAGTTTAAAACCGCTGTGCTGGTATGGCTTGGTGCGGAATATGCCCGCCGTGGTTGGGTGCAGCAGTATCACATTGGTGCGTTGCGCAATAACAACCGCCGCCAGCTCCAGCTGCTGGGGCCGGATGTCGGCTTTGACTCGATTAACGACCGTCCGCTGGCGGAGCCACTGTCGCGCCTGCTCGATGCGCAGAATCGCGATAACGCGCTGCCAAAAACCATCCTCTACTGCCTCAACCCGCGTGATAACGAAGTGCTGGCTACCATGGCGGGCAATTTCCAGGGTGAAGGTCAGCCGGGCAAGATGCAGTTTGGTTCGGCATGGTGGTTTAACGATCAAAAAGATGGCATGGAGCGGCAGATGACCCAGCTGGCACAAATGGGGCTGTTAAGCCGCTTTGTTGGCATGCTGACCGACAGCCGCAGCTTCCTCTCCTATACCCGTCATGAATATTTCCGTCGCCTGCTGTGCCAGATGATTGGCCGCTGGGTGGAAAAAGGTGAAGCGCCAGGCGATATCGCGCTGCTGGGTGAAATGGTGCAGAACATCTGCTTTAACAACGCACGCGACTACTTTGCCATTGAGCTGTAGAGCACGCCACAGAGGATATAAGATGCGTAAGCTGAACCGAAAAGACTTTCCAGGGCCACACTATCCTGAGCGCATCATTCAGTTTGGTGAAGGCAATTTCCTGCGTGCCTTTATCGACTGGCAGATCGACCAGTTGAATCAACATACTGACCTGGCGGCAGGGGTTGTGGTAGTGCGCCCGCTTAGTAGCGGCAGCCCGCGCAGCCTGAACAGCCAGGACGGCCTGTATACCACCGTCATTCGCGGTATCAACGCACAGGGCGAAGTGGTAAGCGAGCCGCGCCTGATCCGCTCAGTTAACCGGGAAATCCAGCCCGTAGAGGAGTTTGCTGCATTTATGGCACTGGCGCAGGATCCACAACTGCGTTTTGTCTTCTCCAACACCACGGAGGCGGGGATCTATTTTGACCCGTCAGATACGCTGGAATCTGCACCACCGGTAAGCTATCCGGCCAAGCTGACCCGCCTGTTGCTGGCTCGCTGGCAGCATTTTGACGGCGCAGCGGACAAAGGCTGGCTGATGCTGCCTTGTGAACTGATTGACGACAACGGCGAGGCGTTACGTGCCCGGGTACTGCAAACTGCCGATGCATGGCAGCTGCCTGCCGCCTTTGTGCAGTGGGTGGAGCAGCACAATACCTTCTGCTCAACGCTGGTGGATCGTATTGTCACCGGTTACCCGGATGATGCCAGCGAACTGGAGCAGCAGCTCGGTTATCTGGATGACTACCTGGTGGCGGGTGAGGTCTATTACCAGCTGGTGATCCAGGGGCCGGCATCGGTGGCGCAAGAGCTGCGGCTCGACCAGCTGCCGCTGAATATCCTGCTGGTGGATGACATCAAACCTTATAAAGAGCGGAAAGTGGCGATCCTCAACGGTGCACACACTGCGATGGTGCCGGTGGCGTATCTCGCCGGGCTGGAGTCAGTAGGGGAAGCCATGGAGGATGCGGCGATAGCGGCGTTTATCGACAGCACCCTGCGCGAGGAGATTATCCCGACGCTGACACAGCCAAAAGCAGAGCTGGACGCCTTTGCCGACAGCGTACTGAACCGTTTTCGTAACCCATTTATCCGCCATCAACTCAGCGCTATTGCCCTGAACGGCATGACGAAATTCCGTACCCGTCTGCTTCCTGCGCTGCTGTGGCAGCAGGAACATCAGGGTCAGCCTTCACCGCGTTTGAGTTTTGCCCTGGCGGCGCTGCTGGCCTATTACCGCGGTGAACGTAACGGTGAGCGCTATCCGCTCCAGGACGACGCACACTGGTTAGAGCGCTTTGCCACGCTATGGCCGCAGGTCGACTGCCATGATATCTCTCTGCGCCAGCTGGTTGATGAGGTGCTGAGTGACGTCGCCCACTGGGAGCAGGATCTCACTCAGCTTCCCGGGCTGGCCGAGCGCGTGACAACGCAGTTGCAGCAGATCACAACGCTTGGCATGCGCGCAGCTATGGCGCAGATCAACTAAGGCGGAAACCATGCAAAGCATCATTAAAATTCACAGCCTGGATAACGTCGCTGTCGCCTTACGTGACCTCGAAGAGGGCGAAATAGTCAGCGTTGCAGAGCATGCGCTGGTGCTGAAACAGGCGGTGGGGCGCGGGCATAAATTTGCTCTGGAACCGCTGGAAGTCAATGCACAGGTCATGAAGTATGGCCTGCCTATCGGTCATGCCACTCAGCCCATCGCCGCCGGGGAGATTATTCACTCCAATAATGCGCGCACCAATCTCAGCGACCTGGATGAGTATCAGTATCAGCCCGCGTTTGCTTCGCTGCCGGAGCAGGCCGCCGACCGTGAAGTACAGATTTACCGCCGCAGCAGCGGAGAGGTGGGGATCCGCAATGAGCTGTGGATCCTGCCCACTGTCGGCTGTGTTAACGGTATTGCCCGCCAGATCCTGCAACGTTTCCTTAAAGAGACGTCTGAAGCGGCCGGTATTGACGGAGTGCATCTGTTCAGCCACCCGTTTGGCTGCTCCCAGCTGGGTCAGGATCATGTCAACACCCGCACCATGCTGCAAAATATGGTACGGCATCCTAATGCCGGTGCGGTGCTGGTGATTGGTCTTGGCTGTGAAAATAATCAGGTGGATATCTTCCGGGAAACGCTGGGCGAGACCGACGATCAGCGGGTGAAGTTTATGATTTGCCAGCAGCAGGACGACGAGGTAGAGGCCGGACTGGCGCTGCTGCATGAACTGTATGCAGTAATGCGCCACGATCGTCGCCAGCCGGGCCGTCTTAGCGAGCTGAAATTCGGGCTGGAGTGTGGTGGTTCGGACGGTCTTTCAGGCATCACTGCTAATCCGCTGCTGGGGCGTTTCTCTGATCAGATGATCGCCAACGGGGGAACCACGGTGCTAACGGAAGTGCCGGAGATGTTCGGCGCGGAGCGTATTCTGATGAGTCGCTGCCGCGATGAAGCAACCTTCAGCAAAACCGTCAGTATGGTAAACGACTTTAAACAGTACTTTATCGCTCACAACCAGCCGATTTATGAGAATCCGTCGCCGGGAAATAAAGCGGGCGGGATCACCACGCTGGAAGAGAAATCGCTGGGCTGTACTCAGAAGGCAGGGCAGAGCCAGGTGGTCGACGTGCTGAAATATGGCGAACGCCTGAAGCAGCCGGGCCTTAACCTGCTTAGTGCACCGGGCAACGATGCGGTTGCCACCAGCGCGCTGGCCGGTGCAGGCTGCCATATGGTGTTGTTCAGTACCGGACGCGGCACACCTTACGGTGGTTTTGTTCCTACGGTGAAGTTAGCCACCAACAGCGAACTGGCAGCCAAGAAGCCACACTGGATTGATTTTGATGCCGGGCAGCTGATCCACGGCGTTGAGATGCCTGCGCTGCTGGCGCAGTTTGTCGATACCATCGTGGCGATAGCCAACGGGCAGCAGACGCGTAATGAAGTGAATGATTTCCGCGAGCTGGCAATATTTAAAAGCGGGGTGACGTTGTAAAGGGGCGGCCTGTCGCTGCCGGATAATTGGGTCGGGCATGCCCGACCCCTACGGTGAACCTCATCTTCGTTGGAGCGAGGCACGCCTCGCCCAAAATTACGCGTTTTGTTCAACCCGACGATCTTCCGCCATACATGCCGCTGCGGTAAACAAAATATCCGCTGACGAGTTCAGCGCGGTTTCTGCTGAATCCTGCAACACGCCGATAATAAAGCCCACGGCCACTACCTGCATCGCCACTTCATTCGGAATGCCGAACATATTACAGGCCACCGGGATCAGCAGCAGTGAACCGCCCGCTACGCCAGAAGCACCGCAGGCACAGACCGATGCCACCAGGCTTAACAGAATGGCTGTACCAACATCAACGTGGATCCCCAGCGTATGCACTGCCGCCAGCGTCAGCACGGTAATGGTGATCGACGCGCCCGCCATACTGATATTTGCCCCAATCGGAATTGACACTGAATAGGTGTCTTCATCCAGGCCGAGTTTTTTCGCCAGTGCCATATTCACCGGAATATTGGCGGCAGAACTGCGGGTAAAGAACGCCGTCACGCCGCTTTCACGCAGGCAGGTAAACACCAGCGGATAGGGATTACGGCGGATCTGCCACCACACCAGAAGCGGGTTAAACACCAGCGCCATCAGCAGCATACAGCCCAACAGCAGCATCAGCAGGCTGGCATATTCCCACAGCGCATCAAAGCCGGTGGACGCCAGAATCGAACCCACCAGACCAAAAATACCGATAGGCGCAAAGCGGATCACAATACGTACCAGACGCGTTACCGCATCCGAAGCATCGTTGAGGAAGGTGCGGGTGCTCTCGCTGCTGTGGCGGAAAGCAAAGCCAAGGCCGATAGCCCACACCAGGATACCGATATAGTTAGCTTTCATCAGCGCTTCAATCGGGTTGGCAACCATACTCATCAGCAGCCCGTGCAGCACCTCCAGAATCCCGGACGGCGGCACAATCTCAGTGCTGGCCGTCTTTAAGGTCAGCGTCTGTGGCAGCATATGGCTGGCGACTACCGCCACCACCGCAGCAAAAAAGGTACTGAGCAGATAGAGCATCACAATCGGGCGGATATTGGTTTTCTGCCCCTGCTGATGGTTGGCAATGGAAGAGATCACCAGCACCAGCACCAGCAGCGGTGCCACGGCTTTCAGCGCGCTGACAAACAGCTCGCCCAGCAGTCCCACCGCCAGTGCATTACTTTTCGAGAACCAGGCCAGGGCAATACCTGCCACCAGTCCGATCAAAATTTGTGTTACCAGGCTGCCCTGCAACAGGCGCTGAACCAGCCCACGACCACTGTTTTCTGTACGCATATTTTAAAATCGCTATCTTTATCGATGTTCTGCCATCCGGCGCTGCCGGGGCATTGTGTGTTTGCGCAGGGGAGTATAAGGAAATGAGCAGGCAGGGGAAGGGAAAAATGCGCTGTTTCAACCCGCCAGCCTGCAAATGGATCTGTCTGACAGGGCAAAAGCGGCAGCAGAAGAGGATGACCATTTTCTGGTCATCCCCGGGATGGCGATCAGGAAGTCTTATGGTCGTTACGGTAGTTAACGATGGCATTCACGATCAGCGTCAGTGCCAGAATACCGCCGACAATACCGAGTGAAATTGCGATCGGAATATGGAAGAAATCAACAATCAGCATCTTCACGCCGATAAACACCAGAATAATCGACAGGCCATATTTCAGCATCGAGAAGCGCTCTGCTACGTTAGCCAGCAGGAAGTACATGGCGCGCAGGCCGAGGATGGCAAACAGGTTGGAGGTCAGTACGATAAACGGATCGGTAGTGACCGCGAAAATGGCCGGAATACTGTCCACGGCGAAAATCACGTCGCTTAACTCCACCATAATCAGCACCAGCAGCAGCGGGGTGGCAAACAGTACCCCGTTTTTACGCACAAAAAAGCGCTCGCCTTCAATTTTGTCCGTCATACGCATCCGACTGCGCAGCCAGCGTACCAGCGGCTTATCACCGATGGCGCCGTCATCTTCTTTCGCCAGTGCCATTTTGATACCGGTAAACAGCAGAAACGCGCCGAAGATATAGAGCAGCCAGCTGAACTGTGTTACCAGCCAGCTACCGGCGAAGATCATAATAGTACGCAGCACAATCGCGCCCAGTACGCCATAAATCAACACCCGGCGCTGCAACGCCGCAGGGACAGCAAAGTAGCTGAACAGCATCAGCCAGACAAACACATTGTCGACGGCCAGCGCTTTTTCAATCAGATAACCGGTGAGGAACGCCAGAGCCTGAGTATCCGCGACCTCGCGCCCGGCGGTGCCGGTGAGATACCACCAGAAGGCAGCGTTAAATAACAGCGAGAGAGTCACCCAGACCAGCGACCAGGCGGCTGCCTGTTTCATGGTCATAGTGTGTGCGCCGCGACGGCCCTGCAACAGCAGGTCGATCGCCAGCATAATTACCACCACGACAGCGAAGCTGCCCCAGAGTAACGGTGTGCCGACTGTGTTCATTTTAAGCATCCCAAACAAAATAAAATGGTCAGATACCCGTCATCTTTCAAGTGGCAGAGGCACTTACGCCTGACTGCAAGATGAAATCTGTAGGGGGATATCGGAAGGGATCAGCCACAATATTATTGATGCTGTAAGCAAAACCTCGCCTTCCGGCAAGGTCTCACTTACAACCAGGATTTGGTTGCTCAGTAACCGGACATCATGAGGATGTCGTATTGACGATTAACTGACGAAGAAGTTACTCCCCTTTGCTGTGGCAAAAGATAGGTTGGCCGCTGCCGCAGGTCAATATTCTTCAGTCATATTTAGAAATATTTACACAGCGGCGCTGTCTGCCGGGAATACGACTCCGGTCTGACGGCGGATCTCCGTCAGCAATTTCGCCGTAATACGCGACGTCTCCAGCCCCGGATGATCAACCTGATGGCTCTCAACCAGGCAGGCAAACACTTCCGCCTCATACAGCATGGTATTGATATGCTGCGGTTGAGTGAGATCCTGCGCTTTGCCACCGCGCGGCACAAAGCTGATGCGCTGGCATTCAGATACCTGCTCAATCACCAGTGACCCCTCTTCCCCCTGAATTTCACTCGGCAGCGTAGACTGACTGATTTTCGAGTGCTGCAAGGTGACGTCAAAATCGCCGTAGTTAAGGATCACGCTACCATGCCCGTCAACGCCGCTCGCCAGCAGGGTGGCGCTGGCACTGACGCTGACCGGTTCCCCCCACAGGCTGACCGCCGTAGCGAGGCAGTAATAGCCGATATCCATAATCGAGCCGTTAGACCATGCAGGATTAAAGGTATTGGGGTTTTCGCCATCGAGGTAGCGCTGGTAGCGCGAGGAGTACTGACAGTAGTTGAGAAAGGCTTTGCGCAGCGTGCCTGCTTTCGGCAGCGCCTGTCGCAGCGTCAGGAAGTTCGGCACGCTGGCAGTTTTGAACGCTTCAAACAGCACCACCTGGTTCTCAGCAGCGCAGGCGATCATCGCCTCAACTTCGTGCAGATTCGACGCCAGGGGTTTTTCGCAGATAACGTGTTTACGGTGGCGCAGGAACAGCAGTGACTGGGGGCAGTGCAGGGCGTTAGGGCTGGCGATATAGACCGCATCAATAGCATCGGACTGCGCCATTTGCTCCAGGGAATCAAACAGCAGTTCTACCGGATAATCGCTGGCGAAGGTTTTTGCCTGCTCCAGCGAGCGCGAGTAAACGGCGGTCAGCTTCATTTTTCCGGTTTCATGGGCTGCATCAACAAACTGACGGGTGATCCAGTTGGTTCCAACCACGGCAAAGCGAATCATAGCGTTCCTGTTCGAATTAGCAAAAAAGCCAGATTATCATGCATGTTTCGCAGGGCAATGACTAAACCAGCATATTTGATTTTTCCTTCCACCTCTCGCACGATAGAGAAAATCATCCCGAGGGAACCCGATGAGCGTTCGCAGCCCGCAAAGCAAACATGCACTTAACTGGATCAGCATTCTGATCGCTATCCCGGTGGGGCTGGTGGCTTCCCTGGTGACGCTGGGCTTCCGTGAGGCGATTAACCTGATTGATGGCCTGGTGTTTAACGGGCAGACCGATATCACCCAGGCGATGCGCGTTTACCCCTGGTACTGCTGGCCGCTGATAGTCGGTATAGGCGGGTTGATTGCCGGTTTCCTCCTGCGCTATGCCACCGCCATTGAGCAAAAACAGACGGTGCGTACCGATTATCTGGAAGTGATCAACGCTCAACTGGATGCGGTACCTGCCCGCACTTCACTGTTTCGAAGCCTCTCTTCACTGGCCAGTATCAGCAGCGGTGCTTCCATCGGGCGCGAAGGGCCGATGGTGCAGCTGTCGGCATTAGCGGGCAGCCTGATGGGGCGCTGGTGGTTCAAATCGCTGCCGCTGAAAAACAGCGATGTGGTGGCGATGGCCGCCGCAGCCGGGCTGTCATCTGTCTATCATGCGCCGCTGGCCTCAGCGATTTTTGTGGCAGAAATAGCGTTTGGCATCTCTGCCATGCAGCGACTGATCCCGCTGATTATCGCCTCCGGCGTTGCGGTGCTGACCATGTGGTCGCTGGGGCACCGTTCTGCGATGTATCCTTTTTCTCACAGCCAGTTTGATCTGACGCCGGGCAGCATTGCCCTGACCGTGGCGATCGGGCTGCTGGCGGGCCTGCTGGGCTGGGCGATGATCTGGCTGATTGGTCAGAGTAAGCGTCTCTTCGCCCCCATCAGCAGCCTGCCGCTGCGCCTCGGTCTGGGGGGGCTGCTGGTGGGCACGCTGGCTATCGGCAGTACACAGATACTCGGCAACGGTTATGAGGTAATTGTGCGCATTATGGCGGGAGATTTTCTGCTGCCAGTGCTGCTGGCCCTGCTGCTGCTTAAGATGCTGGCGACGGCAATTTCCGTCGGCTCTAACGCGGTCGGCGGCCTGTTTACCCCGGCGCTGCTGATTGGCGCGCTGATGGGGGAAATGGTGGCGCTGCTGGCCTCCGCCGCCGGTTTCCCCGTCGGTAATGCCGAAGTGTTTGCCGCCGTGGGGATGGGCGCAGTGCTGGCGTCAGTGAGTCAGGCACCGCTGATGGCGATGCTGATGGTGCTGGAGATGACGCTTAACAGCAGTCTGCTCTTCCCGGCGATGATCGCCAGCGTGCTTGCCTCAATGACGGTTTATCGCCTGCACTCCAGCAGCACCTATTCAGTGATGACCAGCCACTTCAGCCGCTCCGATGCCAAGTTTGATTTTGATAACGGCATCATTTCGCAGTTTATTGTCTCCGGCGCGGCGCTGACGCCGCAGGACTCCGTTGGCAAAGCGCTGGCGGTTAGCTCGCTGAAACGTGAACGTTTTGTCTATGTGATCAGTGAGCAGGGGGAGTTTCTCGGGGCGGTATCAATCCACGATATCTCGCACAAAGTGCTGGATAAAGAGATCACCCTGACCTCACCGGTCAGCTGCGTTATGGATGCCAACTTCCCGACGGTGTATGAGAACCAGACCATTAAAGAGGGCTGGGATGCCTTTGCTCAGGTGACGCTGGAGCGCCTGCCGGTACTGAATAATCCGCTGGAGCGTAAATATCTTGGTGCCCTGACCAAGACCAGCCTGATCCGTCAGGCGAAAGATTTTATCTGACTAAAACAGCACGTTAGGGCGGGGTCTGTATAATGCCGCCTGCCACTTTTTCATTTTAAGGACAAAATTATGTCATTCCTTGTGCATGTGCGCTGGCTACTGCTGTTGCCCTTGATGTTCTGGCTTTCCGGCTGTGACTATAACCAGATTCAACAGCGCGACGAAGCGGTCTCCGCTGAATGGTCAGAAGTGCTTAATCAGTATCAACGCCGTGCCGACCTGATCCCTAATCTGGTTGCTACCGCCCAGGCCAATGCCAGCCATGAAGCTGAGGTATTTAAAAGTATCGCTGACGCCCGCGCTAAAATCGGCAGCCTGACGCAGGTACAGAACGCCCCGGAAGATGCACAGACCATGCAGGCTTACCAGCAGTCGCAGTCAGAACTGAGCAGTGCCATGTCTCGCCTGCTGATAATCAGCGAGCGCTACCCCGATTTAAAAGCCGATAAAATGTTTAACAACCTGATGGTGCAGTTGGAAGGCACGGAAAACCGCATTACCGTGGCGCGTCAGCGCTATGTGCGTGCGGTTCAGGAGTACAACCTGTTGATCCGCCAGTTCCCTGGCTCACTGACGGCGAAAGTTATGGGTTACCAGCGTAAAGAGAACTTCCAGCCGAAAAATGTGCAGCAGATCTCCACTGCTCCTGAAGTTGATTTCACCCCGCCAGCTCATGCCAAATAAGGGTTAACCATGCGATTTATTACCCTGATTTTGCTGTTCTGCTTGCCGTTCACCGGCATGGCTGCGACGGTGCCCGTCCCGACGCTTCAGCAGCGGGTTACCGATCGGAGCGGGGTGCTGAATGCGACAGAAGCGCAGCAGATAACCGAACAGATTATGGCCCTGGAGAAAAAAACCGGACATCAGCTGGCAGTCCTGACAGTTGACACCACCGGCGATGACAGCATTGAGCAGTACGCCATCCGGGTATTTGAAGCATGGAAACTCGGCGATAAACAACGCGATGACGGCCTGCTGCTGGTGATGGCAAAAAATGACCGTACCGTGCGTATCGAAGTTGGTTACGGCCTGGAAGGGGATTTTACTGACGTACAGGCCAGCGAGACGATCAACGGCACCATCATTCCTCGCTTTAAGCAGGGTGAGTTTGGTCAGGGATTAGTCGCGGGCGTAGAAGCGATCTCGCGCCAGCTGGGTGTAGCGGTAGCCGGGGATGCTCCTGTAGCCACGCCGCGTCCGGTGGCGGAACCCGCTCCCCGTCCTGTATCGGATGATTCCATCACGCTATCCGGCGGCAGCATTGGCCTCTGGCTACTGGGCATGATGATTCTGCCGTTCTTCTTCCTGCGCCGTAATCCACTGGTGCGGGGGCTGTTTGTCAGCGGGATTGTGACGGGCATTTCAACTCTCAGCACGCTGGTGACTTCGGGCGTTGAGAGTATCAGTGGTGACAATGTGGGCCTGCTGTTCGGCGGCAGTCTGATGGTGCAGATGATCATCTCATCGCTGATCGGCACCCTGTTTGGCGGCGGTGGCGGCAGCCGCGACCGTTCGGATGACAGCTCAAACAGTCGTTCCGATGACCGCAGCGATTCTGGCGGCAGTGATGGTGGCTTTAGCGGTGGCGGTGGTCGCAGCGGTGGTGGTGGGGCTTCGGGGAAATGGTAACCAGCATGCGCTAAAACCGAAGATCCTTCGTATGGGCGTCAGGGGTAAAAAAGAAAAGGTGAAGGCTTTCAATCCGCGCCCGTACTGGATAGCAGAACAGTTCAGGCCGTTGGCCGGTAAGCCGATAGATTGGAGGAACCAGGATCGTGAAAAAACCCTCTTTGATTTCAATTGTGACACCCACATTTATCAGCACGTTGATGGCGCTGGGGACGATATGGCTCTATCTGAATCGCATGGGGCGGCTGGATGTTTTTCTTGAGTCTATTACCTTCAAGGACTTATTTGTTGTTGTTGCGATGTTTCTGGTATGCAGTGTCTGCATGATTTGCCTGATTTTTTACATACCTTCCTTGTTAATCTCCCTTATTATAAAAAAAGATAATGAAGTTTTTTATAACTATCAAAAAATTAAAGATAACTTTATTAGGCTCTCCGTAATTATTCACCTGCTGGCGATAATGGTTTTTTTTATGGCCGTATGGCTTATCGAGGCGAAAAAATTCAGTAGCTGGAAAGTTTTCACTATCGCGGTTAGCGGAATGCTGTTTATCTCACTGTTCTCCGGATATTTTTTTAACCGAAAGGCAGTTTCAGAGGTATTGAGATTTAAAAACAAAAAAACAAAAAGGGAAGGTTACAGGACTTTTTTCTGTCTTATTCCATCTGCACTCTTTTTAGTTTCATTTCTCTATGCCTGCCCTTTAAGTTTGATTTTTGGCAAGTTACAGCTTCCTGACCATGCAGGCGAAATTAAGGTAATGATTTACGCTGCTTTTACCTCCATCATTGTCATTATTTTTGCTCTCTTTCCAGTTGCTGTCTATCTGCGAGAGAAAATAACAGCAGCGTTGCCGGTCAGAATAGTGAAAATCATTGCCGCCGCGCTGACAGGACTGTTCTGTATGTCATGGATCATTACGTCAATACCCATATTGATTATTCATGCCACCATGAAACTGTCAGGCGTCGCTGACTATCAAATCCATACGTTTCTGGTGCAGGATAAGGATTACCCGGTCGAGCTGCTGGATAAGACTCAGTGGAAGCTGGCTCTGCTACAGAACAGAGATCGCTATGTTATTCATGGTGTGAAAATGTACTCTTTCGGAGATATCAGGTTGATTTGCCCGGTTAATGTGCTCGAGGTTTACAAAAAAAGTATGAACTTCAGACCTGGCGACAGACAGTACGATCAGCAACTAAATGACGCGCTGATTGCAGCGGCACAGGATTGTATCCCCTTCAACAAAAGCGAAGTGAAATCGCTGCCCAGCCGATAGCCAGGCGCGCGTTCATCATGTTATCCCTCGCGCCCCTCCAGCGCCTGTGCTGTCAGCCACAGGCGTGTATCAAACTCCAGCTGATGGTACTGTGGCTCCATATGGCAGCAGAGCTGGTAAAACGCCTTGTTGTGATCTTTCTCTTTAATATGCGCCAGCTCATGCACCACGATCATCCGCAGAAATGCCTCCGGGGCATTTTTGAAAATGGTGGCAACGCGGATCTCCGCTTTGGCCTTCAGCTTGCCGCCCTGCACGCGTGAAATCGCCGTATGCAGTCCCAGCGCGTGCTTCATCACCTTAATTTTGCTGTCGTAAATTACCTTGTTCAGCGGTGGTGCATTGCGCAGCGACTGGTTTTTTAAATCCAGTGCATAATCGTACAGTGCTTTATCACTGGTGATGCTGTGTGAGGAGGGATAACGCTTGTTCAGCACCTCCGACAGACGCTGCTGTTCTATCAGCGTACGTACCTGTGACAGCAGTGATTCAGGGTAACCTTGCAGATAAATAAGCGACGACATACCAACTCCGGTAAAGAAAAACGTTTACTGTGCGCCCGTTTTAGGGGATAAAACGCGGGAATTTTACCACTAAGGTGATCCCATGAGCCAACTCGAACTAAGCAACCGCATGCTGACGCTGCATCGTTTTCCCCAAATGCGCGAAGAAAGCCCGTTGCAGGCCTGGGATGCTGCCGACGAATATCTGTTACAGCATCTTGGCGATGCCCCGGTCAGCGGCCCTACGCTAATTTTTAACGACACCTTTGGCGCGCTGGGCTGCGCACTGGCGGGCGAGGGGGTTTACAGCATCAGCGACTCCTGGCTCAACCAGCAGGCGACCCGTCAGAACCTGGCGCTGAATCATCTGGATGAAGCAGACGTGCAACTTTTGGACAGCCTTAGCCCGCTGCCCGCTGCTCCGGCCCGCGTCCTGATTAAAGTGCCAAAAACCCTCGCGCTACTGGAGCACCAGCTGCGCGCGCTGCGTGATGTCGTCACTGCGGAAACGCAGATTGTGGCTGCCGGTAAAGCGAAAGAGATCCACACGTCAACCTTGCAGCTGTTTGAAAAAATCCTCGGCGTAACCACGACTTCGCTGGCGCGCAAAAAAGCCCGCCTGATTTACTGCACGTTCAGCGCACCCGAGCTGAAGCCGAGCGATGTGATTGCCACCTGGCAGCTGGACGGCACCGATTATCAGATCCATAACCATGCCAATGTCTTTTCTCGCGGCAGCCTGGATGTTGGCGCGCGCTTCTTTTTACAGCATCTGCCGTCAGATCTGGAAGGGGAGATTGTCGATCTCGGCTGCGGCAATGGGGTAATTGGCCTGATGGCGTTGCAGCAGAACCCGCTGGCGCAGGTGCATTTTGTTGATGAGTCGTATATGGCGGTGGCATCCAGCCGGATGAATATTACCGCCAACCGTCCGCAAGATCTGGCGCGCAGTGAGTTCAGCGTTAATAACGTGCTGGCCGGTTATCCTTCAGACCGTCTGCATGCAGTACTGTGTAATCCGCCATTCCACCAGCAGAATGCGGTTACCGACCATATTGCCTGGCAAATGTTGCGTGATGCACGCCGTTGTCTGCAAGATGGCGGCGAACTGCGTATTGTTGGTAACCGTCATCTCGACAATTATCACAAAATGAAGAAGCTGTTTGGCAACTGTACCACCGTGGCAAGCAACCAGAAATTTGTGGTACTGCGTTCGGTGAAAATGCCTTAAAGCCAGCAACCTGTGGGTCGGGCATGCCCGACCCCTACGATATCTGCCTCGCCCTTGTCGCCCCCACGATATCCCCGAAGCCCCCGTAGGGGCGAGGCACGCCTCGCCCTTGTCGCCCCCACGATATCCGCGATGCCCCCCGTAGGGGCAAGGCACGCCTCGCCCTTGTCGCCCCCACGATATCCGCGATGCCCCCCGTAGGGGCAAGGCACGCCTCGCCCTTGTCGCCCCCACGATATCCGCGATGCCCCCCGTAGGGGCGAGGCACGCCTCGCCCTTGTCGCCCCCACGATATCCGCGATGTCCCCCCCGTAGGGGCGAGGCACGCCTCGCCCTTAACGTTTGGCAATCCACGAAAATCGTTGCTGGTAACCGTGCTGGAAATGGCTGTTACGGCGATAACTTGCCACCTCCTCCGCCATGCAATAAGTACAGATCCGGGCCAGTTCAATCTGCGCTTCCGGTACCCCCGCACGCAGTGCAATACGCTTTGCCAGCAGCGGCAGGTCAAACCACACGCCTGCGGTGGTGCCCTGCGCCTGTGGGCGAACCGCAGCCGGATTAGGCGGGGGGCTGGCAGACCATGACATCAGTCCGGCCAGATGATAAGGATCCTCCCGCTGCGCCTGGTCGGTCACTTCGCGTCCTAGTTCGTAACAGCAGGGGCCAATCGCCGGGCCAATGGCAATAAACAGGCTCTCTGGCGTTGCCCCACGCTCGCACAGGCGCTGAATAGCGTTAATCAGCACGCCACTCAGCACTCCTTTTAACCCACCGTGTACCGCTGCCACCTGCTGTTGACGGCTGTCGGCGAGCAAAATCGGCAGACAGTCAGCGGTATACACCGCCACGGGATGTTGCCCGCTACCAATCAGGCCATCAGCCTCCTGGCTTTTTAGCGGCAGGGCATCAACATCAAGGATGACCCGGGCGCTATGGCGCTGCTGATTGTAAATCGCCTCCTGCGGCGGGCGTGCGCCTGCGGGCATAAAAGTGTGATCAAGCCAGTCCAGGCGCGAGAGAAGCGGTGAGTGGTAAGGGAGCGACATTGGATTTTCCTTCCAGGCAGATCTTTATCTTTAAGATGCTACCGGGAAAACCGGGCGGACACTATCAGGATAAGAGCGGAACCGAAGATGGGTTCCGCCTGATGTCGATTATATCGCCAGCGCCAGCAGGGTGCCCTGAGCGATTGCCCGCCGCGCGTCAAGCTCCTGTGCCACGTCAGCGCCGCCAATAATATGCACAGCAATCCCCTGTGCCAGCAGGGCATCCGCCAGCGAGCGCTCCGGCTCCTGCCCGGCGCAGATCACCACATTATCGACGGCCAGCAGCTGCGGTTCGCCGTTCACCAGCAGATGCAGGCCCTGATCATCAATCTGCTGATACTCGACGCTGCCCCACATCTGTACGCCGTGCATTTGCAGGCTGGCACGATGGATCCAGCCTGTGGTTTTTGCCAGTCCGGCCCCCGGCTTGCCAGGTTTGCGCTGTAACAGCCACACCTGACGCCTGGATTCAGGCTTCTCTGGCGGCAGCAGCCCGCCTGGCCGGGTGAGGGTGCGGTCAATGCCCCACTCCTGACAGAAGCCGCTAATATCCTGTGCCGACGCCACCAGATACTCCGCAGTATCGAAACCAATGCCGCCAGCACCGATAATCGCCACGCGTTGGCCAACCGGTTTCTTGTCGCGGATTACCTCCAGATAACTCAGTACGCAGGGGTGATCGATACCCGGGATCGGCGGGGTACGCGGCACAATGCCGGTAGCCAGCACCACCTCATCAAATGTGGTTAAATCCTCCACGGTGGCGCGATGGCCCAGCCGCAGCGTAACGCGGTGCAGCTCAAGCTGACGCCTGAAGTAGCGCAGCGTTTCGCTAAACTCTTCTTTACCGGGGATCTGGCGGGCAATATTAAACTGTCCTCCTGGCTCGGGGTGCGTATCAAACAGCGTAACCTGGTGACCGCGCTGTGCGGCATTGACCGCAAAGGCCAGTCCGGCGGGGCCGGCACCCACCACTGCCAGATTTTTTACCGCCAACGCAGGCATTTGCACCAGTTCCGTTTCATGGCAGGCACGGGGGTTGACCAGACAGGAGGTCAGCTTGCCTGCGAAAATCTGGTCAAGACAGGCCTGATTACAGCCGATGCAGGTATTAATCTCATCGCTGCGCCCCTGCTGCGCTTTTAGCACAAACTCAGGGTCAGCGAGAAACGGGCGCGCCATCGATACCATATCGGCACAGCCTTCATCCAGCACGCGCTGCGCTACATCAGGGTGGTTAATACGGTTGGTGGCAATCAGCGGGATAGTAACGTGCTGTTTCAATGCCTGAGTCACCCAGGCAAAGGCCGCGCGCGGCACGGAGGTGGCAATGGTCGGAATGCGTGCCTCATGCCAGCCGATACCGGTATTAATCAGGGTCGCTCCGGCCTGTTCCACCGCCTGTGCCAGGCGAATGGTTTGCTCCAGCGTACTGCCCTGTTCCACCAGATCCAGCATCGACAGGCGGAAAATAATAATAAATTCGCTACCCACCGCCTCGCGCACTGCGCGCAGGATCGCGAGGGCAAAACGCTGGCGATGCTCTTCGCTGCCGCCCCATTCATCGCTGCGCTGGTTAGTGTGTGCCACCAGAAACTGGTTAATCAGATAGCCTTCGGAGGCCATAATCTCTACGCCGTCGTAGCCCGCCTGCTGCGCCAGACGAGCACAGCGGGCGTAATCAGCAATCAGTTGCAGAATCTCATGACGAGTCAGCTCACGAGGGCAAAACGGGTTGATCGGGGCCTGAAGAGCGGAAGGGGCCACCAGCGCGGGCTGATAGCTGTAGCGCCCGGCGTGCAGGATCTGCATAGCGATTTTGCCACCTGCCTGATGTACTGCGTCCGTTACCTGCCGGTGATGTTCCAGCTGGCTCTCCTCATTCAGCACCGATGCCCCGGCGCTCACCACGCCCTCTGGTGAAGGGGCAATGCCGCCGGTCACAATCAGCGCCACTCCGGCGCGAGCGCGTTCGGCATAGAACGCCGCCAGCCGGGCTGCGCCATCCGGGTGCTCTTCCAGCCCGGTATGCATCGATCCCATCAGAAAACGGTTTTTAAGCTGGGTAAAACCCAGATCCAGCGGGGTGAACAGTGACAGGCTCATCGTCAGCGATTCCTGAAGTGGTCGGATGAGTTTTACTGTAGCGGTCAAATGAGCGCGATGAAAGTGCAGTTAATCGCTTTGTGATGCATGCCACTGAATAGCGCCGGGAGAAAGGACAACGTGGTTCACGTTATGCGTAACATTGATTTAGTAACATGATTTTTAGTGATCGGTTTCACAGTTTTGCATCTTAAATATCGATTTGATAGGCGCAATAAATCGAAACGTCCTGGAGATCACCATGAGTACCCTTACGCAATCCTGCATGATTAACGGTAAAGAGCAGGTCGAAGTTATCAGCCAGCAGGTCAACTATCAGGGCACAGGGACGCTGGTACGCATTACACGCGGCGGCATTTGCGGTTCAGATCTGCACTACTATCAGCACGGCAAAGTGGGCAGCTTTGCGGTAAAAATGCCGATGATCCTGGGCCATGAAGTGATTGGCTATGTGGTGAAAAGTGACAATCCGGCGCTTAAAGAGAATCAGAAAGTTGCGGTAAACCCCTCTAAACCCTGCGGTGAGTGTAAATATTGCCTGGCGCAGGAAGAAAATCAGTGCACCACCATGCGTTTCTTTGGCAGCGCGATGTACTACCCGCACGTGGACGGCGGTTTCACTCAGTACAAAGTGGTCGACAGCAGCCAGTGCATTCCCTTCGATAATACCGCCGACGATAAGGTGATGGTGTTTGCTGAACCTCTCGCGGTCTGCATTCATGCGGCTAACCAGGGCGGCGATCTGCACGGCAAAAAAGTCTTTATCTCCGGCGTTGGTCCGATCGGCTGCCTGATTGCGGCGGCAGCCAGGGCAAAAGGGGCGGCGGAAGTGGTTTGCGCCGACGTCAGCGAGCGCTCACTGGCAATGGCAACGGCAATGGGCGCTACCAGCACCCTTCACGCTGCCAGCGGTGATTTTACCCCGTATCTGGCCGAGAAAGGCTATTTTGACGTGGCGTTTGAAGCCTCCGGCCACCCCTCTTCACTGACGCGCTGTCTGGAAGTGACGCGAGCAAAAGGCACTCTGGTACAGGTGGGGATGGGCGGTGATGTGCCTGGCTTCCCGATCATGATGCTGATTGCCAAAGAGATCAAACTGGTCGGATCGTTCCGCTTCACCACCGAGTTCAACACTGCGGTTGAGTGGCTGGGTAACGGAACGGTAAACCCGCTGCCGCTGTTCAGCGGCGAATACGACTACCAGAACATTGACGCTGCGCTGCAATTTGCCGGTGATAAAACCCAGGCCGCCAAAGTGCAGCTGACTTTTTAAGGGATGACCATGACGACGCTTTTCTCGCTCGAAAATAAACGTGTACTGATCACCGGCTCCGGACGCGGCATTGGTTTTTTGATGGCGAAAGGTCTGGCACAGGCCGGGGCCGAAGTGATCATTAACGCCACCACCCAGCAGGGCGCTGAGAAAGCCGCGGCAGATCTGCAACAGCAGGGTTTCAAGGCTCATGCCGTGGCGTTTAATGTGACGCAATCTGCGGAGGTGAATGCTGGCGTCGAGAAGATTGAACGTGAAATCGGCCCGATTGATGTGCTGGTGAACAACGCAGGGATCCAGCGCCGCCGCCCGTTTCTGGAGTTTCCGGAGCAGGACTGGAACGATGTGATAGCGGTAAACCAGACGGCAGTGTTCCTGGTATCTCAGGCGGTTGCCCGCCAGATGGTGACGCGTCAGCAGGGAAAAATCATCAATATTGGTTCGATGCAAAGTGAACTGGGGCGCGACACCATCACCCCTTATGCGGCATCGAAAGGGGCGGTCACCATGCTGACACGCGGTATGTGTGTAGAACTGGCGCGCCACAATATACAGGTCAACGGCATCGCACCGGGCTACTTCAAAACTGAGATGACCCAGGCGCTGGCCGATGATGAAGCTTTCACCTCCTGGCTATGCAAACGTACACCTGCGGCGCGCTGGGGTAACCCGGAAGAGCTGATTGGTGCAGCGGTGTTTCTTGCCTCGAAAGCCTCTGATTTTGTGAACGGACACTTACTTTTTGTTGATGGCGGTATGCGCGTCGCGGTCTGACCTATGCTTTATCTTTCAGGTTGCCGCAGTGCTGGCTGCAACCTGAAATCTTATGGATAAGAGTGATTACCAAACTTTTTACCTCACCTATAGGAAGTGCTTTATGCCCATTACAATAATAGCTATTGGCGTAATCCTGCTGCTTGTGCTGATGATCTTCTTCAAGGTCAACGGCTTTATCGCCTTAATCTTTGTGTCGGCCGTGGTAGGGATTGCGGAGGGGATGACGCCGCTGGCGGTCATTGCTTCAATTCAAAAAGGGGTTGGCGGTACGCTCGGCAGCCTGGCACTGATTCTTGGCTTCGGGGCGATGCTCGGCAAGCTGGTATCGGATACCGGAGCGGCTCAACGCGTGGCTACTACGCTCATCGCCTCCTTTGGAAAGCAGCGCGTACAGTGGGCGCTGATGGTTACCGGACTGATCGTTGGCCTGGCGATGTTCTATGAGATTGGCTTCGTGCTGCTGTTACCGCTGGTCTTTACCGTGGTGGCCGCATCGGGGATGCCACTGCTCTACGTTGGCGTTCCGATGGTTGCCGCGCTGTCAGTCACGCACTGCTTCCTGCCGCCGCATCCGGGGCCGACTGCCATTGCCACTATCTTTGGCGCTAACCTCGGTACTACGCTGCTCTACGGGATGATTATCACCATTCCAACGGTAATTATCGCCGGTCCGATCTTCTCGAAATTCCTGAAAGGCTTCGAAAAATCACCACCGGAAGGACTCTATAACCCAAAAATCTTTGAAGATCATGAAATGCCGGGCTTCTGGACCAGCATCTTCGCGGCGGTGATCCCGGTGATCCTGATGGCAGTTGCTGCGGTGTTTGAGCTGACCACACCAAAAGAGAACGTACTGCGCCAGTTCTTTGAATTTATCGGTAACCCGGCGGTGGCGCTGTTTATCTCGGTAGTTATCGCGGTATTCACCCTCGGCCTGCGCAACGGGCGTAAAATGGAAGAAGTGATGGAGATGTGCGGCTCGTCGATTGCCGCTATTGCCATGATCGTCTTTATCATTGCCGGTGGCGGTGCCTTTAAACAGGTGCTGGTGGACAGCGGCGTGGGCAACTATATCGCCGATATGATGAAAGGCTCTTCACTCTCTCCGCTGCTGATGTGCTGGACGGTCGCGGCGATGCTGCGTATCGCGCTGGGTTCCGCCACCGTGGCCGCGATTACTACCGCCGGTATTGTGACGCCAATTATCGCTATCACCCACGCAGATCCGGCGCTGATGGTGCTGGCGGTTGGATCCGGCAGTGTTATTGCTTCTCACGTTAACGACCCAGGCTTCTGGCTGTTTAAAGGCTACTTTAACCTGAGCGTGACCGAGACGCTGAAAACCTGGACGGTGATGGAGACCTTGATCTCCTTCCTCGGCCTTGGGGGTGTATTGATTCTGAATGCGATAATTCATTAATATCGGCAAAATCAGCCCCATCAGCAACAATTCCCGCAGGGGTCAGGCATGCCTGGCCCCTTTCACATTGAATGGAAACACCCGATGCGTGCTCATCGTATATCGCTTCAGGACATCGCTACGCTGGCAGGCGTCACCAAAATGACGGTCAGCCGCTATCTGCGCACACCCGACCGTGTATCGCCGGAAACCGGAGCGAAGATCGCGCAAATTATTGAAGAAATTAACTATATTCCCAACCGTGCGCCGGAGATGCTGCTGAGTTCCAAAAGCTACACTCTGGGCGTGCTGATCCCCTCGTTTAAAAATCAGATCTTTGCCGATCTCCTGAGCGGAATTGAGGCGGCCACCAAAGAGGGGCGCTATCAGACGCTGATCGCCAACTATAACTACGACAAACAGACGGAAGAGGAGCAGATCATCAATCTGCTGTCGTATAACATTGACGGCATTATTCTCAGCGAAAAGGATCATACCCTGCGCGCTGTGAAGTACCTGAGGGCGGCGCAGATCCCGATTGTCGAAGTCATGGATACTCAGGGCAGCTGTCTGGATATGCAGGTAGGTTTTAACAACTTCAGTGCGGGCTACGATATGACCCGTACGCTGCTCGACCAGGGGCGAAAACGGGTGATCTACTTTGGTTCGCAGGACGATCGCCGCGATGAGTTTCGCTATCGCGGTTACTGTCAGGCGATGGAGGAGCGGGGCGGTACGGGGGATCGGGTCAATCCGAAGGCAATCTCATCGCAGAAGCTGGGCGCTGCGATGCTGGCCAGCGCGCTGGAGCGGTTTCCGGATCTCGACGCGATCTTCTGCACTAATGACGACCTCGCGCTGGGGGCGCTGCTGCACTGTCAGCGCCACGGCATTGCTGTTCCTGGACGCATTGCCATTGCCGGATTCCACGGGCTGGATATCAGCCGCGAAATGTACCCAACCATGGCCAGCGTTATTACCCCACGCTACGCTATCGGCTATACCGCCGCCGAACTGCTGCTAAAAAAAATTAGCGACAGCCGTTTTTCTGCTGATTCGGTCGATCTGAGCTATCAGATATTTATGGGCGAAACCATCTAGCAGGGTATACGGGCCTGCAACGTTACACCGGCTTGCAGGCAACCACGATACGCGCCAGCGGAACCAGCTCATTAAGAGCGCACTCAAACTGCTGCTGACCGCTGGCAACCCGCACTCGCCCCGGCGGGATGCGCGTCAGGGTGCGGATGCTGACCTGGCCCTCCAGCGATACCAGCCAGTCGCCGTCGAGGATCTCGCCAAAAGCTTTCTCGGCAATAAACTGCTGATGACCATCAACGATCAGCAGCGGCTGCATAATGCGGGCAGGCCAGGTTTCAAAGAAGGCGGTCTCCAGCGTGATGCTGGTGAGATCGGTCAGCTTACCGGCATCAAGACGTTGACGGGGAAGCGACAGTAAGTTTTCATTTTGTGAAGATGCAGAGCACTTTTCGGCCGGTGTGCCGGAAAAGGGTTCTCCCTCCCCGGTAGCCAGCCACTGTAATGAAGCCTGGGTATCAGCCATGCAGCGAATCACAATATCTGAAGGGAAGTGGCCGCGCGAATAGCGATTAGCAAGGCTGCTGCTGGCGATACCCAGATGTTCAGCCAGCGCCAGTTTAGTGGTAAACCCGTACGCCTGGAGCACCCGATCCAGCACTTCTTTGGCGCCGCTTTGGAAATCGATTTTAAGGCTCACTCTCTCAAACTCCTGGTTAATTCATCTTTTGGGGATGTGCAGTGAAACTTGTAGCTTTATGAGTACATCAGGATGGCGAGCACATAAATTACCCATAATTTTGCCCGAAAGTGGTCATTTTTACAACCTGAAAACCCCCTCTCCTTTGCTATTTCAGCCACAACATTCATCTTTAGTGAATCTCGCGTTACTCAGCTGAGGACAGGTGTTTAAAGGGGATTTATCGACAAATCAGATACGCTATCCGTCTGACAGCACATCAGGAATGCTAATTAATACCCCCTTAGCCAACCCTGCTTGTTTACGCTGAAAGGTAAGGTGCTGCTGTGAAAAACAAGGACAAATGCTGCCAGAGCCGGAGAATTGATCCAATCGTCTCAGGGTATTAATTTGATGATTATCATGGTGATAAGGATTTCCCCTGGCATTGGTAAAAAACTTTTCTTATTAGTTAGCGCTATGCTACTGTATGTATATACAGTAATAAGGAGGGGGAATTGTGGACAAAGAATTAGCCGAAAGAGTAATTCTGGAGCGCGTGGAACTGATAGCAAGATTAACCTCTGAAGGAGTTTGCCGGGAGCGGGATCGCGAGATCGCGCTGCATTTGATTGCCGAAATCGCCAGCGGAGTGGAGCTTAAAAACTCCCATTTTTCGGTGGTCTTTTCTCCGCCGAACGAGAGTTAAGGCTTTTATTACTGTTTTCCAGCTACCCCTTGCAGACTGGAGACTCAGACCACACGTGCGCCGAAAGGACTCTTCCCCCACTTCGTGTAGTTCTGCTGATGCCCCCATTTAGGGGGCTTTTTTTATCTTTTCACCGCCGTTGCCCGCTTAATTATGAAAAGCGTTTGCCTGGCAGGCGGCATATCGTTGTCAGACTTTCCCTACAACACCCCCCGATTGAGAAGTGATAGTCGAAAAAGCACACTGCCTGTGCTTACCAGGCAAAGCGAGACTGCGGGGAGACACTCGCTCCTTTCTCTGCCTTTTCTGTTTATCGCCTACCCATGACGGGGGAGTGGAATATGAAAAGTAATAACCTGCTTCACGACAGCGTTGATAAGCGCTGTTTTCATCCTGTAATTCGTACGCTAACTGCCTGGAGCTGACCGATGGAAAAAAGCAGCTCATTTATCACTTATCTGATCGGCGCGATCATGATGTGGTCAGCTCGCCATACGGTTCAGGACATTGCTTTTATGGTGGGGGCGCTGGTGGCGGTGGCAACTCTGGGCATTAACATCGCGAATTTTTTTATTAACTGGCACTACCGCCGTAAAACCTGGCGGTTGTTGCAACAGCGGCAAACGGGCAGGAATGAGGATGAATTCAACAGCTAAGAAGTGCGCGCTACTGCTGGTACTGGCGCTGGCGGCCACACTGCCTTCGTTCTCTTCTCTGCGCATCTCCAGCGAAGGGTTGCAGCTGCTGGCCGATGCTGAGGGCTGCCGTCTGTCGCCGTATCAGTGCAGTGCAGGCGTCTGGACAAATGGCATCGGACATACCCGTGGTGTGACGTCTGTAACCGAGGTCAATGAACGACAGGTGGCGGTAAACCTGATTGATGACGTACAGCGGGTGGAGAACGGTATTGCGCGCTGTATGGCGGTTGAGATGCCGCAGGCGGTGTACGACGCCACGGTCTCTTTTGCATTTAACGTCGGCGTTGGTGCAGTTTGCCGCTCTACGTTTGCCCGGCTGATTAATCAGCGGCAGTGGCAGGCGGCCTGCGATCAGCTCAGACGCTGGGTTTATGTGGCGGGCGTACGTAATAAAGGGATTGAAGCACGGCGCGCGGCAGAATATGCCCGGTGCATAAAGGGGGTGCCATGAACCGTCTGTTTATCACTCTGCTGCTGCTGTTACTGACCACGCTTGGCGGCATGGGCACCTACCTGGCCCATATGCACCGTGAACAGATGGCGTTACAGCGGGCGAATGCGCTGTTCAGTGCGGCAGTCAGCCAGCGTGAGCAGGTGATCAAACAGCTGCAAGATGAGCTTGGCCGCCAGGCTGAGGCGGAACGGGAGCTACGCCAGTCGCTGATCAGATCCAGCGCCATCGCCAGCCAACAACAGCTTAACGATCAGAGGATTATACGCCGCAATGAAGTATTACAACACTGGAGTGATGCTGCTTTGCCTGACGGGATTATCCGCTTGCAGCAGCACCCGTCCTTCGCCACCCCCGGAGATTATCTGGAGTGGATGTCCCGCCGTCAGCAGCTGTTCGATCCCGGCAAATCAGGCGCAGACCCAGGGTGATCTGCTGACCGTTATCCACCAGCTGGAACAGGCGCTGCTGACGTGTGGCCTGCAAGTTGAAACCATTAAACAGTGCCAGCAACAGCATTACCTCAAAGCCGGTTCAGTGCGGCAAGGCGTGACAGACGGGTTATAGATGAGCTTCCATAAAGTGATTAATTTTACTTGCTAATTCACTTTAAGTGAATATAATTAGTTTTATTCACAAAGTGTGAGTGAGACTAATGACTATTGGAGGTCAACCATGATGCCATGCCCGATTTGCCAACATAACAGTCACGCCCGTTCCAGCCGTATTCTCAGCAGCGAAACCAAGGAGCGTTATCACCAGTGTCAGAACCTGAAATGTAGCTGCACCTTTAAATCGATGGAATCCATAACCGGTATTGTTGCCCGGCCGCAGGAAGGAGGTACACAGCCTGCTTCCGCGCCAGCGGTGAAAGCCACTACCAGCCGCCGTGGAAGCTAACCGTCAGCGGCGGGGTCACCCCCGCCCTGATTTTTGCATCCGCCAGTTCCTGCAAATCTGCGCTATCCTGTTCTGCCTCACAGACGAATGCTGGCGCACCCATGACAAATTCTTCTTCGATAACTCCCATCTTTGACGGTCACAACGATCTGCTGCTGCACCTGTGGCTGCATCACGCGGATAATCCCGCTGAAGCCTTTCTGCATCAGCGCCTGAGCGGCCACCTCGACCTCAACCGCATGCGTACAGGTGGTTTTGCCGGAGGGCTGTTTGCGGTGTTTGTGCCGCCTGCCGATTATGTAGCAAAATTCCCCAGCCGCCAGGGCGACGTGCACGATCCGCTGGCCATTACCGAACAGCAGATCGCTATCCTGCAACAGCTGGAAGCACAGTCAGCAGGGCAGGCGAAAATTTGCCGTAGCGTCAGTGAAATCGAACACTGCATGGCAAACGGCGTGCTGGCGATGGTAATGCATATCGAAGGCGCGGAAGCGCTGGATGATGAACTCAGTCAGCTGGATCGCTGGCAGCAGGCCGGCCTGCGCAGCATCGGGCCGTTCTGGAATCTGCCGAACCGCTTTGGCTTTGGTATCAGCGGCAGTTTCCCCGGCTCGCCGGATACCGGAGAAGGGCTGACCGCCGCCGGAAAGCGGCTGATCGCTGCCTGTAATCAGCGCGGCCTGATGATTGATCTGTCGCATATGAATGAAAAAGCCTTCTGGCAAACCGCACAGCTCAGTGACGCGCCGCTGGTTGCCAGCCACTCCAACGTCCACACATTGTGCCCCCAGCCGCGTAACCTGACAGATGCCCAGCTAACCGCGATTGCCGAAAGCGACGGACTGGTCGGGCTGAATTTCGGCACCTCTTTCCTGCGCAGCGATGGCAAACGTGATGGAGACATGCCCCTCAGCGTAATGGTGCAACATCTGGATTACCTGCTGGAAAAACTGGGGGAAAATAGCGTTGCCTTTGGATCAGACTTCGACGGTATCAATCTGCCCGATAAGATCGGCGATGTTACCGGGCTGCCGCATCTGCTGGCCGCGCTGCGCACGGCAGGCTATAACGAACCGCTGCTGAAAAAGCTATGTCGCGACAACTGGCTAAGGGTACTGCGAAAAACCTGGAAAGAATAATGGCTGATTTTTGAACCAAATAGTTCAAAACAGCATAACCCGTGCACTTTTTAGGGTTGATATAGATTTATCATAGGCGCAACATCTATGCCGCCAAATTACAGTAATTTGACAACATGCCGATCATCTACCAACAATCAAAGTAGAGCGGTTGATTTTTAAACACCTTGAGGGAAACACTATGTGGACTAAACCTACCTTTATCGATATGCGTCTGGGTCTGGAAGTTACTTTGTATATCTCCAACCGCTAAAATTGCCGTCATTCTTCGTGCTGTAACCGCGTTGGCTTTCCTCGCTTACCCCGGTCACTTACTGATGTAAGCTCCCGGGGATGCGCTGCGTCGACGCCTTGTTACGGTACGAATTATTTTGGCAATTCAATTAGCCGTGATTCTTCGTGCTGTAACCGCGTTGGCTTTCCTCCTCTGCTTCAGTCAGTTACTGATGTAAGCTCCCGGGGATTCGCTGCGTCGTCGCCTTGTTACAGCACGAATTATTTTGGCAATTAATCCAGCCATCATACTTCTGACTTCGGCTAAAATTGATGCC
Source organism: Erwinia sorbitola (assembly GCF_009738185.1). Taxonomy (NCBI): domain Bacteria; kingdom Pseudomonadati; phylum Pseudomonadota; class Gammaproteobacteria; order Enterobacterales; family Erwiniaceae; genus Erwinia; species Erwinia sorbitola. The sequence goes on along the minus strand of NZ_CP046509.1, from coordinate 4,022,035 downwards.
TGCATGTGAGCGGGCATTTTTAATTTATCTTCCGGTTTATCCATGAAAATCAAAGTTCTCGGCTCTGCTGCGGGTGGTGGTTTCCCTCAGTGGAACTGCCATTGCCCTAACTGCCAGGGTGTACGTGACGGCAGCGTAACGGCTACGGCGCGCACCCAGTCATCGATTGCGGTCAGCGATAACGGTATCGACTGGGTGCTGTGTAATGCCTCGCCCGATATCTGCCACCAGATTGCTGCCAATCCTGAACTGCACAAGCAGGACGTACTGCGCGGAACGGCGATAGGATCGATCATTCTCACCGACAGCCAGATCGATCACTGCACCGGCCTGCTTAACCTGCGCGAAGGCTGCCCGCATTCCGTATGGTGCACCCCGGAAGTGCACGCGGATCTGACCAGCGGCTTCCCGATCTTCACCATGCTAAAGCACTGGAACGGCGGGTTGATTCATCACGCTATCCAGCCTGCGGAGCCGTTTTCTGTGGCGGTCTGCCCGTCACTGCAATTCACGGCGATCCCGATCCTCAGCAATGCGCCACCTTATTCACCCTATCGCGGGCGTCCGCTGCCCGGCCACAATATCGCGCTGATGATCGAAAACAGCGCCAGCGGCAAAAAGCTGCTGTATGCGCCAGGCTTAGGTGAACCCGATGCGGCACTGCTGGCGCTGATGGCGCAGGCCGACTGCCTGCTGATTGACGGTACGCTGTGGCAGGATAATGAGCTGGCTACCACCGGCGTCGGTCGCAATACCGGGCGCGATATGGGCCATCTGGCGCTGGGTGAAGAGCAGGGCCTGATGGCGGTACTCAGTAATCTGCCGGCGCAGCGTAAAATCCTGATTCATATCAACAACACCAATCCGATCCTTGATGAATCCTCCGCAGAGCGCCAGGCGCTGACGCGGCGCGGCATCGAGGTCAGCTATGACGGCATGAGTATTGAACTATGAGCAATCCGATCCTGATGACCCCGGAACAGTTTGAACAGGCGCTGCGCGATCGCGGTGCTTATTACCATATCCATCATCCATTCCATATCGCCATGCACAACGGTGAAGCGACCCGCGAGCAGATCCAGGGCTGGGTGGCGAATCGCTTTTATTACCAGACCAGCATCCCGCTGAAGGATGCGGCGATTATGGCTAACTGCCCGGATCCGCTGACCCGACGTAAATGGGTGCAGCGTATTCTCGATCACGATGGTCAGGGCGATAACGATGGCGGAATTGAAGCCTGGCTGCGGCTGGGTGAAGCGGTTGGTCTTGATCGTGAGGTACTGCTTTCCGAACGGATGGTACTTCCCGGCGTGCGCTTCGCCGTGGATGCCTACGTCAGCTTTGCCCGCCGTGCGGTATGGCAGGAAGCAGCCTGTAGCTCGCTGACCGAACTGTTTGCACCGCAGATCCACCAGTCGCGCCTTGATAGCTGGCCGCAGCATTACACCTGGATTGAAGCAGAAGGTTACGGTTATTTCCGTGGTCGTCTCAGCCAGGCACGCCGCGACGTGGAGCACGGGCTACAGCTGGCGCTGGAGTACTGCAACACGGTAGAAAAACAGCAGCGGATGCTGGAAATTTTACAGTTCAAACTCGATATTCTGTGGACGATGCTGGATGCGATGACCATGGCTTACGCCCTCAACCGCCCGCCATACCACACCGTGACGGATCAGCCGGTCTGGCACCAAGGAAAACTGCTGTGATCAACCAACAAACCATCCCGATGTTCCGCCGTGGCTATCGCCTGCAGTGGGAAGAAGTGCAGAACTGCCATGTGATCCTCTACCCGGAAGGAATGGCAAAACTCAACGACAGCGCCACGATGATCCTCGAACTGGTGGACGGTCAACGCACGCTGGCAGAGATTATTCTGGCGCTTAACACGCGCTTCCCGGAAGCGGGCGGCGTGGATGATGATGTAAAAGATTTCTTCGCCGCTGCGCGTGAACAGAAGTGGATTATTTTCCGTGAACCTGCCTGATACTGCCGTTAAACCGCCGCTGTGGCTGCTGGCCGAGCTGACCTACCGCTGCCCGTTGCAGTGTCCGTATTGCTCGAATCCGCTGGACTTTGCCCAGCAGGAAAAAGAGCTGACCACCGCTCAGTGGGTCGAAGTCTTTAAACAGGCACGAGCGATGGGCGCGGTGCAGATCGGCTTCTCTGGCGGTGAACCGCTGGTGCGTAAAGATCTGCCGGAGCTGATCCGCGCCGCACGGGATCTCGGTTTCTACACCAACCTGATCACCTCGGGGATCGGCCTGACGCAGAAGAAGATCGACGCCTTTGCTGAAGCCGGGTTAGATCATATTCAGATCAGCTTCCAGGCCAGCGATGAAGTGCTTAACGCGGCGCTGGCCGGATCCAAAAAAGCCTTCCAGCAGAAGCTGGAGATGGCGCGTGCGGTAAAAGCACATGGCTATCCGATGGTGCTTAACTTTGTGCTGCATCGTCATAATATCGACCAGATCGACCGCATTATCGAACTGTGCATTGAGCTGGAAGCGGATGACGTAGAGCTTGCCACCTGCCAGTTCTACGGCTGGGCGCAGCTCAACCGTGAAGGCCTGCTGCCAACCCGTGATCAGATTGAGCGTGCGGAAGCCGTGGTGCATCGCTACCGTGAAAAAATGGCCGCCAGCGATAACCTCGCTAACCTGCTGTTTGTTACGCCCGATTATTACGAAGAGCGGCCAAAAGGCTGCATGGGCGGCTGGGGAGCGATCTTCCTCAGCGTGACGCCGGAAGGCACCGCGCTGCCTTGCCACAGTGCGCGTCAGCTGCCAGTGCAGTTCCCCTCGGTGCTGGAGCAGAGTTTGCAGGATATCTGGTTTAACTCCTTTGGTTTTAACCGCTATCGCGGCTTTGACTGGATGCCGGAACCCTGCCGTTCCTGTTCAGAAAAAGAGAAGGATTTCGGCGGATGCCGCTGCCAGGCATTTATGCTGACTGGCAATGCGGATAATGCTGACCCGGTATGCAGCAAATCTGAACATCATCATAAAATTCTTGAAGCACGCGAACAGGCCAACTGCACCAACATCCAGGTCAGCCAGCTTCAGTTCCGCAACCGCGCTAACTCTGAGCGGGTGAATTCCCAGCTGATCTTCAAGGTCTGACCCGTGCAGCAACAGCAGCGGCGCTTAAACAACGGCTTACGGGTGGAGTTGATATCCGACCCGCAGGCGACACGCGCTTCAGCGCTGTTTCAGGTGGATGTGGGCAGCCATCATGAACCTGATGCCTGGCCGGGGCTGGCGCATCTGCTGGAGCATCTGCTGTTTGCCGGAAGCCAGGCTTTTCAGGATCAGCAGCGTCTGATGGCCTGGCTGCCCGCCCAGGGGGGGAGGCTGAATGCCACCACCCTGGGCAGCAGTACCGCCTGTTTTTTCGAATGTGCCCCTGAAATACTGGCGGATGCGCTGGCGCGTCTGACGGATATGCTGGTGGCTCCGCTGCTTGCAGAGCAGGCGATTCGCCAGGAAGTTGCCACCATTGATGCTGAATGCCGCCTGCTGGCTGACCATCAGGATACGCTGTGCGATGCGGCACTCAGCGCTGCTTTCCGGCCCCATCCGTGGCAGCGTTTCCTGACGGGTAATGCAGAGGTTTTCGGCAACGATACCGCCGCCCTGCGTGCGGCCCTGCAACAGTTCCATCAGCGCTATTATCATGCCGGGAATATCACCCTGTGGGTGCAGGGGCCGCAGTCGATGGATGCGCTGTGGCAGCTGGCACGGCAGGCCGGCGCAGCATTCCCGTCTGGTGGCGTGCCGCCTCTGCCCCTGCCTGCGCTGATACCCGATTCTTCCTGCGATCTGGCTCTGCAACTCGGCGGTGCCCCGCGTCTGCGTCTCTCCTTCCTGCTTGATCGGCCGGGCGGGCTGGCGTTGTTGCGTCAGCTGCTGCTGGATGAAGCGCAAGGCAGCCTGATGGCGGCACTGCGCGAGCAGGAGTGGTGCGATGATATCCGCCTGCTGCTGCCCTATCGCAGCGCGCAACAAACGGTTATCTCCATTGAGCTGGTGCTGGTTGATGCCCGCGAAGCTGAACGCGCAGAAGCACTGGTGCAGCACTGGCTGATGCAGCTGGCGGCAATAACAGCAGGCCAGCGCGCTCACTATGCGCAGCTGGCCCGGCGTCAGTTTTTCCGGCTGACGGTAATGGATCAGCTGCGTGAGCGCGCCTTTGGTTTTGCCCCGGAGCAGGACAGGGAGGAGAGTGGGGGATTATGGTTTGCGCAGCTGTCCGCGGCTCCTGTGATGCGCCTGTGGATAACCAACAGCCAGCTGGCGGGGCGTGTGCAGGTGCAGGGCTTGTCGCTCGCCTGCCAGCCGCAGACGCGAAGGGTGGTGCAGGCCGATGCTGCCGGGGCGGTACTGAGCTTTTTCCCGCAGCCGCATTCGCATACTTTGCCGTTGCTGCCCCTTCGTCAGGCGGCGCTGGCTCATCATCGCCCTGATGAAGAGTCCAGCGTGCTGCTTCTCAGCCCGGCGGGTGAACTGCCTGCGCCCTGGGGGCAGATCCTGCATATCCGCCTGCGTGCGCTGGCGGCGGCCTGCATTCACCAGGGCGGTGAGCTGGTGGTCAGCTGTCAGCAGGGGCGCTGGCTGATTCAGTTACAGGGAGAGGCGGCGCTGATGGTCAGCACGCTGGCATCAATAAACGATCTGCTAGGGGATATTTCACCAGCGGTCATTGCGCGGGGTAAACGTGACTATCAGCGGCAACAGCAGGTGCGGCATGATGATATTGCCATCCGGGCACTCCTCAACGCACTGCCTGAGCAGTTATTGTCTGCGCACTATCCCACAGCGCAAGCGCATCCGCTGACGCAGCCTTGGTGCGCGGTGCTGGAAGGCGGTAACCACTTGCTGCATCAGCAGCTATCCTGCCTGCTGAGTGATTTCCCCGCTGCGATCGCTCCTGCTGCGCGTACCATGCCGCAGCCTCTGCCGCCGCCGCTGCACGCTGTAGTCGCCACCCGTAGCCAGGAATCGGCGTTGCTGCGCTTCTGCCCGCTGGTTGAGGAGAGCGCAGCCTGTCTGGCCGCCTGGCAACTGCTGGCAATGATTTACCAGCCGCTTTTTTTCCAGCGCCTGCGTGTGGAGCTGAATATTGGCTATGTGGTGAGCTGCCGTTTTTATCAGGCGGCAGGGCAGTCAGGGATCTTATTTGCCCTGCAATCGCCGCATCTCACCACCGCGCAGCTATCGGCTCATATTGATCTGTTTTTAGCGGAGATCGACGCCACTATCGCTACTATCAGCGCAGAAATATGGTGGGAAAAGTGTCAGGCACTGCTGGCAGAACAGCACCAGATGCCAGCAGGCGTGCTGGAGGGCAGTCGTCATCGCTGGCTGCTGGCACAGCAGAATGCACCACAGCCCGATCTTGCCGATCTGAGTGCGCTGACCCCCGCAGTGCTGTGGCAATATCATCAGCGCCTGCTGGCCGACAGTCAGCGAGCATGGCACCTTGTTAACCACCCCTGTTCCTGATCTCCCTCGCGTTACTGATTTTTCCGCCCTGAAATTTTGTTAACACTGTGCATAGCATTTCGTGCTATTTTTGCTAGCTTAATGTAAATGAGAGTGATAATCATATTGATCACGATTCTCAAAAAGAATAGTGTCTTTTTCTTTTGCTGCGATGCAGCGCCTTTGGGGAGTCTTCGTCAGAAGACTGGCATGAAGCCACACATAAGATGATGAAAATAAACTTTATTGCAGGGGCACTGCTGCTTTCGCTCGCCTCGCTGTTAACCGCCTGCCAGCAGAAGGCGACCGTGCCGCAGGCGGCCCTCAGCCGCGCTGTGCTGGAAACCTCGCAGATTAAAAGCCTGACGCAGTCGCAAACGCTGACGCCGCAGGCGCTGGTTGAGCGCCTCAGTAGCGCGGGAATGGTGATCGTTGGAGAAAACCATCGCGAGGCGGCGCACCATGAAATCGAACAGTGGTTAATGACCCGGCTGGCGGAAAAACGTCCGCAGGGTAGCGTGCTGCTGGAGATGATTAGCAGCGACCAGCAGGCCGCCGTTGATAGCCTCAGGCAGGGGCTGAAAGCAAGCCCTTACATTCGTGAACAGCGCATTCAGGAACTGCTGAACTGGAATAGCGGCTGGCCCTGGCCGCTCTATCGCGGCGTGGTGCTTACCGCGCTGTATGCCAGATATCCGTTACTGGCGGCCAATCTCAGCCGCGCTGAAGTCAGCGCGCTCTACCAAACCCCGCAGTTTCCGCCTGGAGAGCGCAGCAGCGCGCCGCCGGTAATCCGCGCCTTATCCGCCGCTATTGTTGCGATGCATGGCGGGAAAATGGAGCGCTCCCAGCTCAAATCCATGCTGTCGATACAGCAAAACCGCGATCGCATGATGGCGCAGCAGCTTCTCAACGCTCCCAAACCTGCGCTGCTGATTGCCGGTAGCTTCCACGCGGCGAAAAATCTCGGTGTGCCGCTGCATATGGCGGATCTCAACGGGCCGGCTCCGGTGGTGGTCATCCTTGCGGCGAGCGGAACGGAAGTGCAGGCAGAAGAGGGCGATTATGTCTGGTATCTCCCGGCGACATCTCCCTGATGAGCGCGCTATTCAACGCCATAACGCCGCAGCCTGAGTCCTCCTGGGGCAAAGGAGCGTTACTCAGCCTGAGCGCTCACCTGATACTGGCCTTGCTGGCGGTGGTCACCTTTGAAAAACAGAGCATTGAAACGATCTCCCCGGCCGCCGTCATGCTGGAATTTGCCCCTGAGGTGCAAACCGCCATTACCCGTCCGGCGTTGCCGACGGGAGTGAATCAGCAGCGTCGGGTCGAGGCTTCTAAAGCGGAAGTGACGCCGGAGAAGCCAGAAACCGCACGGGCAGTGGAGGCAGATGAGGGCGAACTGGCGTTGCAGAAACCTGAGCCTGCACCCAAACCGGTGAAAAAACGCGATGTTCCGCGTGAAAATTCCCTGAATCAGCAGGCGCTGGCGGGAAATTCTCTGGTCACCAGCCAGGCCGCGCCGCAGCCGCAGCAAAAGCGCGCTGAAAAAACCGCCGCACCGGTAGAGAGCGATGCTGCACATAATCAGCTGGCCAGAATAACCTGGGAAGGGCTGGTGATGGGAGCGCTGAACCGGGTGAAACAGTACCCGGCAGAGGCAAAACGCCGTGGTCGCGCAGGCGTTGCCAGAGTGACCTTCACCGTCAACGGTCGCGGCGAGATCCTTGCCAGCCAGCTGGCCGATTCGTCTGGCACTATCGCACTCGATCGCGAGGCGTTAGCCATGCTCCAACGGGCATCCCCGCTGCCGCCGCCGCCGGAAAATTTATTAGAAGCAGGGCGTTACCGCATCACCCTGCCGGTAAGTTTTGATTTAAAGAAATAATTATTTCACGCTGACTGAGAGTCTTAATTAATGAAATACCTTTGGGGTCTGGCTGCCGGCATCATACTGGCGCCGTGTCTTGCTGCTGCCGAAAATCCGCCTGTAGCACAGATTGTTCCGTTTAGCGTGACCACTCACGGTGACGTCAGAGTGGATAATTATCACTGGCTGCGTGATGACCGGCGAACAGCGCCAGCGGTAATGGATTATTTAAATGCCGAGAACCGCTACGCCGCACAGCAATCGCAGCGCTGGCAGGGCTTAACCGAGACCATCCTTCAGGAGATGAGCGAGCGTCAGTCGCAGGATAATTATGCCCAGCCCTGGCAGAATAATGATTTCACCTATCAAAGCACCTTTGCGCAGCACGCCAACTATCCACAGCTGCTACGTCAGAAAAACGGCAGCTCTCGCTGGGAAAAGGTGCTGGATGCGCGTGAGCGTAGCAAAGGCCACGCTTACTACAGCCTCTCTCGCTATGCGGTCAGCGAAGATAACCGCTATCTGGCCATTGCCGAAGATACCCGCGGTGACGGTCAGAATCAGATTAGCGTGATGGATATATCGCGCCAGCAGTGGCTGCCTCAGCTGACTAAAGGCACCTCCGGTGAAGTGGTATTCAGCCAGGACGGACGCTCGCTGTTTTATGTGGCTAATCATCCGCAAACTCTGACGCCATATCGGGTGATGCAGCACTGGCTGACGGGCGAACGCCCTGACCGGCTGGTCTATGAGGAGCAGGATGACAGCCTGTATACCGGTATTGCCCGCTCCGCTTCCGGTGCCTATCTGATTATTACCCTGAGCGGCAATGATACCTCCGAGGCACGGGTGCTACCGCTGAATGAGGACAATAGGCGCCCGCAGCTTATCCGGCCACGGATCAAGGGGCAGGAGTACTACCTCGACCATAACAACGATCGATTCACCGTGCGCAGCAACCATGCGGATAAAAACTTCGGTATCTACACCTTTCATCAGCCGGAGGAGGCGTGGCAAAGCCTGTTCGCGCCTGCCCCTGACAGCGAAATTGAAAATTTCTTCCTGTTTGACCAGTGGCTGGTGGTGGCGCGGCGCGCTGGTGGTCAGACCCGCCTGGCGAAACTACAGCTTGCCAGCGGCGAATGGCAGAACCTGAATTTTCCCGACCAGAGCTATATGGTGCGTCCGGGTAGCAACAGCCGCTCCGGCGCAGGCGTATTTAATTATATCTACTCTTCGCTGGCTAAACCGCTGGGTTATTACCAGTGGGATCTGAGGAGTAATCAGACGCGTCTGGTTCATCAGAAACAGTTGCCCGGTGTGGATTTGAGCCGCTATCAGAGCGAATTTGTCACGGTTGTCTCTCGTGACGGAGAGTCAATTCCGGTGTCGCTGGTTTATCGCCGGGATCTGTTTCATCACGGTAAAAACCCTCTGCTGGTGTATGGCTACGGCGCTTATGGCATCAGTGTGGATGTGGCGTTTAGCGCCCCGCGTCTCAGCCTGCTCGATCGCGGTTTCGTCTTTGCCATTGCCCATGTGCGCGGCGGCGGCGAAAAGGGCATTGACTGGTATCTCAACGGCAAAAAAAACCATAAACAGCACAGCATTAATGACTTTAACGATGCGGCACAGGGCCTGATAGCGCAGGGTTTTGGTGCTGCCAATCGTCTGTACGCCATGGGGGGCAGTGCGGGTGGGCTGCTGGTGGCCGCCGCAGTAAATCAGCAGCCACAGCAGTTCCGGGCGGTGGTGATGCAGGTGCCGTTTGTCGATGTGCTCAACACCATGCTGGATAGTTCGTTACCGCTGACGCAGCAGGAGTTTGACGAGTGGGGCAATCCCGCAGATGCCAGTGCCTGGCAGGCGATCAAAGCCTGGAGTCCTTATGACAACCTGCGTACACAACCCTATCCGAACATGCTGGTCACCAGCGGACTGTACGACACCCGGGTGCCTTACTGGGAGGCGGCAAAATATATCGCCCGCCTGCGCACGGTAAATACTCGCCCGCATCCTCTGCTACTGCTGACCACCAATATGCAGGCGGGCCATGGCGGTAGCGCCGGACGATATGCGCGCCTGAAGGATTCGGCGCAGGCTTTCAGCTTTTTGATCTACAGCGATAACAACAATAATCATTCTTCAGGAGCACCGCGTTGAAATCCTTATCTTTAGCCAACTGCGCGTTGGCGAGTTTCCTTGTTATACCTGCCGCCACCATCGCTGCCGAAGGGGAAAAAGGCAGTACCGTTTTCTCAACATTATCTGTCTCTGACTCCAGTAAACAGACCAGACAGGAGGATGTGGGATCCTCTGAAGCGACGTTTATTACACCGGGTGCCGTCAGCTCACGGGTAGCCAGTAAAAAACTGCAAAGCCTCGACAGTACGCTGCGTAGCGTACCTGGTACTTATACCCAGCTTGACCCGTTGCAGGGCGCGGTGACGATGAACGTGCGTGGAATGAGCGGGCTGGGGCGGGTCAATACCATGGTCGATGGGGTGACGCAGACCTATTACGGCATGGCACCTACCAGCTATCACGCCGGAACCAACAGCTCTGCCGCTGTGCTGATCGACCCTAACTTCCTGGCTGGAGTGGATATAACACGCGGTACCAGCGCCGGATCGCAGGGGGTGAATGCGCTGGCGGGCAGCGCCAATATGCGCACTATCGGCGTTGATGATGTGGTGCAACATAACCGCCAGACCGGCGTAATGTCCCGTTTTTCACTGGGCGATAATGGAATGGGCCGCAGCGGAATGGTGGCAGCCGCCGGAAAAACGGAGAAATTCGGTAACGGCGGCCATCTGGGCGCACTGGTTGGGATAAGCCGCACTACCACCTATCCTACCTGGAAAAATGGTGCCGGGCAGGACAGTAAAGAGATGATCGGTGAAGACAGTAACTATATGAAACAGGAGCCGAAGTCACAGCTGTATAAGCTGGATTTCAGCCCTGACGGCAATAACGATATTGAGTTTAGCGCACGTAATTACGACAGCAAATATACCCGCCGCGAGATCACCAGCGACGATTACTATCTTAAATATCACTATTTCCCGCTTTCTGAGCTGGTGGATGTGAATCTGCTTCTCAGCAGCAGTCGTTCCAATCAAAACTATGAATTTGACTCGATTTCAAACTTTAACAGCGCATCAACCACCAATAAATCCAACGCGATAGATGCCAGCAACACCAGCCGTTTCTCGCTGGCGGATTATGACCTCACCTTCCTGCTGGGCGGTAAAATTGTTGATACTGACTATACGCGCCAGTTTCAGCAGGAGTATGTCACCGGCCGTAATGCATTTGCGCCCAGCGGATCGCAGAAGATTAGCGCTCTGTATACCGGGCTGACCATCAATAAAGATATCTACCAGCTGGATGTTAATCTGAACTATACGCGCAGCCAGGTGAGCGGTGTGAAACCCGCCTGTGCGGATGACGAGCGCTGTTTCCCGCAGGGTGAAGCAACGCTGGAGCTTGATCATAAGGCTGTTAACCCCTCGGCAACCTTATCGGCACAGGTTACCCCCTGGCTGCAACCGTTCGTCACATGGAGCCGCTCCTCACGCGCACCGAACGTGCAGGAAGTGTTTTTCTCCAACGAGGGCGGCGCATCGATGAATCCATTCCTTAAACCGGAAAAAGCTGAGACCTGGCAGCTGGGCGTGAACGTGGTGAAAGACGGGCTGCTGCTACAGGAGGATAAGCTGATGTTAAAAGCCCTTGCCTACCGTACGCGCACTAAAGGCTACATCGCCGGAGAGTCGTTCTTCCTGTGTAATGATGGCGCACTGTGCCACGATATCGACAATTCATCCTCCGGCTTTAATGCCCGGGTGTTTACCAACTCCGCGACGCCGGTAACCGCTAATGGTTATGAAGCAGAACTGAGCTACGATGCGCAGGTCGCCTATCTCAACCTCTCCTATAGCGAGCAGTACACCAACCAGCCGACCTCGCTTGCCAGCTCTACTCAGGACTTTGGTTATGATGATATCAGCGACCTGCCGCGCCGCTATATAACGCTGGATATTGGCGCGCGCTTCTTCGAGCAGAAGCTGGTGGTGGGCAGCCTGATAAAGTACACCGGAAGATCGAAGCGTCTGGATACTGAAGGGATTAACGTTGATACCAACTCGGTTCATAAGATTGATATGCCGAAGGTGCCGACAATTATCGATCTCTACAGCAGTTATCAGGTAACGGATAATATGGACTTACGTTTTACCGTACAAAACGTGGCAAATAAAAACTACGCCGATGCGCTGAACCGTCTTAATCAGGATCTCAGTAACGCTGCGGAGGGAGTGTCGATAAACAACACGGCCCGTGGCCGTACTTATGTATTCGGCGGAGAGGTTCGCTTCTGATAAAAGAACAGGCCGCCGGAAGGGGCCTGTTTTCTCAGATTACCAGCTAAGTTCTTCATCGCTGGCTTTCAGATTCTCTTTATACATCAAATTAATGGTGATGTAGTTACACATATCAATGGAGCTATGACAGTAATTTTCGATCATCTGATCCAGCATCGGACGATTGGTTGCCTTGGTCAACTCTTTGAAAGCCCTCAGATTCTCTTTTTCCATCATCCGCAGCGTAGTTGGCTGGCACAGATCAACCGGGCCATCGCAGTACTCATGCTTCACTTTTTCCTTAATGTAGTCGAGCACCACTTTCTGCTGTTCAGCGCTGTTGTTGAAGTCCAGAGGGTGCACGAATGCTGCCTGTGAGCTGAACGCGACCGCAACCAGCATAAGGCCCAGGATCTTTTTCATCGAAATCTTCCATGTTATTGACGTTGTTATCAGAGCAGCTGGATTTTAGCAGTAAAGAGCGAAGAAGAAATTCAGAAATTACTTACTAATATTAATTATCCTTATTTTAACGAGGTTGATGACATCTTTTGCGACATTGCGATATAAATAACTAAAAAAAATTTGAGTTAAAATATATTGTTTTATGTGGATGCTTGTGGGTGGCTCATTATATTAATGACTTTTTTGGATTGGTTATAGATGCTATGATCGGCCAGTATCAAACAGGTTTTCGTGGTTTATAATATTTATTTATTGTTCAGGTCACTTAATTTCGCCATTATTGATTTCTGGTTATCAATTAGTTAAGGATATTTTAACAATCACTCTGTTTTTTTTTACATGGTGGTTATGAGGTTAATTAACTGAGTTTAATATTTATAATTCGTTTTATTCTCATAGGTGGAAATGCGTTTTGTTATTCTTGTAAGTAAAGTAAATCTATTAAATAAGGTAAGTCTATCAAATGATCATGGAAACGCCGATGCATTGATTTTTGCTTTAGCCGATGTGTTCCACAAGAGGTAGTCATGATGTTTAAGTCTTTTGGTTCGGTTGCACTGGATATTTTAAGCTATATGCTAGCCTTTGCGTTTTCTGTTTTATCGATATTGGTGGCAACGCTTTTTCCTGAAAATGTTGTTATATTTATTGCTGTTATAGGGGTTATATTTTCTTTTTATATTAGCGATATATTAGTTAATAAGCTACGATGATTTTATAATGTTAATTTAAGTTGCTTGCATTTAAATGCAAGCAACTTAAATGTAGTGTATTTAGTAAACGCGGTCATCCCAAATGCTATAACCCGATGTTGCTGCTATTTTATGTTCCCATTTAATTGATTCGTATCTCAATGAGATTTGTTCGTACGGCATTATTCCAGAGCTATTAATTACGTGTGGGTAAGTTGAACTCACATTCACAATAGTTGCATGTTTCAATTTAACTCTATAAAAAACTTCCAATACACCTGATTGATTAAGCCAATATACCTCAAAGGTAGCGGTAAGCCTTTCATTGTTAGATATTGCCACCCCTATTAGCGGTGATGATTTATCTACAGGCTTTATAAATTCTATAGGGTGATGATTGCAATGTTGTTCACGTGACAAACTATGATTTAATGAGAGTACTTGTATTTCGTTTGGGTGGTTTTTTTGATATTTGTTACCAACAGAATCTATAGTGTTGCAACCAGCAGATATTACTCCTTGCTGCTCACCTACTAAGTTTAAAAAATATTGAAACTCACCGTTATCTCCTTTTGGCGTCATCTATTCAATATGTAGATCTGATCATTGCAAATAATGCACACGTTCGATGAATGTACCGATAAATTTTGTCATGCATTTCTGCTGATTTGGAATTGTCGGGCTAAAGAGTGGCACTTTTGCTGCGTTTGCTACAGATGATAAAAAGCCACTCCTTGCAGAGTGGCTTTATGCCCTGATTTAACAGGTAAAATTTGGTGGCCCCAGCTGGACTTGAACCAGCGACCAAGCGATTATGAGTCGCGTGCTCTAACCAACTGAGCTATGGGGCCTGAGGCGCAGGATTATAATGTAACTGCGCGGCCGGATCCAGCGCTTAACTTGCGTGTGGCGCATTTCCAGGCAAAATTACTATTCCGCGAACTGGTTGAATCATAACCGTTATCTCGCCAAACCCAGTCACCATGCACCTTTAGCGATAGTGGCAGCCAGTGTAGTGGTTGCTTGCATTCTGTCCAGCTGTTGCACGTAAATGGCTTTAACGCCACTGGCTGCGCAGTTTTTACAGGCTCGCAGCCAGCGAAATTCGTTAAATAACCGGGGGATGATAAATGGCGCTGCTCCAGTAGCGGCTGCTGGCGTGCTTCTCTCCCAGCCATCCCAGATGGCGTAGCCTGCGCGCAATCAGCTTATTCATAATACCGTGCCCGACCAGCAACACATTACCTTTGGCTGAGAGCTGGATCAGCTGTTCAGCGGCCATAATAGCCCGCTGTTTTGCCTGGGCGTAAGACTCAACCTGCCCTTTGTAGCCAAATAACCACATCGCCCGCAGTAGTGGCAGCCACAGCAGCGGGGGCAGGGCGGGGAACGCCAGCGGCATCACCGGCAGCGCCGCTTCGCGATAGATTGCATCTACATGGCTGGCGGATTGGCCGAGTTTCGCCAGCGAGGAGAGGGCACGTGGCAGTGTGCTGGTCACAATTATGTCAGCATCGGCGGCCAGCCGCAGGCTGCGCTCCGGCGGCAGATCGCAGATTTCAGCCAGGTCGTAAGCCTCACACCATTCCGCCATTGCCAGCGCAGAACGGCGACCGGGCAGATAGTGGTCTGGTTTGCCGTGGCGCATTAGTGTAATCGTCATTTTATTCCGCCTGGTAAGATAGTTTTCAGCTTAACCAGCCCGTCTGGCAAATACAAACCGGCCATAAACTTTCAGTCTGTCATCTCTTCGCAATATGCAGGGGCTAAAACATCGGAGTCGGGATAGGGGGCGCTGCTTATTTGTCTTAAGTGTTTCTCAGATATTGACGATTGAAAAAAATGCATGTTTTTTAAACGATTTATTTTGTTGATTTTATTTGGTTTTCTGAGGCGTTAGCAGCATTGAATGTCAAGAAAATCTAACTAATGCAATATAGTCACCTTGATTTATCTACACGCGTAGATACAATAGCTGCGTAGTGAAAATTCACGGTGCTTGATGGTTAGCAGCTACGTGAAGGTCAACTTTGTTTCGCGTTACTTATACGATTGGTCAATTTTAGACCGTCGGCGCAAAGCGAAGATGCGTTCCAACACCAGGGAACCTCATACCGACCTTTCGTCATGGCTTTTTAACACGGCATCTTCACTGGCGAATTTTCCTCCGCAGGAGGAGTGTGTGCCAGGGACGGTACCGAACAAACTCCTCACCTCAGGGATTTTTTTTCATGTCTACACCTCAAAGCGTTGCACAGGATATTGCAATGCCGTCCAGTTCGGCGGCAGATGAACGTTTAGCGACACCGGAAGGGCGCAAGGATTTTTGGCGTGCAACTTTCTCGTGCTGGCTTGGCACGGCGATGGAATACGCCGATTTCGCCTTATATGGTCTGGCTGCCGGAATTATTTTCGGTGATGTATTCTTCCCCGAAGCCACCCCGGCAATGGCACTACTCTCTACTTTTGCAACCTGGTCGGTTGGCTTTATTGCCCGCCCGATTGGTGCACTCTTCTTTGGCTGGCTTGGCGATCGTAAAGGTCGAAAAGTCGTCATGGTCTCCACCATCATCCTGATGGGCGCATCCACCACTCTTATTGGTCTTATCCCCAGCTATGCCTCAATTGGCCTCTGGGCACCGGCATGTCTGGTGGTGCTGCGCTTTAGCCAGGGCTTTGGGGCGGGAGCAGAACTCTCCGGCGGTACGGTGATGCTGGGCGAATATGCACCGGCACAGCGGCGCGGTCTGGTCTCCTCGATTATTGCCCTCGGCTCCAACAGCGGTACGCTGCTGGCCTCGCTGGTCTGGCTGGCAGTAGTGCAGATGGATCAGCAATCCCTGCAAGAGTGGGGCTGGCGTATCCCGTTCCTGTGCAGCTCGCTGATTGCGCTGGCAGCGCTGTGGATCCGTCGTAACCTGCGTGAAACCCCGGTATTTGAGCGCAAAAAAGCCGAGCTTGAGGCCGAGCGCCAGCAGGTTCTGGCCGCTGCGCCAGCGGTAGCAGATAGCCGTGGATTCTGGAGACGCAGCCGTGCCTTCCTGACGATGGTCGGCCTGCGCATTGGCGAAAACGGCCCGTCCTATCTTGCTCAGGGCTTTATTATCGGCTACGTAGTGAAAGTGCTGGCGGTGGATAAATCGGTGGCTACCACCGCAGTGTTTATCGCTTCGCTACTTGGCTTCCTGATTATCCCGCTGGCCGGCTGGCTGTCGGATCGCTTTGGTCGCCGTATTACCTATCGTGTCTTCTGTCTGCTGCTGATCCTCTACGCTTTCCCGGCCTTTATGCTGCTGGACTCGCGTGAACCGGCGATCGTGATTGCGACTATAGTGACAGGTATGGGCCTGGCATCGCTGGGCATTTTCGGCGTACAGGCGGCATGGGGGGTGGAGCTGTTTGGCGTTCACCACCGCTACACCAAAATGGCGACAGCGAAAGAGCTGGGGTCAATTCTTTCCGGTGGCACTGCCCCGCTAGTGGCATCTGCGCTCCTGGCCTGGACCGGTCACTGGTGGCCTATTGCCACTTACTTTGCGGTAATGGCGGGTATCGGTTTCTTCACTACTTTTGTGGCACCGGAAACGCGAGGCCGCGATCTTAACGCACCGGAAGATGCGATTTAACCATGGAAGGCAGCGTTAAATAGTGTGGTGTTTGGCACGATTATTTCGCTGGATAGACATTTTAAGGGACTCACGGGCCGGATTTATCCGGCCTGACTCTGTGTATCTGTAAGGAAGAGTGCCTGTGGCAAAACAGATTCATCATCGTGCTACTCGTGCTGATGTAGCAAAGGCAGCCGGAACCTCGGTGGCGGTAGTGAGCTACGTCGTGAATAACGGGCCGCGTCCGGTGGCACCAGCGACCCGTGAGCGCGTACTTGCCGCGATTAAAAGCACCGGTTATCGCCCGAATAGCGTGGCTCGTGCGCTGGCTTCCGGCACCACGCGAACCTACGGGCTGGTGGTGCCGAATATTGGTAACGCGTTTATTGCTTCGCTGGCTCATGAGCTGCAACAGCAGGCGCTGGCAAACGATATGGTAATGCTGCTGGGCGATGCTGGCGACAGCCGTAAACGCGAGTTGCAGCTGATCAACAATCTGCTGAGTCAGCAGGTGAACGGCCTGTTCTATATCAGCGTCGATCGTCACCCCTATATTGATGTGCTGCAATCCAGCGGCACCCCTTTTGTGATGCTGGATCGGGTTGATCCCTCATTGCAGGTAAATGTAATACGCGTTGATGAACGCGCAGCATCGCGTCAGGTCACCGCTCATCTGTTGAGTCACGGCTATCAGGAAGTGGGCATTTTCTGCGGCCCGCCGGAGATGCTGAATACACAGGATCGTCTGCTCGGATGGCGTGATGCGCTAGCGGAATTTGGTGTGGAAGAGCGCCCTGAGTGGATCTTCCATACCACTTACACCCGCGATGGTGGTTATCAGGCGGCACAGCGCATGATGCAGGGATCGACGCGTCCGCGGGCGCTGTTTACTTCCAACGAAGCGCAGGCTATTGGTTGCATCCGTGCCCTGTCTGAACACCAAATCCGCGTGCCGGATCAGCTGGCGCTGGTCTGTTTTAACGGCACCGATCAATCTGCTTATCACGTGCCTTCACTGACTACCGTTCGTCAGCCGGTGCATGAGATGGCAAAAACTGCCATAAAAATGCTGGCGGCGTGGAAAGGTGAGAGCATGCTCAGTGAGTTCTCTCATCATCTTGAACTTGGTGAATCCTGCGGCTGTGAGCTGGCCGATAATAAGATAACAATATGAAAAGATTAATTATTGATTGTGATCCGGGGAATGGTATTGCGGGTGCTAACGTCGATGACGGGTTAGCTATTGCTCTGGCGCTGGCTGCGCCGGAAATTTCGCTGGAGCTGATCACCACGGTTGCGGGGAATACCCCAAGTCATGTGGGATACAGCGTAGTGAAAGATTTGATGGATCGTATCGGGCAACCGGTAGACGTAGTGAAAGGGGCTGATGCCGCGCTGTGCGAACCCGCCGGGCCATGGCGTCAGGCATTGGATGAGCGTGTACACAGCAATCAGCTGGGACATCTGTGGCGCGGCGTGCGTCAGCCGCACTCATTTACTCCCCCAGCGGTTGAAGCCGCAGATGCGATAGGGCAGCTGATCTGCGCTAATCCGGGAAAGATTACTCTGGTGGCGATTGGCCCATTAACCAACGTCGCGCTGGCGCTGGAACGCTATCCGGAGATGGCCGATGCGGTGCAGGAGATCGCCATTATGGGCGGTGTGTTTGCGCTGGATGATTTTATTAAAGACACCAATTTCGGTATCGATCCCGAGGCGGCGCATCAGGTGCTGACCAGCGGTGCGAACATCACGCTGGTGCCGATGGATGTTACCAGCCAGACGCTGATGACCCATCAAAATCTTAACCGTATTGCGCAAATAGATACGCCGCTGGCACGTTTTGTAACTGAGACGCTGCGTCCCTGGATTGATTATTCGATTCAGACGCGCCATCTGCCAGGTAGCTGGATCCACGATGCGCTGGTGGTGGCATGGCTGCTTAACCAGCGGGTGGGCACGGCGGCGGATTATTTTGTTGATGTAGAGCTGCGGCCGGGGATGACGCGCGGCAAGTCATGGCGTTTCCGCCAGCCGCTACGTGTCGATGTGGGCATTGGTGAGCCGCAGGGCGGGTTGGTGCATGTGTTGCAGACGGTGGATAATCAGCTGTTGTTGGGGATGCTGGAACATTATCTGGCGAAGCCATTGTAGGGGCCGCTGCCCTTTGAACCTGCGGGTCAGGCGTGCCTGACCCCTACGACAGATATCCATCCGCTTTTGTAGGGGCGAGGCACGCCTCGTCCTGCACTGACGGGTCAGGCGTGCCTGACCCCTACGACAGATATCCATCCGCTTTCGCAGGGTCAGGCATGCCTGACCCCTACAACAGATACCCGTCCGGTTTCGTAGGGGCGAGGCATGCCTCGTCCTGCACCGACGGGTCAGGCATGCCTGACCCCTACAACAGACACTCATCCGGTTTCGTAGGGGCGAGGCACGCCTCGTCCTGCACTGACGGGTCAGGCATGCCTGACCCCTACGACAGATATCCATCCGCTTTCGCAGGGTCAGGCGTGCCTGACCCCTGCAACAGATACCCGTCCGGTTTCGTAGGGGCGAGGCATGCCTCGTCCTGCACTGACGGGTCAGGCATGCCTGACCCCTACGACAGATATCCATCCGCTTTCGCAGGGTCAGGCATGCCTGACCCCTACAACAGATATCCATCCGGTTTCGTAGGGGCGAGGCACGCCTCGTCCTGCACCGATGGGTCAGGCACGCCTCGTCCTGATCCCTGCGGCTGACATTAATCCGAATTCCTGCGCTTTTGGGCTGATCCTGGCCGCAAAACTCAGCTAATCGCTTTCCGCCATCTCCACAGATCCACTCCCAGCAACATCAGCAAACTCAATCCCATCACCGGTAAACAAACTGCGGCAATCAGCGTGAGTGTCAGCAGCAGAAAACGAGCGCTGATTGATAGCGGTTGCCAGCAGCCCATCAGCGTATCCAGCGGCGAAACCTGTCCTTTCTGCGGGCGACGCAGCCACCACATGCGATAACCGAACACAATCATCACGCACAGCCCGGAACCGAATAGTGCCAGCACCAGCTGATTCGCCACGCCGAACAGCACCCCCATATGCGCATCCACCCCCCAGCGCGTCAGCTTTGCCAGCATGCCGAAGTTGGCGAACTCTACTTTATCGATCACCGCGTTACTCTGCGGATCAACCGCTACGCTATCGACCTGAGTCGGCCAGCTGCGGTCGATCTCATTTACTGTCCAGGCTTTATCTGCCCGATATGATGGTCGGATCTCCAGCTTCGCCGCATCAATCCCGGCAGCCCGCGCCGCTTGCAGTACCGCATCAAACTGTGCCGGGCTGACCGCCGCCGGTACCGCGTCATGAGCCATCATCATATGGCCCTTATGCTCCGCGTGTTCATCCAGCGGCATATCCATTGCCATCGCTGATGCGGGATGCAGCGCGGTGTTCACCGAGGGAGTCATCCAGCCAAAATGGCTGCGCAGCAGGGAGATATTATCCCCCGCCCAGCGCGACCAGGTCAGTCCGGTGGCGGAGAAGAATATCAGACCCAGCAACAGCAGCAGGCCGAGCGTGGTGTGCCAGTGACGCTGACCGGCCAGGCGCTGGGCGGGCGTGGGTTTGGCCCGTAACGTTTTACGGCGCGGTGTACGGCTGGTGGCCCAGAGTACGACACCGCCAAGTGCTGCAATCCATAACCAGCTCGCCGCCAGCTCACTGTAGTTGCGGCCGAAATCGCCCAGCAGCAGGCTGCGGTGCAGATAGTCCAGCCAGGTACGCAGTGGCAGCACCCCGCTGGTGCCGTATACCGTCAGCGCGCCGCGGATCTCAAGGGTTTTCGGGTCAATAAATACTGCCCGGCTTTCCGATGGGCCGAGATCGGCTGCGGAAAACATCACGCGGGTGGTTTCACCAGAATGAGGAGCAGGGCGCACGGCAGCGATATGAGTTTCATGGCCCATAATGGCAGTTGCAGTAGCAATTTGCTCCGAAAGCGGGCGATCTTCCCCGGTTGACGCGGTGAATAACTGGGAGTGATAGAGTGTATTTTCCAGCTGAGGGGTGAGCACATACAGCGTGCCGGTCAGCGCCGCAACAAAGATAAACGGTGCAATAAACAGCCCGATATAGAAATGCAGGCGACGCAGCAGCGGGATCAGCGTACTACGGGTGCGGGTGGCGTGCGTGGCCGCGTGCCGGATATTTTCTGACATAGTCTCTTCCATCTGCCTGTTTTACAGGCATTCACAGGGAATGCGGGCTTTCCCACATCTCAACGTTAACTGACTGAACGTGAAACCATGGCGGGCGGCGGGGCGCGGGGATGAAAGAAACGCGGAACAAAACGGGCAACGACGGGCTGAAACAGCGGCACATCCGGCAGGGCTGCGGCCTGTAACGACCACCACAGCTGCGGCAGCGTCAGCAGGTCAAGGGGCAGATGCGCCAGCAGTACACAGTAGCCGCAGGCATTGTCATCCATCATCGACATCGGATGATGTTCCTGAGGAACAGCAGCACCGGGCGGAGGTGACATATCTGGCATATCTGGCATGTCAGACATCTCCATCATCATCCCATGATGCATCATCATGCTATCGCTGCCACGCGCCTGCGCCAGTGATTTTGAGATCACCGGAGCAATAAACAGCAGCAGTATCGCCAGCAGACCTAGCCAGGCGGCAAGGCGACTACGGGTGATAGAGAATGAGATCAGTGACACGCCTTTTCTTTCAGCAGAAATACCCGGCGGGAGTGTACTTTAAATTATTGGCAGAGGTAAAAGTAATAACCTTGCAGAGTTTATTTTCGTTGGATATCACCTGCTTTTCCGGGCCAGCAGTCTCTATATAACCTAGGTTTTATCTTAACGATTTCTACTTGTTTCCAGTTAATTCAAAGATGTGAATTTGACTTATGTCTCTTTATGTGTTTTTCCTTAATGTGTATTTATCTATTTGATATATATAAATTTTATCTTATTTATAAATGTTAAATATTAGGATTTTCCTGATATTTCTGTCGTTTAAATCGTCACTGAATTGTAAGCGTTGTGTAAGTTTAGGAACAATCCTGGGTAAGAAATCGTTAAAGTACCTGGCATCAACATCATATAAATAATAAACCTTGCTCAGGGCATCACTATGCTACGGATTGCGTCTGAAAAAGACGGGATAACTCCTGCTCGTCTCAGCAGTTTGGCCATTATTATCAGTTTATTTCACACAGGTAATGTGGCCGCAGCCACGCCTGGCGATCAGCAATTAATTAACCAGCAGGAGCGTCAGCGCGCAATTGAACGTCAGCTGGCTCCGCCAACACCAGACGTACGTTTACAGCCCCCGGGAAGTTTCTTTAGCCATATCCAGTTCCCTGCGGAACAGCCCTGTTTTGCCCTGCAACAGATTGAGTTACAGGGGAGAGAGGCGTTTCCACAGTGGATGCCGCTGCAAAAGCTGGCCGATGAGGCAAAGGGGCAGTGCCTGGGCGGAAAAGGTATCAATCTGCTGATGAGTGCCTTGCAGAACCGCCTGGTCGACCACGGTTATGTCACCGCCCGCGTGCTGGCACCGCCGCAGGATCTTAACAGCGGTAGTCTGAAACTGTTGCTGGTGCCGGGCAGGGTGCGCAATGTACGCCTGACGCCAGATAGCGACCGCTATATTCAGCTCTATACCGCACTGCCTGCCCGTTCAGGGGAGCTGCTGGATCTGCGTGATATCGAGCAGGGGCTGGAAAACCTACAGCGCTTGCCGACGGTGCAGGCGGATATGCAGATTGTGCCCGGTGAAGAGCCTGGCGAAAGCGATATCAACGTCAGCTGGAAGCAGTCGCGTCACTGGCGGCTGGGTGCCAACCTTGATGACTCAGGCAGTAAAAGCACCGGGCGCTATCAGGGGGGACTGACCCTCTACATCGACAACCCTTTATCACTTAGCGATATGTTTTACGTCTCTGCCGGCGGCGATTTACAGCAGAAGGGCGATAAGAACAGCAAAAACACCCTGATTCACTACTCCGTGCCTTTCGGTTACTGGAACACCGGCGTGACCTTCAGCGATTACGATTTCCGCCAGTCCGGGCAGGGTACGGGTTTCGACTATAGCTACAGCGGTAAAACCAAAAGCGTGAACTGGCAGCTCGGGCGCGTACTGCACCGCAGCGGCAGTCAGAAAACCTCCTTTACCTATGAGGTGATGACGCGCGAGTCCAGCAACTACATCAATGATACAGAGATCCTGCAACAGCACCGGCAGACCGCTGCATGGCGCCTGGGTTTACAGCATCGTCACTATATCGGCCCGGCCACTCTGGATGCCGGGGTGAGCTATCAGCGCGGTACTCGCTGGTTCGGTGCGGAACCCGCGCCGGAAGAGAGTTTTGGCGAAGGCACCGGGCTGGCGAAAATTATTCAGCTTTCCCTGCAGCTGGATGCTCCTTTCCAGATGTGGGGGCAGTCATTCCGTTATAACGGGCAGTTCCAGCGCCAGATGACCCACTCTCCGCTGACGCCGCAGGATCAGATGTCTATCGGTAACCGCTGGACAGTGCGCGGTTTCGACGGCGAATACACGCTTAATGGTGATGAGGGCTGGTTTGTCCGCAACGACATTGCCTGGAGCACCCCGCTGCCTAATCAGGAGCTCTACCTCGGCGCTGACTATGGCGAAGTGAAGGGCGGGATTGATTATCAGGTCGGCCGCCATCTGGCGGGGGGAGTTATCGGCCTGCGAGGTAACGCGTTTAATACCGGTTACGACCTGTTTGCGGGGGTGCCGTTCTCTAAACCGGACGGTTTTCGCACCAGCCCGGTATCCCTCGGTTTCAACCTGAGCTGGCAATACTGATATGACAATCCCCGTAAATGGTTTTCAGGTGATCTCACCGCTGTTGAGTAGCGGGTTCAGCGAATCTGAAGTGCTGGGCGCCAGCGTCTGGCTGTGGATGCATTCGGCACAGCATCGCGATATTCCTCTCAGCGCCCTGTCGACGCTGCTGCTGCCGGCGATTAAGCACCAGCAGTTTACGCTGGCGATGCGTGACGATAAGCCGGTGCTTTTCCTGAGCTGGGCCTGGCTGGATGAGGAAGCGGAACAGCGTTATCTCACGCAGCCCGGCATTTACGTGCAGGAGCGTGACTGGAACAGCGGTGACCGTCTGTGGATCCGCGACTGGATCGCACCATTTGGTGAGCAGCAGGCGCTGCGTCGCCTGGTTGGCGGCACGCTATTTCCGCATCACTGCTTCCGCTCGCTGTATCACAAAGGTGAGGAGCGCGGTCTGCGTGTGATGAATTTCCGTGGCGATGCGGTGACGCATCAGGATTTTGCACGCTGGCAGCGCGAAACGCCGCTGGCAAGCCATTAACTGGAAGGGATGAACCCAGGTGAATAAGAATCTTTATCGCGTAATTTTCAACAAGGCGCGCGGCCTGTTGATGGTGGTTGCTGAAAATGGCCGTGGTCATGGTAAAGGCCCGGCGGTGAGCGGCGAAGGGCACACACTCAGCCAGTTGATTGGTCAGCTGACGCCGCTGGCCTTCTTTACCCTCGGCGCGCTGGGCATGGTGGCACTGATGCCACAGGCGCAGGCGGCGGGAATTGTCGCAGACGGCAAAGCGCCGTCCGGTCAGCAGCCGATGGTCGGAAAGACCGCCAACGGAACGCCGCAGGTCAATATTCAGGCACCGAGTGCGGGCGGCGTGTCGCGTAATAACTACAGCCAGTTCGACGTTGATAAAAAAGGCGTGATCCTGAATAACTCCCACCGCGATGTACGGACGCAGCAGGGGGGCTGGGTGTCCGGCAACCCTTATCTGGCGCGCGGTGAAGCAAAAGTGATCCTCAACGAGGTGAACTCGCGCGATCCCAGCAAGCTGAATGGCTATATCGAAGTGGCGGGAAAAAGAGCCCAGGTGGTGATCGCTAACCCTGCCGGGATTACCTGCGATGGCTGCGGCTTTATTAACGCCAACCGCGCCTCGCTGACCACCGGTAAAGCCATTATCCAGAACGGACAGCTGACGGGGTATCAGGTAAACGGCGGTCAGATTGTGGTGCAGGGTGCCGGGATGGACAGCAGCCGTCAGGACTATACCGACCTGATTGCGCATACCGTGCAAGTGAACAGCGGCATCTGGGCGAACGATCTCAAAGTGACCACCGGGAAAAACCGCGTCAGCGCCGATGGAAAAAACATCAGCAAAAATAGCGCCGGTGATAACGATGCGAAGCCGGTGCTGGCGCTGGATGTGGCGCAGCTGGGCGGGATGTATGCCGGGAAAATTCAGCTAATCGGGACTGAAAAGGGCGTTGGGGTACGTAATGCCGGAACGCTGGGTGCACAGGCGGGCAGCGTCACTATCAGCGCGGACGGGCATATTGAAAACAGCGGGAAAATCAACGCCAGCGACGATATTCAGCTCAGTGGTAGCGCACTCACCAACAGCGGCACGCTGTATGCCCGGCGCGATGTGCAGGCCACTGTCAGCGACCAGCTTAATAATGACGGCATGGTAGTTGCCTCGCGCCATACCCGCGTAAGTGCGGGCGCGATCGACAGCAGCAAAAAATCTGTCTTCGGTGCCGGAGTGAAAAGTGATGGCAGCCTGGGCACAGAAGGCGATTTAACCCTGACCAGCAGCGGCAAGCTGGCCAGCCACGGCCAGAACATGGCAGCGGGAAAACTGGCGATTCAGGGCACAGAGATTGACCTCAGCGACAGCCAGAGCAGCGGTGCCGATGTGGCGCTGACTACCAACGGCACTCTGAATAACGATCGCGGTAAGATCTCCGCGCTCAGTGGCGATCTGGTGGCGACCAGCGGCCAGTTAAGCAACAGCAGCGGTACCCTGTATGCTGCTCGCGATCTGACTGCCAGCGTCAGCGGGGAGCTGAACAACGACGGCCTGATTGCCGCCGGGCGTGATACCCATGCCAGCGCCGCTGATCTTAACAGCAGCAAAAATTCAGTCTTTGGCGGTGGGATCAGCGCCGATGGCAGCGTAGGAAAAAGCGGTAACCTGACGCTCTCCGGCCAGCGGAAAATCGCCAGCCACGGGCAGAATCTGGCGGCCGGGAAACTTGAAATGCAGGCCGCAGAGATCGACCTGAGCGACAGCCGCAGCGCGGGATCGGCGGTGACGGTCAACTCTGCCGGATCGCTGAATAACGATCGCGGCATGATCTCCGCGCTCGCGGGCGATCTCTCCCTGACCAGCGCGCAGCTGGACAATAACGGCGGGCGGCTGGAATCGGCGGGCGACGTGCAGGTGCGCAGCACTGGCATCAATAACGTGGGCGGCACAATGGTCGGCCAGCAGCTGACGCTCGATAGTGGCGGACTGGCGCTCAATAACCAGAATGGCGGCATCGCCGCTGTTGAATCGGCAACCCTGAGCGCAGGGGGGCTGAATAATGAGGGCGGTAAGGTGATTACCGGGAAAAACCTTCATGGCGACCTGCAATCAGTCAGCGGCAACGGGCAGCTTCTTTCGCTGGGCGATATGCAGCTGGCGGTCAACGGTGACTTCAGTAACGCTGGCAGCACCCTTGCCAATGGCAACCTTGACCTTGCGGTTCAGGGGGCGCTGGAAAATACGGGGCAACTTAGCGCGGGCCAGCAGCTGGCAGTGACGGCGGCCGACCTGAACAACCAGCAGAGCGGCGATATCAGCGGGCAGATTACGCATGTGGATGTGGCCCGTGAGCTGAACAACCGCGGTGTGATTGACGGCGTAGAAACCGTACTTCGTGCAGGCACGCTAAATAATATCGGCACCGGGCGTATTTATGGCGACCATCTGGCGATTCAGGCGGGCGAGCTGAATAACCTGATGGAGGGTGAGAGCGCTGCCACTATTGCTGCCCGTCAGCGCCTTGATCTCGGCGTTGGTACCCTGAACAACAGCGCGCACAGCCTGATCTACAGCGGCGGTGATATGTCGATTGGCGGCCAGCTCGATGAGGATTTCGCCGCCAGCGGCCGCGCCACTACCCTGAATAACCATAGCGCGACGATTGAATCCGCCGGGAATATGCTGATCAATACCGCCACGCTGAACAATATCAACGACCACTTTGCTACCGGGATGGTGCACATCTCCGATGAGCAGAAAGATGAATATATGGTGGTGGGGCTGAATAACGGCGTCCATTACGGCACCAGCGACTATGACATCAGCTTCTATCACGACGAAGTGCAGCATATCTGCATCAGCGGCGTCATATGTAAACAGGATCACTACTACCAGTATGCCTACACCCAGAGCACCTGGCAGGAGCAGATCACCGAAAGCGATCCGGCGCAGATTATTGCGGGCGGTAATCTGTCGATCAATGCAGACAGCACCCTCAACGATAAGAGCCGCATTATTGCCGGGAGCGACCTGCTGGTCAGCAATGCTAACCTGAAAAACGTTGAGCAGGCAGGCACCCTGCTGATCCAGAAAGTGGGACAGGTGATCGAGTGGGATCGCATCCATAAGAAAGGCCACGATAAACAGAAGCATGATGCTTCACCGTACACACCACCGGATGAGATCCAGTCTATTGCCCTGTCACCGAGCGTGGCAACGGGTAACACCCGCACAGACAGCAGCGCCCCGGCCCTTAATGGCTACAGCCTCGGCCTGCTGAACAGCGGCGATCTGGCTTCGCTGCCTGGCGGCCAGCGTATCGAGATTGCGGGCGGCACCGACTCCACGGTGATCCGCTCACAGGTACCGGATACCACCCTGCCGGAGAACAGCCTGTTTAACCAGCTGCCTTCCGCCTCCAGCAGCTATCTGATCGAAACCGATCCGCGTTATACCAACCAGAAAACCTGGCTCAGTTCTGACTTTATGCTGTCGCAGTTGCAGTCCGATCCGGATATCACGCAGAAACGCCTCGGCGATGGCTTCTACGAGCAGCGTCTGGTGCGTGAGCAGCTGGTGGAGCTGACCGGCGATCGCTATCTGGCCGGATATCAGAGCGATGAAGATCAATATAAAGCACTGATGGAAGCCGGGGTAGCGTTCGGTAAAACCTTTAACCTGGTGCCGGGCGTAGCGCTGACCGCCAGCCAGATGGCCAATATCACCAGCGACATGGTGTGGCTGGTGGCGCGTGATGTCACGCTGGCTGACGGCAGCCGTCAGAGTGTACTGGTGCCGCAGGTCTATGCGCAGGTTAAACAGGGCGATATCGACGGCAGCGGGGCGTTGCTGGCCGGGCGCAATATTGCCATCGGCGTCAGCGGCAATATGCTCAACTCGGGCCGGGTCAATGCCAGCCAGCTGCTGAGTATTAGCGGCGATACCATCACCAACGTCGGCGGTATTATCAGCGGCGGCAGCGTACAGCTGCTGGCGAATAATGACCTGACCAATAACGGCGGACTGATTCAGGCGCAGAACTCGCTGGTGGCAAGCGCTGGGCGCGATCTTAACCTGGTATCACAAACCACTCATACGGAAAGCCGCAACGGCAGCAACAGCTTTAGCCGTGACACGGTATCTCGCGTGGCGGGTATGTATGTACAGCAGGATAACGGCAAGCTGGCTCTCCAGGCTGCGCGCGACGTTAATGTGCAGGGTGCCAAAGTGGTTAACGCGGGTGAGAACAGCCAGACCACCGTGGTGGCCGGGCGCGATATTAACCTCACGGCGGTGCATGCCGGCAGCAGCGACAGCGTGGTATGGAATAAAGACAATCACCTGAGCCAGAGTTCAACCACCGCCGTTGGCAGTGAAATTACAGGCGCAGGCGATGTGGCACTTCAGGCGGCGAATAATCTGACGGCAGCGGCGGCCACGCTCAATGCCACCAATAGCCTGAGCCTCACCGCCGGGAACGATATGACTATCGGCACCGCGGGTGAGCAGTCGTCGCTGGATATGGCATCGAAGGTGAAAGGCTCTGGCTTTATGTCCAGCAACACCACCACCACTCGTGCCGGATTTAATCAGCAGAACGTCGCAGGGAGTAACCTCGGCGGGCAGGATATTACGCTGTCAGCCGGACACGATCTGGGCATTAACGGCAGTAACGTAGCGGCCGATGACTCACTTACCGCCAAAGCGGGCAACAACCTGACGGTGGATAGTGCGCAGGAGAGCCGCGACGGCTGGGCGATGACGCAGAAAACCAAGTCCGGCCTGATGAGCAGCGGCGGAATTGGCTTTACCGTGGGGTCAACGTTTAATAAATCTACCGATGAAACTACCGGACAGACGGCGAAGGGCAGCCAGCTGGGATCGGTGAGCGGCGATACCACCTTGATTGCCGGTAACGACCTGAAGATCAGCGGATCGGATGTGATCGCCGGTAACGATATCAATCTGATGGGGAAAAACGTTGAGATTGGATCCGCAGAGAATCGCGCCAGCAAACACAGCACCACCGAATCGCGCTCCAGCGGTCTGACGCTGGCTCTCTCCGGGGCGGTGGGCTCGGCGCTGAGTACTGCAAAAACCATCTCTGAGATGGAAACCGATAAGCAGGACGATCGCGTGGCACGCCTGCAACAGGTTAAGGCGGGGCTGGACGGCTATCAGGCAGCGCAGGCGGTACGCGGGGCGGTGCAGGATCCCACCAATACCAGCTTTGTTGGTATCAGCCTGTCGCTGGGAATGCAGAAAGCGCAGAGCGAAAGCCAGAGCGACCAGATGACGTCAGCGGGCAGCGCTATTCAGGCGGCGCGGGATCTGAATATCTTCGCTACCGGCAGCGATGGATCGATGCAGGATGGGGATATCCTGGTGCAGGGCAGCCAGCTACAGGCCGGAAATGAGATGCTGCTGTCGGCTTCCCGCGATATCAGCCTGCTGTCAGCAGAAAATACCCAGCTCTCCAGCAGCAGTAAAAGCAGCGGCGGCGGCGCGGTCGGGGCCAGTATTGGCGTGGGTTCCGGTGGCTGGGGGATCAGTATCTTTGCCAATGGTAATAAAGGCAAAGGCAGCGAAAATGGCGATGGTCTGACCCATAACGAAACCACGCTGGATGCGGGTAACAAAGTTACGCTGTTGAGCGGCCGTGATACGACGCTCACCGGTGCACAGGTCAGCGCCGATCGCATTGTGGCTGACGTCGGGCGTGACCTGACGATTACCAGCGAGCAGGACAGCAACAACTATAAATCGAAAGATCAGAATATCAGCGGCGGTCTGAGCTTCACATTTGGCTCGATGACCGCCAGCGGCAGCCTGTCGATCAGCAATGACAAGATCAACAGCAACTACGACAGCGTGCAGGAGCAGAGCGGTCTCTTCGCCGGGGATAGCGGCTACGATGTGACCGTGGGTAACCACACGCAGCTTAACGGCGCAGTGATTGGCAGTACCGCTGAAACGGCAAAAAACCGTCTTGATACCGGGACGCTTGGCTTCACTGATATTCAGAATCAGGCCGATTATGATACCTCAGGTGTCAGTCTGGGGATGACCAGCTCTGTCTCGCTGAAAGATGAGGATAACTCGTCGCTACCGGCAGACAAACAGACAGAGAAACGCACGGTGACTCAGCAGCTTGGCGATAACCTGGCACCGACATCGATGTCAGCGTCGCGCTCCAGCGGCAGCGGTGAGAGCACCACGTATTCGGCAGTTTCTGACGGAACGCTGATTGTACGCAACAGCGATGCACAGCAGCAGGATGTCAGCACTCTGAGTCGCGACGTTGAACATGCCAACCAAACACTCAGCCCGATTTTTGATAAGGCTAAAGAGCAGAAGCGCCTGCAAACCGTCCAGCTGATTGGTCAGGTGGCGAGCCAGACCGTCAGCGCAGCCATTGCTGAACGCGAATACTGGGCGCTGGAAGCTGGCATTAAAGAAGCGGGTGAAGCGCCGGGCGCGGACGCCACGAAACAAGATCGCGCAGCCTACTGGGAGCGGGTAAAAGGCAGCGATATCTACCAGGA
This sequence comes from Erwinia sorbitola, assembly GCF_009738185.1. Classification (NCBI taxonomy): domain Bacteria; kingdom Pseudomonadati; phylum Pseudomonadota; class Gammaproteobacteria; order Enterobacterales; family Erwiniaceae; genus Erwinia; species Erwinia sorbitola. The sequence continues at coordinate 3,991,661 of NZ_CP046509.1, read as the reverse complement.
TATGATGAAAGACTACAAGGATGACGGCAGCATCAAAATGGCCGCGAACGCCGCCGCAACGGCGATTACTGCGCTGGCGGGGGGCGATGCCAGTAAAGCACTGGCCCAGGCCTCTGCGCCTTATATGGCCGGGGTGATCAAAGACCTGACGCTGTCAGATCCAAAAAATCCAACGGCGGAAGAGATCGCCACTAACGCCTTTGCTCATGCGATCCTCGGCGGCGTGGTGGCAGAGATGAGCGGGCAGAATGCAGCTGCGGGCGCGGCAGGCGCTGGCGGTGGTGAGCTGGCGATCCGAACCATCCATAACGCGCTCTATCCGGACGTGGCGACCAGCGATCTTAACGATCAGCAGAAAAGTACCATCAAGAACCTCGCGCTGATTGCCTCCAGCCTGGCAGGTGCCGTCGCCAGCGGCGACAGCCAGGGGGCGGCAGAAGGCTATAACGCCGGTAAGAATGCGATGGAGCATAACTACCTCAGCGCCGGAGAAGCGGAGCGTAAGGCAGTGCTGGAGCGCAAAGAGCGCCTGGGCACATTGAGCGCCGCCGAGGCCAGCGAACTGAGCGCCACGCGCAAGGTGGATAAAGCCCGCGACCAGGCGATCAAGGACGTCTGCACCAACGGTAATAAAGGCGGCGCAGCCTGCACCGCGCTGGTAAGCAAGGCGCAGCAGGCGCTCGACAGCTACGGGAAGAGCGTGAGCGTGCGGTTGCTTTACAGCGAGCTGTATCCGCAGGATGCCGCTAACGCCAGCGCGATTATGTCCGGGGTGGATGCCGGGAGCGTCACGCGTGACCGCGCGATTACTGCTATCGCCAGGGATTCTGGTAAAAGCTGGGATGAGATCGCCGACCGTTACGATACGGTGATGCAGCTGCACGCGATTACCGTTTCACTGGCCAGCGCCTATATGCCGGGCACCATGAAAGCCCCTGCCGCATCGGGAAAAACCGTTAACAGCGGCAGTACTGCGAATATTATGGAAGAGGCCGCAGCGCTGGAGCGTATTGCGCAGAACAATAAAAATGCGACTGATCTCAGCACAAAAACCACCGGTATGGTGTATCAGCAGCAGGCGCAAAATAAGATCAATGATCTGGCGGCTATGTATAATAACGCCTCGCTTACGCCGAAAGATTTCACACTGTCGATGAACGGAAAAACGTTAATGGCCGATCCCAATACCAGTATCGGTGCGCCGGTATTTAAAGGTGCCTCTGAAGCTGAAGTGAAAACATACTTCCAGCAGATTTCCGGCGCTGAAGTGCTGCCTGCGGCGAAGACTATTCCCGGTAAAGGCACCCTTTACTCTGTCAAGGTGACCAGCGGAGCCAATGCAGGCAGTACCATGACCCTGCGGGACTTCTCTAACTCGACCGGGCAGACCGGGGCCAAATGGACGATTGACGTGATTACCCCGTCCATAAATAAAGGGAAAAAAGTGGAGATGAAATTCCAGTGAACAGAGAGAGCATATACAACAGCGTGCTGGCCAGCGCCCGGGGCCTGTCGCTCGGCGCTGTCTGGCAGCATATCGAGGTTGAGTGCCGCAGCATTCCCGACAACAGCGCCCTGAGAAAAGAGCTGTTCTTTGGCCTGTTGCAGCAGCTGCTGACAACGGGAGCAGCGCGGCTGGCCTGTGATGGCGTTTACCTGAGCGGCACGGTTGAGCAGCAGCTAGAGCAGCTGGCCGCAGCATGGCCGCAGCCCGGCTCTGACGATGAGCTGGACGATCTTGATGAAACCGGCTTCTGGTTCCTGGCGAAAGCGCCCGCCGGGCTGGTGTGGATCACCCCTGAGGGCCAGGAGATTTGGACCTGACATCGCGGAGGCAGTCGATGCATTATCAACGGATACTTCCGCTGGCGGGGCTGCTGCTCAGTGGCTGTAGCCTGCTGCCACAGCAGGAGTTTTTTACCCCGCCTCCGGCAGACGCTGAGGTTGCCGGGCTGCGGATCATGGGCAGCACCGAGAGCAGCGCACTCTATCAGATGGAGAACGGTAAACTGCGCGGGGGGTTGATCCGTAAAAGTGAATGGGTGCTGCGAAATACCCAGGATCGGGGGATGCCGAAGGTGAGCGGGAAAGAAGCCGCCTACAGCAGCGATTATTTCGAAACGCCGGTATATGCGGGCCGAAAAACCACGGTTTATCACAGCTACGCGCGCGGTAAGAACCACTGCATGAATATCGTCAGCTTTGTTCCGGAAAAAGGCCACTATTATCAGTTGAGCCAGGTGGTCGATCTGAAAATGTATCGCTGCCGCGCCTCGGCTGATGAGCTGGTTAAAGATGCGGCGGGGCAGTGGGTGTTGAAACCTGTCGCCAATCTCACTTACGGCAATAAATATCTGCCGCAGGATGGTGGCTGGCAGGCAATGACGCGCCGGGTCTCAGCCGGGTAAGCAGGTACTGCTCATCGCTTAACAACTTATGGCGCGCACCGCTGAAAATCTCCGCAGCGGTGCCAGTCGGGTTGCTATCGCCTGATCGACCTTTGCTGGTCACTCCCTGAACAGAAATTGCGCTTCCCGTGCTCTTCGCTCTTCCCGCCCGCACTGACGATCACCTGATACCTGCCAGACACGCCATGATAAGCGCTCTGCTAACTGAATAAGGAGCGGGCGATGTCTGCGATTGATGTGGGGTTCACCCATGTGGCGTTTGAAGTGCAGGATCTCCAGAAGAGTATCGATTTCTATCAACGCTATGCCGGGATGCAGGTAGTGCATCAGCGCCAGCCGGGGGTGCCCGAAGCGCAAGCCGTTGCCTGGCTCTCCGACCTCACGCGGCCATTCGCGCTGGTGCTGGTGCAGACGGCGGTCAGAAGGGATACTCCCCTTGGCCCGTTCGGCCATCTCGGTGTTGCCTGCGCCACCCGTGAAGAGATTGACCAGAAAGTGGCGCTGGCGGAGCAGGAAGGAGTGCTGCGTAAAGCCCCGGTTGCCTCGCCCGCGCCGGTAGGATACTGGGCGTTTTTTGCCGATCCGGATGGCAATACTCTTGAGCTTTCACACGGCCAGCAGGTGGGATTGCAGGCGATGCTGACCCGCGATCTGTAGCCAGTGAACTGAAAGTTACCAGTCTAATCATTAGCCTGGTAACAAAATGACATCTCTCTTTACAGTCTGCTGCCAAGCCTGACAAAAGCGCCATAATCGACCGCTGTCTTACATGCTATAAACAAATGGTTAACATTTTTTGTTTGTCTCTAAGACAGGACTCCCTCCCTATGTTTAACTGGACTTCCACTCAACGTAATGTGGCGTTCGCCAGTTTTGGCAGCTGGATGCTGGACGCATTTGACTTCTTTATTCTGGTGTTTGTACTCAGCGATATTGCGGAAAATTTCCACGTCAGCATCACCGATGTGTCGCTGGCAATTATGCTGACGCTGGCGGTGCGGCCGATAGGGGCGCTGCTGTTTGGTCGCCTCGCGGAAAAGTTTGGCCGCCGCCCGATCCTGATGCTCAATATCGTTGCCTTCACCGTCTTTGAGCTGCTTTCTGCCTGGTCACCTTCACTGCTGTGGTTTCTTATCTTCCGCGTAATTTACGGCGTGGCGATGGGCGGCGTATGGGGCGTGGCGTCGTCTCTGGCGATGGAAACAATTCCCGATCGCTCACGCGGCCTGATGTCCGGGATATTTCAGGCGGGCTACCCGTGTGGATATCTGCTGGCTTCGATAGTTTTTGGCCTGTCCTACAGTCTGGTGGGCTGGCGCGGAATGTTTCTGATTGGCGCTCTGCCAGTGCTGCTGCTGCCGTTTATCTATTTTAAGGTGCCGGAATCACCCGTCTGGCTGGCGGCGCGTCAGCGCAAAGAGAGCGTGGCGCTATTGCCAGTGCTTAAAAGTCACTGGAAGCTCTGCCTCTATCTGGTGTTGTTAATGGCCTGCTTTAACTTTTTCAGCCATGGAACCCAGGATCTCTATCCAACTTATCTGAAAATTCAGCATGGTTTTGAGCCACACACCATCAGTATTATTGCCATCTTCTACAATATTGCGGCGATTCTTGGCGGGGTTATCTTTGGGGCGCTGTCGGAAAAGATAGGCCGTAAGAAGGCGATTATGATTGCTGCTTTCCTGGCATTACCGGTGCTGCCGCTATGGGCGTTTGCCAGTGGATCCTGGATGGTGGGGATTGGCGCATTTCTGATGCAGTTTATGGTGCAGGGGGCCTGGGGCGTAGTGCCGGGCTGGCTGACCGAACTGGTACCGGCCAACGCGCGCGCTGTGCTGCCAGGTTTTGTCTATCAGCTGGGGAATCTGGTGGCCTCGGTTAATGCCACGCTGCAATCAAAAATTGCCGTGGCTCATGGCAATAACTATGGGCTGGCAATGGCGATAGTCGCTGGTACGGTGGCCGTTTTAATCTGCCTGATTGTTGCCTTTGGACGAGAAACGCGTGGGGTGAAAATTTCCGGTCAGCCATAGAAATAAACACGGCCATTAATCAGTTAATAACTTAATTCGCGATAATATCTTAATTTCATGCGGCCTGGCGGTCATTTGTATTAAAAAAAAGGTTAAGTTTTTAAAATGAGTTGGCCCGAAAATAGGCCAACTTCATTTTTTATAGTACATCGGCACGCTGGTTGAGAGGTCTTTTTACCATATCATGATGTGAGAGAATGGTATTACGGCCCTGATTCTTTGCCAGATATAATGCACGATCGGCATTCGCCAGCGCATTGTCAAAATCATCTTCAATCAGTGGGGCGATTCCGGCACTAATGGTGACATGAGTCGCGACCCGGTCATTAAAGCGATGGGGAATTTCCAGATCCAGTACGTATTGACGAATACGCTCTGCCAGCTTCATGGCTATCGACTCATTAACGTTAGTCAATAACACCAGAAACTCCTCGCCGCCGTAACGGGTGACAATATCGCGTGAGCGCACCGCATCGCGGATAGCCACCGAGACGCGGGCCAGCGCCTGGTCACCCATCGCATGGCCGTAGTTGTCGTTATAAGCTTTGAAATGGTCAATATCCAGCAGCAGAACAAAGTGGCTGCCTGCATGGTTATCAAGAATATTTTCAAGACGGTTTTTCAGCCCCCGGCGGTTATACAGCCCGGTGAGCGGGTCGAGCATACTCAGGTCGCTGTAGGTCTCTTTCTCTTCGTACAGCTGGCTGACAAGGCGCTGGGTAAAGTTATCGCGCCGACGCTGCATCAGATGATGCAGGGTAAAACCAAACAGCGGCAGGAAAATGGTAAACAGGATCACCAGCGTATTCTGGCCGTGATCGAGCATCAGCACCGTTGCGGAAGCGGGCGCCGTGTGCAGGCAGAAGGCGAGCAGGTGATCGCCCAGCGCAATAGCACTGATAAAGAATACGCTGACCAGAGCAACCAGCAGATAGCTATCATCGAAATAAAAGCTCTGGTGATACTTCAACACGATTTGCCAGGCCCAAAGTAATCCGGTCAGTAGCGCGGCAATATTTAATAGTGGAAATTTACCTAAAGGTTTTAAAACCATCCATATTAGTAACATTATGCTCAATATTATGATGATTGCCGTGGGGGCAGTGACCATTGATACGGCAAGGCTATTAACATTAAACATGCAAAAGACGGCAGTAGCTGTGTTTAAAAAAAGAAATAGCATCAGCGATAGCCGATGCTTGCTGTGAAGCAATTCATCGTAGCTTTGTAATTTCATTATAGTTACTCGTGACTGCCCTGAAATATCAAAGTGATGGCACACGGACGTGGCCGATATCTCGTAATTGGAATAGTGTAGAGCCGTTATTATTAGATTTTTCTGAATAGTGATCGCTGCCAATTTACCACTTAAACCTAGGGCTGTCATCCGCAGGGATAAAGTTTCAACAATCTTGCTGCAAAGTGATAAGAACTATCATATGCTATTGGTAATCATTATCATTTGAGATTGTGTGGGGTTAACCAGATGACAGGAAAAACACTGGATAGTGGCTGGGGGGTGCTGGTGCCCTGCGCACTGATGCCGCTGGTAACGTTGATGGAATTGTCATTCAGCGAGTGGCGTGTGCTAATGGTGGTGGCGTTTCTGGCGACGGTGGTGATGCTGTTTCATAAGCGGCTGCGCCACTATATGCTGCTGCCTTCCTGCATTGCGCTGGCGGGCGGTATTGCGGCGATATCTGTAAATTATTCAACGCTATAAGCTGTAGTGTTAGCAGCAAGAAAATAGCAGAGCAGGGAGCATATTAAATCAGGGGTATTATTTTTTACTGATTGAATGTTTTGAAAAATGAGGAGATATCTTGGAAGGAATTTCAGAGGTATTCAACTTCAGAGGTATTCAACATGGTGCGAAGAGAGGGACTTGAACCCTCACGTCCGTTAAGACACTAACACCTGAAGCTAGCGCGTCTACCAATTCCGCCACCTTCGCGTCCTGTTGAACTATCTATTCATATCACCGCATTTGGTGCGAAGAGAGGGACTTGAACCCTCACGTCCGTTAAGACACTAACACCTGAAGCTAGCGCGTCTACCAATTCCGCCACCTTCGCGCAGATGCTGCGTAATATGAACAACGTGGTTTTTGGTGCGAAGAGAGGGACTTGAACCCTCACGTCCGTTAAGACACTAACACCTGAAGCTAGCGCGTCTACCAATTCCGCCACCTTCGCATACCCGCAACATAACAAAGTTATATCGCAACCACGGAGGCGCATTCTAGAGATTTTACCAGGTACGTCAACAGTTATTTCTTATTGTTGAAACAACCGCCTGGAAAAACAACGGCGGGTCAGGCGTGCCTGACCCCTACGGCGGGAGCAGGGAGAGGCGTATAAGGCGGGTCAGGCGTGCCTGACCCCTACGGTAGAAGCAGGGAGAGGCGTATAAGACGGGGCAGACGTACCTGACCCCTACGGCGGGAGCAAGGAGAGACGTATAAGGCGGGTCAGGCGTGCCTGACCCCTGTATCGCTGCCCCGGGCGATTATTTCTTCGGCATACGCCCTTTCACTGCGCGGTACACTTTGAAACGCCCGTTCTGCAACAGCACTTCATGGCTGCCGAAGGTCTCATCCAGCACCTGCGGGTAAGGCAGGAAGGCATTCGCCACAATCCTCAGTTCACCGCCGGTGTTAAGGTGAGTGATCGCCCCACGGATCAGCGTATGCGCAGCATCCAGGCTGGTCTGCACTCCGTCATGGAACGGTGGGTTGGAGAGGATCATATCGAAGCGGCCCGGAATGTCGGAGTAGACATTACTGGCGAATACTTCGCCTTCCAGCTGGTTCGCCGCCAGAGTGGCTTTACTGGCTTCGATAGCGGCAGCGTTCACATCGGTCAGCGTCAGGCGCACTTTTGGTGAGTGGCTGGCAAGCAGCGCCGCAATCACACCCGCACCACAGCCCATATCCAGCACTTTGCCTTTAGTGTGTGGCTTAAGGGTGGAGAGCAGCAGCTGGCTGCCGATATCCAGCGCATCGCGACTGAATACGCCCGGCAGCGTTTTGATGGTCAAATCGCCCAGCGGGTATTCATCCCAGAAAGTGTCAACATCAAAGGCAGGCTGTTTATCCAGGCGACCATGATAAAGACCACAGCGGCGGGCGCTGTCGATCTTGGTGACCGAAGCCCAACCTTCCAGCATCTGCTCCGCACTGCGCACGCCGCTACGGTTTTCACCGATAACGAAAATATCGCTGCCAACGGGCAGCAGTGACAGCAAATTCTGCAGCTGGAACTGTGCTTCCGGCTTGTTCTTTGGCCAGTAATAGACCAGGGTATCGCAGTCGGCGACCACCTCAGCGGTGGCAACCAGGCCATAATGGGCGCTCTCCCCAAGGGCACGGCTGAGGATCTGCCAGTGATGGTATTGCTGGGTATGTACCCGGCTCAGCGCGGTTTCCAGCTGGGCGGGCAGGTCATCCTGCAGGTCACCAGCAAAAAGCACGCGGCGTTCAGTAAACTCATCACTATGGCGCAGTATCACTTCACTGGCCGGGGTAAATGCGGACATCGATGGCTCCTTATAAATCAGAGCGGCGATTATACCCTGCATACTTGAAGCTGCAACTGTGTTGGCTGCGCGTATTCACCCCGGTCACTTACCGGAGTAAGCTCCCGGGGACTCATCCCCTTGCCGCCTTGTTGCAACTCCAATTATTTGGGTACAGGCCTGGCATACTTGAAGCTGCAACTGTGCTGGCTGCGCGTATTCACCCCGGTCACTTACCGGAGTAAGCTCCCGGGGACTCATCCCCTTGCCGCCTTGTTGCAACTCCAATTTTTGGGGTATATGGGCTGGCATACTTGAAACTGCAACGGTGTTGGCTGCGTGTATTATCCGGCTTAATACTGTGGTTTGTTGGCGCAGTTTCAACGAATTTGCTAGCATGGCGGCGCAATCAGGCGACCAGACAGGAAAATATAAAGATGTCTTCCAGACGTGACTGGTTATTACAGCAAATGGGCATTACGCAATATACGCTGCGGCGTCCACGCGCGCTGCAAGGGGAAATTGCGGTGACTCTGCCCGCAGACACCCGCCTGGTGATTGTGGCGGAAACGCTGCCTGCACTGCACGATCCGTTAGTGATGGATGTGCTGCGCGCCCTGAATCTGCGTGAACCGCAGGTACAGCTATTCACTCCCGATCAGCTGGCGATGTTGCCGGATGATGCCAGCTGCAATAGCTGGCGTTTAGGACTTGATGCCCCGGTGCCATTGGCCGGAACCCAACTTGCCTCGCCCTTGCTGGCGGAGCTTTATCACAATGCCGACGCCAAACGGGCGCTCTGGCTGCAAATTTGCCAACATGAATCAGATTTCTTTACTCACAACGCACGACCTTGAACGGGCGTTTGCCATTGAGCAGCGCAGCCACGCTTTTCCCTGGACAGAAAAAACCTTTGCCAGTAATCAGGGTGAACGTTACCTGAACTTCCGCCTGGAGGTTGACGGCGTGCTGGCCGCGTTTGCCATCACTCAGGTGGTGCTGGACGAGGCCACGCTGTTCAACCTTGCGGTCGATCCGGCATTTCAACGCCGTGGCCTGGGACGGCAGCTGTTACAGCATTTGATTAGCGAACTGGAACAGCGCGGCGTGCTAACGCTGTGGCTGGAAGTGCGCGCTTCGAACAGCGCGGCTATTGCGCTGTATGAGCAGCTGGATTTCAATGAAGTCTCGATTCGCCGCAATTATTACCCAACGAAAGAGGGTAAAGAAGACGCGATCATGATGGCTCTGACAATTTAACCAGGAACATTACCGATGCTACAAGACTGGGACTGGATCCTCTTTGATGCAGACGACACGCTATTCCACTTCGATGCGTTTGCCGGTTTGCAGCGTCTGTTCCAGCACTATGATGTGCAGTTCAGTCGTGCCGATTACGATGATTATCAGGCAATCAATAAGCCGCTGTGGGTGGACTATCAGAACGGGGCGATCAGTGCCTTACAGTTACAGCATCAGCGTTTTGAGAGCTGGGCTGCGAAGCTGGATGCGACACCTCATGAGCTGAATAAAGGCTTTTTGAATGCGATGGCAGAGATCTGTACGCCGCTGGCCGGGGCCGCCGAACTGCTGAATGCGCTAAAAGGCCGGGTGAAAGTGGGTATTATCACCAACGGTTTTACCGCGCTGCAACAGGCTCGTCTTGAACGTACCGGTTTTCTCGGCGTTTTCGATCTGCTGGTGATCTCTGAACAGGTGGGTTATGCCAAACCACATCCGGCAATCTTCAATTATGCGTTAAACCAGATGGGTAATCCGCCGCGTGAGCGTGTGCTGATGGTGGGTGATAACCCTGATTCGGATATTCTTGGCGGTATCAACGCGGGCATGGCAACCTGCTGGTTGAATGCCGACGGACGCGCACAGCCGGAAGGGATCCACCCGACCTGGCAGGTGACGTCGCTGAAGGAATTACAGGATAAGCTCGGCCTCTAACCGGCGGGCAGAGTAGAGTGGGGCGGCCTGTTATCCGGTCGCCCCTGCCTGTTACAGGCCGAGTTTGTCGAAGTCTGACGCGTCGTGACGTTCGGCCAGCTGCTCTTCCGGTGCACCCCAGGTGCGGTTAACGATGCGACCCCGTTTCACCGCCGGACGCTGCGCCACCTCATCGGCCCAGCGCAGCAGATTTTTATACGAGGCAGCATCAATAAACTCTGCCGCGTCATACATCAATCCCTGTACCAGCGCGCCGTACCAAGGCCAGATGGCGATATCCGCAATGCTGTACTCATCCCCGGCAATATAGCGATGCTCTGCCAGCTGTTTATCCAGCAGGTCGAGCTGGCGTTTGGCTTCCATGGTAAAGCGATCGATGGCGTATTCAATTTTGACCGGTGCATAGTGATAGAAATGCCCGAAGCCGCCGCCGAGGTAAGGTGCTGCGCCCTGTAGCCAGAACAGCCAGTTCAGCGTTTCGGTGCGACCAGCCAGATCTTTTGGCAAGAAGTGACCAAACTTTTCTGCCAGATAGAGCAGGATAGCTCCGGACTCAAACACGCGGATGCCCGGGATGGTGGTGGTATCCAGCAGCGCCGGGATTTTTGAATTCGGGTTTAGCGCCACAAAGCCGGAAGAGAACTGTTCGCTTTCACCGATGCGGATCAGATGCGCGTCATACTCCGCACCTTGTACATTCAGCGCCAGCAGCTCCTCCAGCAGAATGGTCACCTTCTGCCCGTTCGGTGTTCCCAGTGAATAGAGCTGCAACGGGTGTTTTCCCACCGGCAGGTCGGCCTCGAAACGTGCGCCAGCCGTTGGACGGTTAATGCTGCCCCAGGTACCTCCGAGGCCTTTATTCTCGCTCCAGACTTTCGCTGGCTGATAGTCGTTATTACTCATAGCAGTCATGGCCCTTTTCACGGTAAATGGGTGTGGTAGTGGTTTAAAATGCAGGTAAACAGCGTTCATGTATAGCATTGCCGGGAGCCGCAGGTTTATCCTCAAAGAGCACTGTTTATCACAGGGAGAGAAAAAAATGGCGGCAACTGACGAAGCAGAACTCCAGCAGGCGGGCCTGCGCATCACCGATGATGGGCGTATCTGTTGCGCCTGGCAGGCCAACATGCCGGACTATCACGATAGTGAGTGGGGCAGGCCGGTGGTCAGCGATCGTCTGCTGTTTGAAAAAGTCTGCCTGGAAAGTTTTCACTCCGGCATGTCCTGGCACCTGATTTATAACAAGCGCGAAAATTTTCGTCGCGCCTTCGACGGTTTCGATTTCGACAGGGTGGCTGCCTATAGCGAGCAGGATGTGGCACGACTGATGGTGGATAAAAGTATCGTCAGAAATCGCGCCAAGATCCTTTCAGCCATTAACAATGCCCGCTGCGCCCAGGCGCTGGTAACGGAAGCCGGGTCGCTGGCCGCCTGGTTCTGGCAGTTTGAACCAACGGCAGATAACCGGCCGCTGCGGGTTGACCTGCAATTCTGGCAGACGCAGAGCACTTCGCCGGAAGCGATAGCGATGTCGAAAGCGCTAAAAAAACGCGGCTGGACGTGGGTCGGCCCGGTTACCTGCTATGCGCTGATGCAGGCGCTGGGGCTGGTGAACGATCATCTTGAGGGGTGCTGCTGTCGGGCAGAGTGCGAGGCCGATCGCGCCGCATTGCAACGGCCTTAACAGACGTCCGTGAGCAGGCATCCGCTTTTTTGGCTGAATAAGCGGCGGCCAGTCATTGTGTCTGACGCCGGGATAGGCGAAAATGCCGGCCATTATTGATTAATCGGCTGTGAAAACCGTAGCACGCATTCTGTCGTGCGCAGGCACAGCGCCAAACCAGAAGAAGCTCCATGTCAAATGCACCCTTTATGCAAGAGGTGGCGCGCCGCCGCACTTTTGCCATCATTTCTCACCCGGATGCCGGTAAAACCACCATCACTGAAAAGGTGTTGCTGTTCGGACACGCTATTCAGACCGCCGGTACGGTAAAAGGCCGTGGCTCTAACCAGCATGCGAAATCTGACTGGATGGAGATGGAAAAACAGCGTGGGATCTCCATTACCACCTCGGTGATGCAGTTCCCTTACCGTGGCAGCCTGGTGAACCTGCTGGACACCCCCGGACACGAAGACTTCTCTGAGGATACCTATCGTACTCTGACGGCGGTCGACTGCTGCCTGATGGTGATTGACGCCGCGAAAGGCGTTGAGGATCGTACCCGTAAACTGATGGAAGTTACCCGTCTGCGCGATACGCCGATCCTGACGTTTATGAACAAACTCGACCGTGACATCCGCGACCCGATGGAAGTGATGGACGAAGTGGAAAGCGAGCTGAAAATTGCCTGTGCGCCGATCACCTGGCCGATTGGCTGCGGCAAGATGTTTAAGGGCGTTTACCACCTGTATAAAAATGAAACTTACCTCTATCAGACCGGTAAGGGCCATACCATTCAGGAAGTACGCATCGTTAAAGGGCTGGATAATCCGGAACTGGACGCGGCGATTGGTGAAGAGCTGGCAGCACAGCTGCGTGACGAACTGGAGCTGGTGCAGGGCGCATCCCACGAGTTCGACCGTGAAGAGTTCCTGAAGGGCAAGTTAAGCCCGGTGTTCTTTGGTACTGCGCTGGGTAACTTTGGCGTTGATCATATGCTGGATGGCCTCGTTGAGTGGGCACCATCACCGATGCCGCGCGACACTGACGTGCGTACTGTTACCGCCTCTGACGAGAAATTTTCCGGTTTCGTATTTAAGATCCAGGCGAATATGGATCCGAAACACCGTGACCGCGTTGCTTTTATGCGCGTGGTGTCCGGCAAATATGAAAAAGGCATGAAGCTGCGCCAGGTGCGTACCGGTAAAGATGTGGTGATTGCCGATGCGCTGACCTTTATGGCCGGTGACCGTTCACACGTTGAAGAGGCTTATCCGGGCGATATTATCGGCCTGCATAACCACGGCACCATCCAGATTGGTGACACCTTTACCCAGGGCGAGAATATGAAGTTCACCGGTATTCCGAACTTCGCCCCGGAACTGTTCCGTCGTATCCGTCTGCGCGATCCGCTGAAACAGAAACAGCTGCTCAAAGGTCTGGTGCAGCTCTCAGAAGAGGGCGCTGTGCAGGTCTTCCGTCCGCTTATCAACAACGATTTGATTGTTGGCGCAGTGGGCGTGTTGCAGTTCGACGTGGTGGTTGCGCGTCTTAAAAGTGAATACAACGTGGAAGCTATCTACGAAGCTATCAACGTCTCTACCGCCCGCTGGGTGGAGTGCAGTGATGCGAAGAAGTTCGATGAATTCCAACGTAAAAATGAGGTTAACCTGGCACTGGATGGCGGCAACAACCTGACTTACATCGCGCCGACCATGGTCAATCTGAATATCACCCAGGAGCGTTATCCTGACGTGGTGTTCCGTAAAACCCGCGAGCATTAATCTGCGCAATAGCGGGATGGCCTGTCCGGGCCGTCCCGTTCTCACTCACATTTCCCTCATCTCTTACAGACTCCTCCTAAAACCTCTCGTAATCGCTGGTTTATCCATCAAATCAACCACCATCCCCGGTGAATTCCTGATTACCGACTATATTAATTTCTACAGGACGAAAAATATGCGGCGAGATGGCTGCAACGTTCAAGGGCAAAAGCACGATATTGCCAACAACTACAGTCACGTCGTTTGTGGCTGAAAAGCTCACCGTTGTGAGTGGTATAAGACAAAAGGAACGAATCGATGATGAAGACTAAGATTGCAAAAACTCTGATGGCGGTAATGGTAGGTTCTGCGCTGGTAAGTGGTTCTGCTATGGCAGAAGACACCATGATGAACAAAGCACAGTCCTCCGCCGATAGCGCGGGTTCTAAGATCGATAGCTCCATGAAAAAAGTCGGTGGTTACATGGATGACAGCGGCGTTACCGCTAAGGTAAAAGCTGCGCTGGTTGATAACGATGCTATTAAAAGCACCGATATCTCCGTGGAAACACACAATGGTGTGGTAACACTGAACGGTTTCGTTACCTCCCAGGATCAGGCTGAACTGGCCGTAGCCGCCGCGAAGAAAGTGGAAGGCGTAAAATCCGTTAGCGACAAACTACACGTAAAAGACAGCACAAAATCGTCAGTTAGTGGCTATGCCGGTGATACGGCAACCACCAGCGAAATTAAAGCTAAACTGTTAGCTGATGACATCGTACCTTCACGTAATGTGAAAGTGGAAACCACCAATGGCGTGGTACAGCTGTCCGGTACGGTAAAAACTCAGGCGCAGTCTGAACGAGCTGAAGGCATTGCTAAAGCCATTGAAGGCGTGAAAAGCGTTAAAAACGATTTGACCGTTAAATCGTAATAACACGGCAGCCCGAGAGTCAGGGGCTGCCCGTTATTTCAGCGACAAAGAAAAAACATTCACCCCTGCGATGCAGGTGATGTGAATGATAAAAAAATACCCAAAACAGTTCGGGTTGCGGGCAGGCGGTATGCCCGTCAGCCTCCGGCAGCGCGAAGTGTCACGGGTAAGTTCGATTTCACTACTGGTAAGGAGAGACACATGTTTCGATGGGGTATTATTTTTCTGATCATCGCGCTGATTGCAGCAGCGTTAGGTTTCGGTGGTTTGGCAGGTACAGCGGCATGGGCAGCAAAAATCGTCTTTGTTGTCGGTATCGTGATCTTTCTTATCAGTCTGTTTACCGGACGTAAAAAACTTTAGTGCCATTGCCTGAGGCGTGCTCTGTACAAGATGCATATGCCTCACGCAGGTGACCGATAACAGGTATCCTCTCTGTTCAGATGAGAGGATACCTGAGTTTTTTTCAGCCTGTTTACCCCGCTCCCTCCCGCTATTCCCCCCTGTTATCTGCCTTATAAACACGCTACGCTTTAGCCAGTAATCACGATTTAAAAGGATCGCGGGCATGACGTTACGCTTTGTTGATACCCACTGCCATTTTGATTTTCCGCCATTTGTTGGTGACGAAACAGCCAGTCTGACCCGTGCTGCTGCCGCAGGCGTGGAGAAGATCATCGCCGTGGGCGTTTCCGCTGCGCGCTTTGATACGGTGATGGCGCTGGCAGAGCAGCACCAGGCGGTGTATGCCGCGCTGGGAGTGCATCCGATGGCGATAGCGGAGCATCAGCCAGAGGATCTGGCGATGCTGGAGCAGCATCTGCAACGTCGGCCTGACAAGCTGGTGGCTATCGGGGAGATTGGCCTCGACCTCTTTATTGAAAACCCGCAATTTGAGCGCCAGCAGGCGCTGCTGGATGCGCAGCTTCGGCTGGCGCGCAATTATGATTTGCCGGTGATCCTGCATTCGCGTCGTTCCCATGACAAGCTGGCGATGCAGCTGCGCCGTATCGACCTGCCACGCCGCGGAGTGGTGCACGGGTTTGCCGGGAGCGAGCAGCAGGCGCTGGCGTTTATCCGCGCCGGGTATGCGATAGGCGTTGGCGGCACCATTACCTATGAGCGTGCCAGTAAAACCCGCCAGACATTTTCCCGTCTCCCTCTGGCCTCGCTGCTGCTGGAAACCGACTCACCGGATATGCCATTACAGGGGTTTCAGGGGCAGCCTAACCGTCCTGAGCGGGTGAAGGATGTCTGGCAAACACTGTGCGCACTCAGACCTGAATCCCCGCAGCACATTGCTGATACCCTGCGAGAAAACACGCGCCTGATATTTGGCGTGTGAGTGGCCTGAACTTTTAGCGCCCTTAGCGACAAAAAGCACAAATGTTATAATTATAACATTTCACTGTGACCTTCAGAGTGTCGCTGTTGAGCTTAAAACTGCTTTTAGTTGTGATCTTGCTCATCATCCGAACAATATTTATGAAATAAGAATCCTTTTATTGTGAAATGCGCCACAAAATAGTCTAATGCTCAGTGTTATAATTCTAACATTACAGGGCGACAATGGTTTGAACCTCTCAACCGAGCCCTAACCGAAACTGTCTGGAGACTACAATGTCCGATGTAAAAACTCAGGCGCTGCGTGCGCTGCAACTGATGGATTTAACCACCCTGAATGACGACGATACTGATGCAAAAGTTATTGAACTCTGCCATCAGGCGAAATCTCCGGGCGGCAATACCGCGGCCATCTGCATTTATCCGCGCTTTATCCCGATTGCACGTAAGACCCTGCGTGAGCAGGGCACTCCGGATATCCGCATTGCGACCGTTACTAACTTCCCGCACGGCAACGACGATATTGATATCGCAGTGGCGGAAACCCGTGCAGCCATCGCCTACGGCGCTGATGAAGTTGACGTGGTATTCCCATACCGCGCCCTGATCGCCGGTAATGAAACTGTCGGTTTTGAGCTGGTAAAAGCGTGTAAAAAGGCGTGTTCTGAAGCGAACGTGCTGCTAAAAGTAATTATCGAAACCGGTGAGCTGAAAGAAGAAGCGCTGATCCGTAAAGCTTCTGAAATCTCAATTGATGCGGGCGCTGACTTTATCAAAACCTCTACCGGTAAAGTGCCAGTAAATGCGACCCCGGAAGTGGCTGAAATCATGATGCGTGTGATCGCCGAAAAAGGCGTGAAACAGCAGGTCGGCTTTAAACCTGCGGGTGGTGTGCGCACCGCCGACGATGCCGCGATCTATCTGAAACTGGCCGATGACATTCTCGGCACCGGCTGGGCTGATGCCCGTCATTTCCGTTTTGGTGCCTCCAGCCTGCTTGCCAGCCTGCTGAATGCGGCAGGTTTCACCGGTGCCACCAGCAATAGCAAATACTAACAGGCTGTACCAATCACACCTGTTTGAAACGGACTTTTATTTAAATACTGGGGGTAACCATGTTCCTGCCACAAGAGATTATTCGTAAAAAGCGTGACGGGCATACGTTAAGTGAAGAAGAGATTCGCTCCTTCATCTTTGGCGTACGCGACAACACGGTATCGGAAGGGCAGATTGCCGCGCTGGCAATGACCATCTATTTCCAGGATATGTCACTGCCTGAGCGCGTGGCGCTGACCATGGCGATGCGTGACTCTGGTTCAGTACTGGACTGGAAAGCGCTGAACCTCAACGGCCCGATCGTGGATAAGCACTCAACCGGCGGTGTAGGCGACGTCACCTCTCTGATGCTTGGGCCGATGGTAGCGGCCTGCGGCGGCTATGTGCCGATGATTTCCGGCCGTGGCCTGGGTCATACCGGCGGTACGCTGGATAAGCTGGAAGCGATTCCGGGATTTGATATTTTCCCTGAGGACGATCGTTTCCGCCAGATTATTAAAGATGTGGGTGTGGCAATTATTGGCCAGACCACCTCGCTGGCTCCGGCAGATAAACGTTTCTATGCAACGCGTGATATTACCGCCACCGTTGATGCCATTCCGCTGATTACTGCATCGATCCTCGGCAAAAAACTGGCTGAAGGCCTGGATGCGCTGGTTATGGACGTCAAAGTAGGTTCAGGTGCATTTATGCCAACCTATGAGAAATCAGAAGCACTGGCGCAGGCGATTGTTGGCGTGGCGAACGGCGCAGGTTGCAAAACCACCGCACTGTTAACTGATATGAACCAGGTGCTGGCATCCAGCGCAGGTAATGCGGTTGAAGTGCGTGAGGCTGTGCATTTCCTCACTGGTCACTATCGCAATCCACGTCTGCTGGAAGCCACAATGGCGCTGTGCAGCGAGATGCTGATCTCCGGTGGACTGGCAAAATCCGCAGAAGAAGCCCATACCAGGTTGCAGGCGGTGCTGGACAATGGCCGTGCCGCAGAAGTGTTTGGTCGTATGGTTGCGGCGCAGAAAGGCCCGGCAGACTTTATCGAACGTATGGACAGCTACCTGCCGGCACCAATGCTGAGTAAAGCCGTCTATGCCGACCAGCCTGGCATTGTCGGTGCGATGGATACGCGCGCGCTGGGTATGGCTGTAGTGCATATGGGTGGCGGCCGTCGTCGCGCAGCAGATCCTATCGACTACAGCGTCGGCCTCAGTGATATGGCTATGCTGGGTGATACGGTTGACGGTCAGCGTCCGCTGGCAGTGATCCACGCCGCAGACGAAAACAGCTGGCAGGAAGCTGCCGCCGCTGTAAAACGTGCTGTCACTGTCGGTGACGTTAAGCCGGAACCGACCCCTGTTATTTATCGCAGAATTTCGTAAATAACTTTGAACACTTCAGGTCGCAGGCGGCGTAATCCACTCTCTGCGACTTGAAGTATCACGGGGATAAGCGGTATTCTGTTCTGATCGCAGTTTTTTAACGCTCACCGCGACTATCGCGCAGGAGATCAGGATGAAACGTGCATTTATCATGGTGCTTGATTCCTTCGGAATTGGGTACAGCAAAGACGCCGACAAGTTTGGCGATAAAGGCTCTAATACCCTCGGGCATATTGCCGAGGCGTGCTTCAAGGGTGAAGCAGACAAAGGACGTAAAGGCCCACTGCACCTGCCGAATCTGACAGCGCTGGGTTTGGGCAAAGCGGCGGAAGCCTCCTGCGGACAGTTCCCGTTAGGGCTGGACAAAGACGCGGAAATTATTGGCGCATATGCCTACGCCAGCGAACTTTCTTCGGGTAAAGATACCCCCTCCGGACACTGGGAAATTGCCGGTGTGCCGGTGCTGTTTGACTGGGGTTATTTCAGCGATGTTGAAAACAGCTTCCCGCAGGAGCTGCTCGATCTGCTGGTAGAAAAAGCCAATCTGCCGGGCTACCTCGGTAACTGCCACTCCTCCGGCACGGTGATCCTTGACCAGCTGGGTGAAGAGCATATGAAAACCGGTAAGCCGATTTTCTATACCTCCGCTGACTCGGTGTTCCAGATTGCCTGCCATGAAGAGACATTTGGTCTGGATCGTCTCTACGAGCTGTGTGAAATTGCCCGCGAAGCGCTGACCGAAGGTGGTTACAATATCGGTCGTGTGATTGCGCGTCCGTTTATCGGTGACAAAGCCGGTAACTTCGAGCGTACCGGCAATCGCCATGACCTGGCGGTAGAACCCCCTGCACCAACCATCTTGAAAAAGCTGGTGGATGAGAAGGGCGGAGAAGTGATTTCAGTCGGTAAAATTGCAGATATCTATGCGCAGGTTGGCATCACCAAAAAAGTGAAAGCAACCGGCCTGGATGCGCTGTTTGATGCCACTATTGCTGAAATGAAAACCGCGCCGGATAACAGCATCGTGTTTACCAACTTTGTTGACTTCGACTCAGCCTGGGGACACCGCCGTGATATTCCTGGCTACGCCGGGGGGCTGGAGCTGTTCGACCGCCGCCTGCCACAGTTAATGGAGCTGGTGAAAGAGGGGGATATTCTGATCCTCACCGCCGACCACGGCTGTGACCCAAGCTGGCCTGGAACCGATCATACCCGTGAGCATATCCCGGTACTGATTTACGGACCGGGCGTGAAACCTGGCGATTACGGTTACCGCGATACCTTTGCGGACATCGGCCAGACGGTAGCCAGCTATTTTGGTCTGTCGCCGATGGAATACGGTAAATCCATTCTGTAACCTCATCTTTCGTACTCCAGGTGCGTTAGCTGCAATCCCCGGTCACTTACTTTTGTAGGTCATCGGGGTTTTGTTCAGTTGGCCTCTTTCTGTAATGCGAAATCTGGAGGGTAAAAAGTGACATTAATAATTAAGATAAGGATTGAACATGGCTACGCCTCATATTAACGCTGAAATGGGTGATTTTGCTGACGTGGTGCTGATGCCGGGCGATCCACTGCGCGCAAAGCACATTGCTGAGACCTTCCTGCAGGATGCGGTGGAAGTAAACAACGTGCGCGGCATGTTGGGCTACACCGGAACCTATAAAGGCCGTAAGATCTCCGTAATGGGTCACGGTATGGGTATCCCATCCTGCTCTATCTATGCGAAAGAGCTGATCACCGAGTTCGGCGTCAAGAAAATCATCCGTGTGGGTTCCTGCGGTGCAGTACGGGCCGATGTGAAACTGCGTGACGTGGTGATTGGTATGGGCGCCTGTACCGACTCTAAAGTGAACCGTATGCGTTTTAAAGACCATGACTTCTCAGCAATCGCTGACTTCGACATGGTGCGCAACGCGGTTGATGCGGCGAAAGCGCTGGGCGTAGATGCTCGTGTGGGTAACATCTTCTCCGCTGACCTGTTCTACACGCCCGATCCGCAGATGTTCGATGTGATGGAAAAGTACGGCATTCTCGGTGTGGAGATGGAAGCGGCGGGTATCTACGGCGTGGCAGCAGAGTTTGGTGCTAAAGCGCTGACTATTTGCACCGTGTCTGACCATATCCGTACCCATGAGCAGACCACCGCAGCAGAGCGTCAGACCACGTTCAGTGAGATGATTGAAATCGCGCTGGAGTCAGTGCTGTTGGGCGACAAAGAGTAATTATTTTCTTACCGGAGGCTGACGCTCTGTCAGCCCCGTTATTTCCCCTGCTAACCGCTATCGTCTTATCTTCCGGGATCGCCTTTCAGGCCCGGCGTCGTGACTATTCGCTTTTACCGCCTGATGTTGCAGGCTGTTTTTTGCCTTCGTCAGCGGATGGCTGCGGGTGACTGTCGCCGCTATTTTCACCTTCATTCTCATCATCATCATCCTCTTTTACCGGATTATTGGCGGTAAGCAGGAAGGGCGACTGCTGCCAGCGGGTACGGCGATCGCGCAGCAGAGTACGGGAGAGAATAATGCCGATAGCCAGCGCCAGAATCATCATCAGGCGCAGAATATTTGTGGTGTTATCCACCTGCTTGGCTTCGGTCACCAGCACGTGCGTATCCAGCGTAACGCGCAGAAAACCACGCGGGCCGTCTTTACTCGCCAGCGGCTGAACAATCTGATGGTTAAAGTAACTACCGGCACGCTGCCCGTCGAGTGCCAGCCGGTCACGGACGTTAATGGTTTCTCCGCTGTGTGCGATAAGGCTGCCGTTAATATCGTACAGTGAGGCATCAAGAATGCGGCTTTCATGCGTCAGCTGGTCGAGCGAATCAATGATTTTCTGATGGTTATCGTCAGGGTTTTCCATCAGCGGCGTCAGATTCCATGCGACCTGGCGCGTCAGGGTATGCGCCAGCTCCTCAACCTGTTCAGAGCGGGCCATCTGATGCCCGAGGCTGAACCAGGATGCCCCCTGCATCAGCACGACCAGCAGCGTCAGGCAGATCAGGACGATCACCGTACGGTGCAGGCGAAACTTCAGTTTGGCTTTTGCCATCTCAACCCTTTAATCTTGGTGGACGAACCGGCTTGCGGTCATTAGCTTTATGTTGCCAGAAGGCGGGCTTACAGGGTAGCCTCTTGCATTATTTTGCGCAGAATTGCGTATTGAATGTCCCTACAGGAGCTGTGATGCCAAATAGCCTCACCTGGTGCGACCTGCCTGCCGAAGTCTCTCTCTGGCCGGGGTTGCCTCTTTCTTTGAGCGGCGATGAAGTAATGCCGCTGGATTACCGTGCCGGACGTTCCGGCTGGTTACTGTATGGGCGTCAACTCGACAAAGCCCGGCTGACTGAATACCAGCGTCAGCTAGGTGCAGCCATGGTGATTGTCAGTGCCTGGATAGTGGACGATTATCATGTGGTACGCCTGGCGGGATCGCTGACGCCGCGTGCAATGAAGCTGGCCCATGAAGCTGGTCTGGACGTGGCTCCGTTAGGGCGTATTCCTCATCTGAAAACCCCGGGTCTGCTGGTGATGGATATGGACTCCACGGCGATTGAGATCGAATGCATTGATGAGATCGCCAAACTGGCAGGCAGCGGTGAGCTGGTGGCGGAAGTGACAGAGCGCGCGATGCGTGGCGAGCTGGACTTCGCTGCCAGCCTGCGCCAGCGGGTGGCAACACTGAAAGATGCCGATGCCAATATTCTGAAAACCGTGCGTGATCAACTGCCGCTTATGCCGGGCCTGACCTCGCTGGTGGCTAAACTTCAGGCGCTGGGCTGGCATGTGGCTATCGCCTCTGGCGGCTTCACCTATTTTGCGGAATATCTGCGCGATACGCTGCACCTCTCGGCGATTGCGGCTAACGTGCTGGAAATTCGCGACGGAAAGCTGACCGGAGAAGTGCTGGGCGATATCGTCGATGCGCAATATAAAGCGGATACGCTGCGCAAGCTGGCAGCTCGCTTTGAGATCGCTCCTGAGCAGACGGTGGCTGTCGGCGATGGTGCCAACGACCTGCCGATGATTAAAGCCTCGGCGCTGGGCATCGCTTATCACGCCAAACCGAAAGTAAATGAGCAGACCGAAGTTATTATTCGTCATGCTGACCTGATGGGGGTGTTCTGTATCCTCAGCGGCAGCCTGATCCATGAAGAGCGTTAAGGGGTAGATTTGGCCAAAGCGGTAAAGCGTGCCTTTGTTTGTAACGAGTGTGGCGCAGATTATCCTCGCTGGCAGGGCCAATGTAGCGCCTGCCAGGCCTGGAATACAATTACCGAAGTACGTCTGGCGGCATCGCCTGTTGTGGCGCGCAATGAGCGTCTGACGGGCTATGCTGGCAGCGCCGGACCCAGCCGGGTACAGAAGCTGTCGGAGATCAGCCTGGATGAGCTGCCGCGCTTCTCTACCGGATTTAAAGAGTTTGACCGCGTGCTGGGCGGCGGCGTGGTGCCAGGCAGTGCGATCCTGATCGGCGGCAACCCCGGCGCAGGGAAAAGTACCCTGCTGCTGCAAACCCTGTGCAGGCTGTCGGAAGGGATGAAAACCCTCTACGTCACCGGGGAGGAGTCGCTGCAACAGGTGGCGATGCGCGCCCATCGTCTGGGGCTGCCCACCGAAAATCTGAATATGCTGTCGGAAACCAGCATCGAGCAGATCTGCCTCATCGCAGAGCAGGAGCAGCCGAAGCTGATGGTGATCGACTCGATTCAGGTGATGCATATGGCCGATATCCAGTCCTCTCCCGGCAGCGTGGCTCAGGTGCGTGAAACCGCCGCTTATCTGACCCGTTTCGCCAAAACCAAAGGTGTCGCCATTGTGATGGTCGGCCACGTAACCAAAGATGGTTCGCTGGCAGGTCCAAAAGTGCTGGAGCACTGTATCGACTGTTCGGTGCTGCTGGATGGTGATGCTGATTCCCGATTCCGCACCCTGCGCAGCCATAAAAACCGTTTTGGTGCGGTGAATGAGCTGGGCGTGTTTGCCATGACCGAGCAGGGGCTGCGTGAAGTCAGTAATCCGTCGGCTATCTTCTTAAGCCGCGGCGACGAAGTCACCTCAGGCAGCTCGGTTATGGTGCTGTGGGAAGGAACGCGTCCGCTGCTGGTGGAGATTCAGGCGCTGGTGGATCATTCGATGATGGGTAATCCACGGCGTGTGGCGGTGGGGCTGGAGCAGAACCGTCTGGCTATTCTGCTGGCGGTGCTGCACCGTCACGGCGGACTGCAAATGGCTGACCAGGATGTGTTTGTAAACGTGGTCGGCGGGGTAAAAGTCACCGAAACCAGCGCCGACCTGGCGCTGATGCTGTCGATGGTCTCCAGCCTGCGCGATCGTCCGCTGCCGCACGATCTGGTGGTGTTTGGTGAGGTGGGGCTGGCCGGGGAGATCCGCCCGGTGCCCAGTGGCCAGGAGCGCATCTCGGAAGCGGCCAAGCACGGCTTCCGCCGCGCCATTGTACCGATAGCCAATGTGCCGAAAAAACCGCCGGAAAATATGAAAGTCTACGGGGTAAAAAAGCTGGCTGACGCGTTGTCTGTACTTGACGAATTATAAATGGAGTTAACGCATGTCATCGTTTGACTACCTTAAAACCGCCATTCGCCAGCAGGGTTGTACCTTACAGCAGGTATCTGATGCCAGCGGCATGACCAAGGGTTACCTCAGTCAGCTGTTGAATGCGAAAATTAAAAGCCCCAGCGCACAGAAGCTGGAGGCGCTGCACCGCTTTCTTGGGCTGGAATTTCCGCGCCGCGAGAAGACTATCGGCGTGGTATTCGGTAAGTTTTATCCGCTGCATACCGGCCATATCTATCTGATCCAGCGCGCCTGTAGCCAGGTGGATGAGCTGCATATCATCATGGGTTACGATGAGCCACGCGATCGTGAGCTGTTTGAAGCCAGTGCGATGTCGCAGCAGCCCACGGTCAGCGACCGCCTGCGCTGGCTGCTACAGACCTTTAAGTATCAGAAAAACATTCGCATTCATTCCTTCAATGAAGAGGGAATGGAGCCGTATCCTCACGGCTGGGATGTCTGGAGCCACGGCGTGCGGGCGTTTATGGACGATCACGGCATCGTGCCGAACTGTATCTACACCAGCGAAGAGGCGGATGCTGAACAGTTCACCGCGCATCTCGGTGTGGAAACCATCGTCATCGATCCAAAGCGCTCATTTATGAGCATCAGCGGTGGGCAGATCCGCCAGGATCCGTTCCGCTACTGGGAGTATATTCCCACCGAAGTGAAACCCTTTTTCGTGCGCACCGTGGCGATCCTCGGCGGCGAATCGAGCGGCAAATCAACGCTGGTGAATAAGCTGGCGAACATTTTTAACACCACCAGTGCGTGGGAGTTTGGCCGTGATTATGTCTTCTCGCATCTGGGCGGCGATGAGATGGCGCTGCAATATTCGGACTACGATAAAATCGCTCTCGGCCAGGCACAGTACATCGACTTTGCGGTGAAATATGCCAATAAAGTGGCGTTTATCGACACCGATTTTGTGACCACACAGGCATTCTGTAAGAAGTATGAAGGGCGGGAACATCCCTTTGTGCAGGCGCTGATTGACGAATATCGCTTCGACCTGGTGATCCTGGTGGAGAACAATGTGCCGTGGGTGGCGGACGGGCTGCGCAGTCTGGGGAGTTCGGTGGATCGCAAAGAGTTCCAGTCGCTGCTGATCTCCATGCTGGGCGAGAATAATATCAACTATGTGCACGTTGAGCAGGACAACTACGACGAGCGCTTCCTGCGCTGTGTCGAGCTGGTGAAAGAGATGCTGGGTTCATAACCTGCACTGCATTAAACGGGCGAGTTAATCTCGCCCGTAATCAAACCGATCGGTTAATAGACAATAACCACTTTGCCACGCATATGGCCTTCCAGCACCAGCTGGTGGGCTTCTGACAGCGTCTCAACGCTCAGACCGTGCAGGGTTTTGCTCAGTGAACCTGTGAGTTTACCGGCATCCAGCAGCTTCGCTGTCTCATCCAGAATCTCTCCCTGACGGGCGATGTCCGGGGTGGTAAACATGCTGCGCGTGTACATAAATTCAAAATGCAGCGCGGCGCTTTTCAGCTTCAGCTGATCCATATTTAACGGTTTTTCGTTTTCAACGATGGTGCAGATATGCCCCTGCGGTGCAATCAGTTTGCTCATCGCGTCCCAGTGGCCATCGGTGTCATTCAGGCAGAAAATGTAGTCCACCTGTTTGATATCGTGCTTCGCGAGTTCTCCCGCCATATCGCGGTAGTCGATCACCAGATCCGCCCCGCGATCTTTACACCACTGCGCTGAGTCAGGGCGTGATGCCGTGGCGATCACCGTCACTTTACTGTGCAGTTTCGCCAGTGGAATAGCCAGTGAGCCTACGCCGCCCGCGCCGCCGACAATCAGCAGAGTTTTACCCTCAGCAGCGGCATCCAGTTGCAGACGATCAAACAGACCTTCCCACGCGGTCAGCGCGGTAAGCGGGATAGCGGCGGACTCTGCCCAGTCAAGTGAGCGCGGTTTATGGCCGGTAATACGGGCATCAACCAGCTGCTGGCTGGCATTACTGCCCGGACGGGTGAGATCCCCGGCGTAATAGACTTCATCGCCCGCTTTAAAGCCGCTGACCTTCTCTCCCACCGCCAGCACGATACCGCTGGCATCCCAGCCCAGTACACGCGGCTGTTGCAGGCCGTTCTTCTGTGCACCTTTATGGACTTTGGTATCCACCGGGTTAACCGATACCGCTTTCACTTCAACCAGCAGATCATATGCGTCTGGTGTCAGCTGTGGCTGCTGGATCTCAATAAACTGCTGCGGTTTATCCGGATTGATCGCAATTGCTTTGATGGTCATAGCTCTTCTCCTGAATGATGTGCTATCAGTGTAGAGAATGATTACCGCAATGATAAGATGGACAATAACGCAAGCAGTGTTCGTACAGGATGAACAATAATGTTTAAACAGTTGCAGGATATGGCTCTGTTCGCGCTGGTGGCCGAGTGCGGCAGTTTTACCGCCGCTGCAAATCGTGCGGGTCTGCCGAAATCCAGCGTCAGCCAGCGCATCAGCCAGCTTGAACAGGCGCTGGGTCTGCGTCTGATTAATCGCACCACGCGCCAGTTGAATCTGACCTTTGCAGGCGAGCGCTATCTGGTGCACTGTCAGGAGATGTTGCAGGCCAGTGAGCGGGCCGGGACGGTGATAGAGCGGCTGCGCGATAACCCCAGCGGGCGGCTGCGGATTACCTCTCCTGCCGGAATAGGTGCCACACTGCTGGCGCGTTTCAATACCGCGTTTCAGCTGGAATATCCCGATGTGACGCTGGATGTTTCGGTTTCCGATGAGATCCGCGATCTGGTGCAGGATGGTTTTGATGTGGCGCTGCGTACTGGCCGGCCGCAGGATTCTTCGCTGATAGGCCGTCGTATCGGTTACTGCCAGCGTCTGCTGGTGGCCTCGCCTGACTACCTCGCCACCTGTGCGCCGCTCACTCATCCCGGCCAGCTTTCAGCGCATCGTTGCATTGCGCACCGTGCCTGGACAGAGTGGGTGTTAAAACGTGATGAGGAGTATTACCGCTGGCTGCTGCCGCCGACGCATATGACCGACAATCTGGTGTATGCGCGCGAGTGTGCGCTGGGTCATGCGGGGATTACGCTGCTGCCAGGATTTTTAACCGATGAGGTGGTGCCGCAGGGCAGGTTGATACAGGTGCTGCCAGAGTGGGAAGTGGAGGGGAATGAGCTGTGGCTGGTCTATCCGAGCCGTAAGTTAAATTCTCCCGCGCTGTCGCGGTTTATTGATTTTGCGATGCAGTCGCCGGTATTCAGGGAGTTTTATCAGTAAGGAGAGACGGCGGCCAGAGACCGCCGTGGAGCATCGGGCCAGTAAAATAACCTGGCCCGCAAATCCTTACTTAATCATACGCTTGTACTTGATACGCTTCGGCTCAAGCGCTTCTGCGCCCAGCGTACGCTTCTTGTACTCTTCGTATTCAGTAAAGTTACCTTCGAAGAACTCAATTTTGCCCTCATCCTGGTAGTCCAGAATATGAGTAGCAATACGGTCGAGGAACCAGCGGTCATGCGAGATCACCATCGCACAGCCCGGGAACTCCAGCAGGGCGTTTTCCAGCGCACGCAGAGTCTCAATATCCAGGTCGTTGGTTGGTTCATCCAGCAGCAGCATGTTGCCGCCCACCTGTAACAGCTTGGCCAGGTGCAGACGGCCACGCTCACCACCCGACAGCTCACCTACGCGTTTGCCCTGATCAACCCCTTTAAAGTTAAAGCGGCCAACGTAGGCGCGGCTTGGCATTTCGGTGTTGCCGATACGCATAATATCCTGGCCGCCAGACACTTCTTCCCAGACAGTTTTGGAGTTATCCATGCTGTCACGGAACTGGTCAACGGAAGCCAGCTTAACGGTTTCACCCAGTACGATGCTGCCGGAATCAGGCTCTTCCTGCCCGGACATCATACGGAACAGCGTGGATTTACCCGCGCCGTTCGGGCCGATGATGCCGACAATTGCACCCTTCGGAACCGAGAAGGAGAGATCGTCAATCAGCAGGCGATCGCCGTAGGATTTACGCAGGTTGCTGACTTCCAGAACTTTATCACCCAGGCGTGCACCCGGTGGAATAAACAGTTCGTTAGTTTCATTACGTTTCTGGTATTCGGTGTTGTTCAGCTCTTCAAAGCGCGCCAGACGGGCTTTACCTTTGGATTGCTGACCTTTGGCACCTTTACGCACCCACTCCAGCTCTTTCTCAATCGATTTACGACGAGCGGCTTCAGAGGAGGCTTCCTGCGCCAGACGCGCATCTTTCTGCTCCAGCCAGGAGGAGTAGTTACCTTCCCATGGAATACCTTCACCACGGTCAAGCTCCAGGATCCATCCGGCTACGTTATCGAGGAAGTAACGGTCATGCGTGATCGCCACTACGGTACCTTCGAAGTCGTGCAGGAAGCGCTCCAGCCAGGCCACGGATTCTGCATCCAGGTGGTTGGTTGGTTCGTCGAGCAGCAGCATATCTGGTTTTTCCAGCAGCAGACGGCACAGCGCGACGCGGCGACGTTCACCACCGGACAGATTAGCGATCTTCGCATCCCAATCCGGCAGACGCAGCGCATCGGCGGCACGTTCCAGCTGGGTGTTCAGGTTGTGGCCGTCGTGCGCCTGGATAATCTCTTCCAGCACGCCCTGTTCTTTAGCCAGCTTATCAAAGTCAGCGTCTTCGGCGGCGTACAGTGCGTAAACTTCGTCGAGGCGCTTCAGTGCACCCACAACTTCAGCCACGGCTTCTTCCACCGACTCGCGTACGGTGTGTTCCAGGTTCAGCTGCGGTTCCTGTTGCAGATAGCCAATTTTCAGGCCTGGCTGCGGACGCGCTTCCCCTTCGATATCTTTATCGATGCCCGCCATAATGCGCAGCAGGGTAGATTTACCCGCCCCGTTCAGACCCAGTACGCCAATTTTAGCGCCGGGGAAGAAGCTGAGGGAGATGTTCTTTAAAATATGACGCTTCGGCGGAACGACTTTGCCGACGCGATGCATGCTATAGACGAATTGAGCCACGTAGTTTGAGCCTCTTAATTAGCAGGGCATAAGGACGCCCACTCAGATAGCGGAGTTTAGCTGTTTTACCGCCTTATTCACAGCCGCATTATCCCAGGCTTTGCGCTGAAACACACCTGGCGACCTGAGTTAAGGCGCAATCACCTTAATGCCTAAATCCTGCTCCGGGGCAGCATCGCTGATCAGGCCGTCAAAGGCGCTGAGATCGGCAATACGTGCGGGCAGCACTTTTCCAAACTTGCTGCTGTCCACCACCAGCAGCCGGGAACGTGCGCGCTGTAGCGCCAGGTGCTTCATCGGTAGTTCATTGAGGTTGTAGCAGCTGGCTCCCTGCTGGAGATCTATACCCGCAGCGGAGATAAACGCTTTATCCGGGCAGAGGCTGTCCATGACTGACAGCTGGCCCAGCGGGGTAAAAATAGCGTTATCCGGGTGGAACTCTCCGCCGCTCATGATCACACGGCAGGCGCTTTTTTCCTTAAGGGCCAGAAAAGTATTCATGGCGTAGCAGACCGCAGTAAACGGCAGATCATCGTCAATGGCGTCAATGATCCAGGGTACGGTGGTGCCGCAGTCGAAGTAGACCGTTTCTCCGGCAACGATCGTTGCCGCGGCCTGTTGCCCGAGCACGCGCTTGCGGTCAACGTTCTGGCCCTGCTGATCGGAAACAAAATAGTGGCTCTGATTCAGCATCGGATCGCTGACGATATAGCCGCCAAGCAGTACCACCACGCCCGGCCCGTCATTCAGATCGCGGCGCACTGTCATTTCAGACACACCAAGCAGGTGTGCAGCTTCCTTCAGATGGATTTTATCGGTGCGTTTCAGCGCCTGCGCCAGCTTATTAATACGATCTTCGCGCCGGTTTTCCATAAATGTTTTTTTCCATTATTGCAGGCAGGAATGATGTGATGGAAAACGATTGCCTGCTGCGTTTTTGTCTTTTTTGCAGTTTACCTTCAATGGAATAGTGCTGCAAATGACAAGGGCCGACCGAAAAAAGATGGCCGACCCCGCAGCAGGATTTCCGTAGAGAACAGCGCTGGTTATGGCCGCCTGGCTGTCAAATTGTCACCAGCCCCCGTACGCCGTCGCTTTCCATCTCTTTTCCCAGACCGCGCTGAACGATTTCGCCCCGTGACATCACCAGATAATTGTCCGCCAGTCCGGCGGCAAAATCATAAAACTGTTCAACCAGCAGAATAGCCATATCACCACGTGCGGCCAGCTGGCGGATCACCGCACCGATCTCTTTGATCACCGAGGGCTGAATACCTTCGGTTGGTTCATCAAGGATCAGCAGCTGCGGTTTACACGCCAGCGCCCGCCCGATGGCCAGCTGCTGCTGCTGTCCACCGGAAAGATCGCCGCCGCGCCGCTGCTTCATCTGCCACAGCACCGGAAAAAGCTGCCAAATCTCCTCCGGCACCTGTGCTGCCTCCGCGCCGGAGAAGCGCGCCAGCCCCATCAGCAGATTTTCTTCTACCGTCAGACGCGGGAAGATCTCACGGCCCTGCGGTACGTAAGCGATCCCTGCCTGCACCCGCTGGTGCGGTTTGCGATGGTTGATCGAGCGGCCCTGCCAGTTAATGCTGCCGGACTTCGCCGGAATCAGCCCCATCAGGCATTTCAGCAGGGTGGTTTTCCCCACGCCGTTCCGTCCCAGCAGACAGGTGATTTCGCCGGGTTTTGTCTCAAATGACAGCCCGCGCAGAATATGACTTCCGCCATAATATTGATGTAGTTCAGAGACCTGTAACATATTAACGCCCCAGATAAACTTCAATTACCTGCTCGTTCGCCTGCACCTCGCGCAGCGAACCCTCAGCCAGAACCTGGCCCTGATGCAGTACTGTCACATGGTCAGCAATGGTTTCGACAAAGCCCATATCATGCTCGACTACCATCAGCGAATGCTGGCCGGCAAGAGTACGAAACAGCTCGGCGGTATAGTCGGTTTCCGCATCGGTCATTCCGGCGGCTGGTTCATCCAGCAGCAGCAGGTGCGGATCCTGTACCAGCAGCATACCGATCTCCAGAAACTGTTTCTGCCCGTGTGACAGCAGTCCCGCCGGGCGCTGGCGTTCGCTGCCGAGGCGCAGCAGCTTAAGGACTTCATCAATGCGATCCTGCTGTTCACCGTTCAGTCTGGCACGCAGGCAGGCCCATACTGACTTATCGGTTTTTAACGCAATCTCCAGATTTTCAAACACCGTTAGCGCTTCAAATACCGTCGGTTTTTGGAATTTACGGCCAATCCCGATGCGGGCAATCTCCACCGGGGAGAGGGTGGTCAGGTCGATGCTCTGGTCGTAGAGCACCCGGCCATTATCGGGGCGGGTTTTACCGGTGATCACATCCATCAGCGTGGTTTTTCCCGCGCCGTTAGGGCCGATGATGCAGCGCAACTCACCCACGCCAATCTGTAAAGAGAGGTCGGTCAGCGCTTTAAAACCATCAAACGACACATTGATATTCTCCAGCTGGAGCACCGGGTCGGTCTGCTCGCGATGGCGATCGGCGCGATGGGGTTGGGTAAACAGTTGATCAGTCATGTTTTCTCCGGCGCAGCAGGCCAATGACGCCACGCGGCAGAAATAGCGTGACGAGGATAAACATCAGCCCTAAGAAGAACAGCCAGTATTCCGGGAATGCGACGGTGAACCAGCTTTTGGCACCGTTAACGATGCCGGCACCCAGCAGCGGGCCAATCAGCGTACCGCGCCCGCCAAGCGCTACCCAGATAGCGGCCTCAATCGAGTTGGTGGGGGACATCTCGCCAGGGTTAATAATGCCAACCTGCGGCACATACAGTGCTCCCGCCAGCCCGCACAGCACCGCCGACAGCGTCCAGACAAACAGCTTAAATCCCCGGGGATCATAGCCGCAGAACATCAGGCGGTTTTCTGCATCGCGTACCGCCGTCAGCACGCGGCCAAACTTGCTGCGCGCCAGCAGCAGACCAGCGGCAAGGCTGGCAGCAAGCAGCAATACCGTGGTCACAAACAGCCCGATGCGTGTACCGGTGGCGGTCACCGGAAAGCCGAGCAGCGTGGTGAAACCGGTAAAGCCATTGTTGCCGCCGAAGCCGGTTTCATTGCGGAAGAACAGCAGCATCCCGGCATAGGTCAGCGCCTGGGTCATAATCGAAAAATAGACGCCTTTAATTTTTGAGCGGAAGGCGAACCAGCCAAACACCAGCGCCAGCAGGCCGGGCACCAGCACAATCAGGCATAAGGCCCAGGCAAAGTGCTGGGTTCCGCTCCAGAACCAGGGCATCTCACTCCACGAGAGAAACGACATAAAAGCGGGCAGACCGTCTCCCGCCGCCTGGCGCATCAGGTACATGCCCATTGCATAGCCGCCGAGAGCGAAGAACAGCCCGTGGCCGAGGGATAACAGCCCTGCGTAACCCCACACCAGATCCAGCGCTACCGCAACAATGGCATAGCAGAGGATTTTGCCAACCAGCGTCAGGGTATAGGTCGACAGCGCCAGAGGATTTTCTGCGGGCAGCAGCGCGAAAAAAGGCAGCAGCAGCAAGATCAGCAGCACTAGCGCACCGAGGCCGGTTATCAGGCGCGGAGATTTTTGTACCAGGGTCAGCGTCATGGGTTGCGTCATCAGTCAATCACCCTCCCTTTAAAGGCGAACAGTCCCTGCGGTCGTTTCTGTATAAACAGCACGATTAACACCAGGATCAGGATTTTACCGAGCACCGCGCCGATCTGCGGTTCCAGCACTTTATTAAGGATGCCAAGGCCGAGCGCCGCCACGACGGTACCCGCCAGCTGGCCGACGCCGCCGGTAACCACCACGAGGAAGGAGTCGATGATGTAGCCCTGTCCCAGCTCCGGGCCAACGTTGCCAAGCTGCGACAGCGCCACGCCGCCCAGACCGGCAATGCCGGAACCGAGGCCAAATGCCAGCATATCAATGCGCCCGGTCGGTACGCCGCAGCAGTCTGCCATCGCACGGTTTTGCGTAACGGCCCGGACATTCATCCCCAGGCGGGTTTTATTCAGCAGCAGCCAGGTCAGCACCAGCACGCCAATTACAAACAGGATCACCGCCATACGGTTGTACGGCAGTACCAGGTTGGGCAACACTTGCAGACCTCCGGAGAGCCACGGCGGGTTGGCCACTTCGAGGTTTTGGGCACCAAACAGAATACGCACCAGCTGGATCAGCATCAGGCTGATGCCCCAGGTGGCGAGCAGTGTTTCCAGCGGGCGTCCGTAAAGATGGCGAATAATGGTGCGTTCCAGCACCATGCCGATGGCGGCAGTGATAAAGAAGGCCACCGGCAGCGCCAGCAGCGGATAAAACGCCAGCCACTCAGGGGCGAAGCGCTGAAACAGATTCTGAACCATCCAGGTGGCATAAGCGCCAATCATCAGCATTTCGCCGTGGGCCATATTGATCACCCCCAGCAGGCCGTAGGTGATCGCCAGCCCGAGGGCGGCCAGCAGCAGTACCGAACCCAGCGACAATCCGGTAAAAGCCTGCCCAAGCAGATCGCCCGGCAGCAGACGATAGCGAATCTGTTTCAGGCTTTCTGCCGCCGCAGCACGTACGCGGGCGTCGGTCTCGTTCTGCGGCTGAAGCAGGCGTTCCAGACTGGCCTGGGTTTGCGGATCGCTGGTTTCCCCCAGCAGTTTTACTGCCTCCAGGCGCATCAGCGGATTACTGTCTGATAGCTGTAATCCGGCAACCGCCTGCGCCAGTACCGCATGAACGGCGGCATCCTCTTCGCCTGCAAGGCGCTGTTTCAGCAGCGGCAGCTGATCCAGACTCGCATCATTTTGCAATGCGCGGGCCGCTTGCAGACGTACGGCGCTGATCGGGCTGACCAGCTGGTGTGCCGCCAGTGCGCTGGCGATCATTACGCGCAGCCGGTTATTCATAAACAGTTTTTTGGTGTTGCCAACCGGGGCCGCATGGCCTTCCAGCGGCACCAGCCGATCCTGAACCCGGGTAAAGGGCTGTTTGTTCTCGTCCAGCACCACGCTTTCACTGTGCAGCGCCTGCAACAGAGGCAGACGGCTGGCGTTCGGTGCGGCGGCCCACTGCTGTAAGAGAGTCAGTTGATCGCTGCGGCTGGCGGTAACAAAATCGGTGGCCGATCCGGCCTGGGCCAGCAGCGGCAGGCTGAACAGCAGTAGCAGCAGGAATCGCGTCATCATAAGTGGCTCCGGTAGCGGGTCGGGCAGGCCCGACCCCTACGGTGATGGATATAACGGGTTTAATTGCTGGTTTTTACCGGGTGATCGGGTTTTTTATCGTTACCGGCGATATACGGGCTCCATGGTTGAGCACGCACCGGTTTATCGGTCTGCCAGACCACGTTGAACTGGCCGTTATCTTCGATTTCGCCAATCATCACCGGTTTGTGCAGATGGTGGTTGGTCTGATCCATCGTCAGGGTAAAGCCATCCGGCGCGGCAAAGGTCTGACCGGCCATAGCTGCACGCACTTTATCCACATCGGTGGTGCCTGCTTTCTCTACCGCCTGCGCCCACATATGAATGCCAACATAGGTCGCTTCCATCGGGTCGTTAGTAACGACGGTATCGGCATTTGGCAGTTTGTGAGCTTTGGCATAGGCGCGGTAAGCGGCGACGAATTTCGCGTTGGTTGGGTTATCGACGGATTCGAAGTAGTTCCATGCGGCCAGATTTCCTACCAGCGGTCTGGTATCGATGCCGCGCAGCTCTTCCTCACCTACCGAGAAGGCCACAACCGGGACATCGGTCGCTTTGATACCCTGGTTAGCCAGCTCTTTATAGAACGGTACGTTGGAGTCACCGTTGATAGTAGAAACCACCGCAGTTTTGCCGCCGGCAGAGAATTTTTTAATGTTGGAAACGATAGTCTGATAGTCGCTGTAGCCAAACGGCGTGTAGACCTCTTCGATATCGCTGTCTTTCACCCCTTTTGAGTGCAGGAAGGCACGCAGGATCTTGTTGGTGGTACGCGGATAGACATAGTCGGTACCCAGCAGGAAGAAGCGTTTAGCGCTGCCGCCGTCTTCGCTCATCAGGTATTCCACAGCCGGGATGGCCTGCTGATTAGGCGCAGCACCGGTGTAGAACACGTTTGGCGACATCTCTTCGCCTTCATACTGTACCGGGTAGAACAGCAGGCCGTTCAGCTCTTCAAACACCGGCAGCACCGATTTGCGCGAAACTGAAGTCCAGCAGCCGAAGACTACCGCCGCCTTGTCATGAGTCAGCAGCTGACGGGCTTTTTCCGCAAATAACGGCCAGTTCGAGGCGGGATCAACCACCACCGGTTCCAGCTTTTTACCCAGCACACCGCCGTTCGCGTTAATCTCATCAATGGTCATCAGCGCCACGTCTTTCAGCGGCGTTTCGGAGATGGCCATCGTGCCGGAGAGTGAATGCATAATACCCACTTTGATGGTGTCAGCCGCCTGAGCACCCCAGGATAATCCCATGCTGACAACGGTGGCAGAAAGCGCGAAAGCCTTGAGCAGTGAACGTCTCTTCATCAGTAAACCCCTAAGTGTATGTAAGATTATTGGTATGAAACCCTGTTCCCCCGTTGACCACCGGAGGCCTCTCCCCGAATTATTCCGGGGCGAGCCTGGCCTGCTGGAGCATGTGGATGGTGATTTTTCTGACCTCGGCGCGGCTTACGGCAATATGGCTGGTCAGAATGCGCTGTGCCTCCTCACTGTGCTGATGCAATATCGCGCGCAGGATGCGCGCATGTTCGTTATAGGTCGCACTGATCCGGTCTTCGCGGGTAAAGTCCAGGCGACGGATAATGCGGATCTTTTCGGTTAATTCGCGGTGGATACGCGCCATTTCGCTGTTGCCTGCCGCTGTCACCAGGGCGATATGGAAGGCTTCATCGTGTAGCGATACGGCCATCCCCTCTTCCAGTCGTGGTTCATCTATCCAGAAGCAGGTCAGGGGCATCAGCAGCGCGGCGGTCTGGTCGGCAGGCAGGTGGCACAGGCGTTTTACCGCTTCGCACTCCAGCACGGTACGCAGGTCGTACAGCTCCTCGAAATAGGCAAAATCGAACTGTCGTACCTGCCAGCCGCTACGAAACCAGACTTCGACATAGCCTTCTCTCTCAAGACGAAACAGCGCCTGACGAACCGGCGTACGGCTGACATCCATACGCTCGGCAACTTCGCTTTCGCTGAAGCGGTCACCCGGCATCAGACGAAAATCAAAGATGTCATTTTTCAACCGGTGATAGACGCGGTCGGCCAGCGCTTCCGGGCGATCTTTACTGCGTTTCTGCGGCACCTCCTCCATAGTCACGTCCTTATTCCAGCCACAGCAGGGCATCCCCGGGGCTGACCGGGCGGCCCGGCTGGCAGGCGATACGTTTTACGCGCCCTGCCTGCGGGGCATAAATTGCCAGCTCCATTTTCATTGCTTCAACGATGATCAGCGGCTGGCCGGCTACCACTTCATCGCCCGGCTGCACCAGTACTTTCCAGATATTGCCGTTCATATCAGCGCTCACCTGGGTGGCCCCCTCATCTTCTTCTGGTGGCAGCAGCGTCTCTTCACTGGTGAGCGGTGCGCCTTCCTCCTCCTGCGCCCACAGAGCGACCTCGGTATCAAAGGCGCTGGCCTGCCGCTGGCGGAACTGCGCGATAGAGGCCGCATGGTCGCTGAGGAACTGCGTATGTTCAGCAAAATCAAACACCGACTGTTCAATGCGGATGGTGGCGCGCCCTTCGCGGAAGTCATCGCGCAGCACGTCCAGTTCAGCTTCACTGACCGGATAGAAACGCACCTGGTCAAAGAAGTGCAGCAGCCAGGGTTCGTTTGGCGCGAACTGTTTGTTTTTCAGAAACTTGTTCCAGATAGGCAGGGTACGGCCCACCAGCTGATAGCCGCCGGGGGAGTCCATGCCATAGATGCACATATACATGCCGCCGATACCCACGGTGCCTTCAGCGGTGAAGGTGCGCGCCGGATTATATTTGGAACTGAGCAGACGATGGCGCGGGTCGATCGGTACGGCACAGGGTGCGCCGAGATAGACATCGCCGAGGCCGAGGATCAAATAGCTGGCGTCAAAAATGGTCGCGCTGACCTCTTCACGGCTGCTGAGGCCGTTAATACGCTGAATAAAATCGACGTTATTCGGCAGCCACGGGGCGCTGGCGCGTACCGTCTCTGAGTAGCGCTCCACCGCCCCGAGCGTTGCGCTGTCTTCAAATGCCATTGGCAGATGGACAATGCGCGACGGCACGCTCATGCGTGTCACATCACCCAGACCTTTCTCCAGCTGAAGCAGCAGAGTCATCAGCTGTTTCTGACTCAGGATCTGGCTGTCATAGCGGATTTGCAGCGAACGCACCCCCGGAGAGAGCTCTTCAATACCGGGTTGCCCGGTCTCATTGATGGCGCTCATCAGCAGATGGACGCGCAGCCGCAGCGCGAGATCCAGCACGTTGTCGCCGTACTCCAGCAGAATGTAGTTATCTCCTGCCTGGCGATAGATGGCAGTCGGTGTGGTCTCTGTCGCTTTGATGGTCGCCAGTGCCGTGGCCGGGCCGTTAACGGTTTCAGCCAGTGACGGCACCTCAAATACCGGGGCGTGCAGAGAGTTGAGGCGCTGAACGCTGCGGCTCTGCGCCTGTTCCAGCGCGTGGGCCTCGTCGAAGCTTATAGGATGGAAACGAATGCGATCGCCTGGTTTCACCTGGCCGACTTTCCACAGTTCGGCTTTGGCGATGGTTACCGGGCAGACGAAGCCGCCGAGGCTTGGCCCGTCACGGGTGAGGATAACCGGGAAATCACCGGTAAAATTCACCGCGCCAATGGCGTATTCACAGTCGTGGACGTTGGACGGATGCAGTCCGGCTTCACCCCCGTTGGCGCGCGTCCAGCCAGGTTTCGGCCCGACCAGACGTACGCCGAGGCGGTTGGAGTTGTAATGCACCTGCCATTCGCTGGCGAAAAACTCATCAATAGAGTGCTGGGTAAAGAACTCCGGTGCACCGTGCGGGCCGTACAGCACACCGATGCGCCATTCGTCACCGTAGACCGGCTGTGCTTCGGCAGGAAGGGGCTGGGGGGCGCTGACCGGTGCCGGAGTGGTGCAGGCGGCCAGTGATGGCTGGGAAATCGCCAGCATATCTGCCACGCGCAGGGTGCGTCCGGCATGCCCGCCAAACTGACCCAGTGCAAAGGTGGAACGGCTGCCGAGATATTCCGGTACGTCAAAACCATTGCGTACCGCCAGATAAGTGCGGCAGCCCTGTTGGGCACGTCCCAGCGTCAGCGTCTGCCCGGCTTTAACCGCCAGCGGCTGCCAGTACGCCACCTCTGTACCGTCAAGATGTGCCGGGCAGGCGGCTCCGGTCAGCGCGATCAGCGCATCGCTGTGAAAACGCAGGGTCGGCCCCTGCAAGGTAAATTCGAGTCCGGCGGCTTCTTCGGCGTTGCCGACAATACGGTTGGCGAGGCGGAAGGCGTAGTCATCCATCGGCCCTGACGGCGGAACGCCGATATCCCAGTAGCCGAGGCGGCCCGGATAATCCTGGATGCTGCTCCATGTTCCCGGCTGGATAACTTCCACCACTGGCGAATGCGGAGTGAAACTGTCAAGCAGCCGCGTCCACACTTCTCCACTCTGAAATGCTCCGGTGGCAATAATCTGGCGCAGATAATCCAGGTTGGTGGCGATACCGTGCAGGCGGGTTTCATTGAGCGCCGTCTGCATTTTTTCCAGCGCCGCCTCACGGGTTTTACCATGTACGATCAGCTTGGCGATCATCGGATCGTAGAATGCAGATACTTCGGTACCGGTGCTGATCCAGCTATCGATGCGCACGCCTTCCGGGAAGCAGACCTCGGTCAGGACGCCGGGGCTGGGCTGGAAGTTCTTCAGCGGATCTTCGGCATAGATACGGACTTCGATCGAGGCGCCCTGCGGTGCCTGCGCCATACGAGCCCAGTCCGGCTGTTCTCCTGCGGCGACCTGCAACATGCACTCCACCAGATCCAGCCCGGTAACGCACTCGGTGACCGGATGCTCCACCTGTAAACGGGTGTTCACTTCCAGAAAGTAGAACTCATCACGTGCCGCATCGTAGATATACTCCACCGTTCCGGCGCTGCGATAGTTAACCAGCTCACCGAGTTTGACCGCCGAGTCGAGCAGAGCAGCACGGGTAGCGGCAGGCAGATTTGGCGCGGGTGTCTCCTCCACGACTTTCTGATTACGGCGTTGCAGCGAACAGTCGCGCTCGCCCAGCGCCACCACTTTGCCCTGACCATCACCAAAGATTTGCACTTCAACGTGGCGGGCCTGGTCGATACAGCGTTCAAGAAACACACCGGCATCGCTGAAAAACTGTTCGCCCAGGCGGCGTACGCTCTCCCAGGCACCGATAAGCGTTGTTTCATCGGCACAGCGCGTCAGGCCGATTCCGCCGCCGCCGGCGGTGCTTTTCAGCATCACCGGGTAGCCAATATGCCGGGCGGCGGTGAGGGCTTCATCCAGCGAAACCAGTAGCGGAGTACCTGGAGTCATCGGAACACCCGCTGCTGCTGCCAGTTCACGGGCGCGGTGCTTCAGGCCAAATTCGCCGATCTGATGGGCCGTCGGGCCGATAAAGATAATGCCG
Organism: Erwinia sorbitola; assembly: GCF_009738185.1. NCBI lineage: Bacteria > Pseudomonadati > Pseudomonadota > Gammaproteobacteria > Enterobacterales > Erwiniaceae > Erwinia > Erwinia sorbitola. The sequence continues at coordinate 3,952,403 of NZ_CP046509.1, read as the reverse complement.
GCGGCCTCGCAGGCGGCGGCAAACGGCAGGCTCTCTGACAGGAATCCATAGCCCGGCCAGATAGCCTGTGCGCCGCTCTCGCGGGCAGCATCGAGTATCTTGTCTATCACCAGGTAGCTGTCGCTGGCTTTTTCGCCGCCGAGGGGGATGGCGATATCAGCATCTTTGACATGCTGTGCGTTTTTGTCCGCCAGCGAATAGACCGCCACGCTGGTGATCCCCAGCCGTTTCAGGGTGCGAATGGCGCGGCAGGCGATTTCGCCACGGTTAGCAATCAGTACGGTATTAAACATGTGGATGCTCCTCGCGGGTCAGCCAGCGACGCCAGCCGCCAAATTCGGTAATGTCGGTAGCGTCTGCCAGCGCGGCAGGTTCACAGATAAAGCCTTTTACGCTGCGGCCATCGGCCAGTTCCAGCGTGCCAATGCCCAGCGGGGCGGGGATCTCCGCGACAAACTCGCCAAAGCGTGCCAGCGGGATATCCCACAGCTCGACGATGATCGCCGCGCCTGAGTTATCTTTCGCCAGTCCGGGCTTGGCCGGAATAGTGTTTGCCAGCGCATAGAGTCGGTAGCAGGCGGCAGTCTGCGTCTCTTCCACCAGCACCGCATGACGGCGGGTGAGCTGGTGGTTGAGCGGCATGCCTGTCAGATGCGCACCGACTACCGCCACACGCACGTGCAGCGGTGAGGCAGGCAGGGATCCGGCGGCAGGCAGGGCGTTACCGGTAGCACCCAGGCTCAGGGCCTGCTGCTGCTGCCAGCGGATGCCAAAGGTTGCCAGCGCACGGTCATACCAGGCCGGAGCTATCAGGGTGATCCCGGCAGGCAGGCCGTCCGTGCGGAACGTGGCCGGAAGCGCCAGCGCTGATAAATCGGCGAGATTGGTGAAATTGGTATAGGTACCGAACTGCGAGTTGTACTGCACCGGCTCCTGTTTCATCTCTTCCAGGGTATGAATGGTGGGCGAGGTTGGTACCACCAGCGCATCAAACTGGCTGAGGGTTTGCTGGATTTGACGTGTCAGTTCGGCACGCAGGTACTCCGCTTTGTAGGCATCCACCGCGCTATAGTTATTGCCGCTGGCAACAATGCCGTATACCACCGGATCCATCTCGTCCGGGCGTGTCAGCATCTCGCCGACGGCGACGGTGCGCTCCGCCACCCACGGGCCGTAGTAAAGCTGTTCGGCCAGCTGTGAGAAGGGGGTAAAGTCGATGGGCTGTAAAGTGGCTCCGCCAGCGATAAGATCCGCGCAGGCGGCTTCCCAGGCGGCCTGCGCTCTGGTATCGCCGAAGAACTCCGGGCTGGACGGTATGGCGAAGCGCGGCGTAGCCGGTAGCGCGGCGGGAGCGCGGCCCGGATTCACGCGGGAGTAGGCATCCAGGCCGTCATAGCCTGCGGCGCAGCTGGCAGTGAGAAAGGCGTCCTCTACCGTCAGGGCAAAAATCGAGATAGTGTCGTTCAGACGGCAGGCGGGCACCACGCCGGTGGCAGAAAGCCAGCCTTTGGTCGGCTTCAGGCCAATGATATTATTAAATCCGGCGGGTACGCGGCCAGATCCCGCGGTATCGGTACCGAGCGCAAAACAGACCAGGCCGCGAGCGGTAACGGATGCCGAGCCGGAGCTGGAGCCGCCGCTGACATACTCAGGATTGAAGGTGTTACATACCGCTCCGAACGGCGAGCGGGTGCCGACCAGCCCGGTAGCGTACTGGTCAAGATTGGTTTTACCCAGCACGATTGCTCCGGCCCCTTTCAGATTGGCCACCGCTACGGCATCGCTTTCCGCCACATAGGTAAAGGCCGGACAGGCGGCGCTGGTCGGCCAGCCTGCGATATCAATATTGTCTTTTACCGCGAAGGGAACGCCAAACAGCGGCAGCGATGCCGGATCCTGCTGCCAGGCAGCCAGCAGCGGTTCCACCTGAGCACGCAGCTGTGCAGGCGTGGCGAGGTAAAGCCAGGCGTTATCGTCAGTGGAGAGATCGGCCAGCAGCGCCTCCAGCGTGGAGAGTACCTCCTGCGGATGCTGTCGATAGTGGCGCTGCCAGTCCTGTAACGTAAATCCTGTGGTAAAAGCCATAAGTTGAATTCCATCTGGTATACAAGATGGAATTCAACAGAGCAAAGGCCGTGCCATATTTTAATCTATTGATAGTAAATGATTAATTTTTCCAGTCGCAGATCGTCTGCACGATTAGTGCGCAGAGTTTGTTTAATCATGGGGCAGGGCGTTAACGTCCTACCGTAAATATTTGTTGAGCGCATGGCACGACGGGCTGCTCCCGGTTAGCATGTGAGGGGGTTATATTTTTTAATTCTTCTGGCATCCGATCTGCTAATGGCTTTCCGGCCGCCCGGGGGATTTTGGATATACTTGGCAGTTCAGGATAAAACAAGGCAAACAAGGTGGGGAGAGTCATGGTGGACAAGTGGCAGTGGTGGGTAGTAGCAGTCTGTTTAACCGCAGTAACCGGCAGTGCCCGTGCAGACTCACTGGATGAACAGCGTACCCGTTACCTGCAAATAAAGCAGGCGTGGGATAATAAACAGATGGATACCGTGGATCAGCTGATGCCCACGCTGCGCGACTATCCGCTCTATCCCTACCTCGAATATCGCCAGCTGGCGCAAAACCTCGATCAGGAAACCGGGCTGGCGGTGAACGATTTTATCAAACGTTACCCAACCCTGCCGCCGGTGCGGTCGCTCTCTTCACGCTTTGTGAACGAGCTGGCACGCCGGGAAGACTGGCGCGGTCTGCTGGTATTCAGCCCCGAAGCCCCTAAACCGGTGGCGGCGCGCTGTAACTGGTATTACGCCAAATGGGCTACCGGGCAACAGCAGGTAGCGTGGGAAGGGGCCAAATCTATCTGGCTGACCGGCAGCTCACTGCCTGCCACCTGCGATAAACTTTTTAGCGCCTGGCAAATGGCGGGGCAGCAGAACCCGATAACCACGCTGGAGCGCATTCGCCTGGCGATGAAAGCGGGCAACAGTAATCTGGTTAATTTCCTCGCGAAGCAGCTGCCGCAGGATTACCAGACCATTGCCAATGCGGTGATGGATTTGCAGAACAATCCCGGCACGGTGGAGAACTTTGCACGTAACGTTGGGGCAACTGACTTTACCCGTCAGGCTACGGCAATCGCATTTACCAGCTTTGCCCGTACCGATGCCGAAGCGGCACGCCAGATGATCCCATCGCTGGTGCAGCTACAGAAGCTGGACGAAGAGCAGGCCCAGGAGCTGAAAGAGGCGGTAGCCTGGCGTCTGATGGGCAACGATATTACCAGTGAGCAGGCGCGCTGGCGCGATGATGTGGTGATGCGCAGCGATTCCACCTCACTGATTGAGCGGCGGGTGCGTATGTCGCTAGGCAATAACGACCGCCGTGGTATGAATACCTGGATTGCCCGCCTGCCGGTGGAAGCCAAGACGAAGGATGAGTGGCAATACTGGCAGGCTGACCTGTTGATTGAGCAGGGGCGTAAAGAGGAGGGCGAGAGCATTCTGCGTAAGCTGATGCAGGAGCGCGGTTTCTATCCAATGGTGGCGGCGCAGAAGCTCGGGGTGGATTACCCGTTGCAGGTTGATAAAGCACCCGCGGTGGACGGCAGCCTGACTAACGGCCCGGAGATTGCCCGCGTTCGTGAGCTGATGTACTGGGGGATGGATAACCTGGCGCGCAGCGAGTGGAGCTATCTGGTGTCCAGCCGGACGACGTCGCAGCAGCAGATGCTGGCGAGCTATGCACGGCAGCAAAACTGGTGGGATCTCAGCGTTCAGGCAACGATTACCGGAAAACTGTGGAACAGTTTGCAGGAGCGTTTCCCGCTGGCGTGGCAGCCGCAGTTTGAGCGTAATATCAGCGGTAAGGATATCCCGATCAGCTATGCAATGGCGATTGCCCGTCAGGAGAGTGCGTGGAATCCTAAAGCACGCTCACCGGTAGGCGCTTCTGGCCTGATGCAGGTGATGCCAGCGACGGCGCAGCATACGGTGACGAAGTTTGGCATTCCTGGCTACAGCAACAGCAGCCAGCTGCTGGATGCGGAAACCAATATTCAGATTGGTACGCAGTACCTGGAATCGGTGTATCAGCAGTTTGGCGACAACCGTATCTTTGCCTCAGCGGCATATAACGCCGGGCCATCGCGGGTGCGTACCTGGCAGGGTAACAGCGCAGGGAAACTTGATGCTGTGGCATTTATCGAGACTATTCCCTTCTCGGAAACCCGTGGCTATGTGAAGAACGTGCTGGCCTATGACGCCTACTATCGCCACTTCCTGGGGAAATCCGATCAGCTGTTTGCCGACAGTGAGTGGCAGCAGCGCTACTGATTGATTTTTATAGCCTGAATACCTGAAGCGACAGCCAGCACAGCGGCGGCTTCAAGTATGACGGCTATGATGATATGCTATTGTACTAGTTAAATAGTATGGCGGCATATCATGACCAACCAAATTCCTGTTCCTGTCACGGCCGATCCGGCCAGCGAAGACTGGCTGCGTTTTGTCACGCTGTTGCAACGCGCCTATCAAAGCGAGCTGCACCTTCCGCTATTACAACTGATGCTAACCCCGGACGAGCGCGAGGCGCTGGGTACACGGCTGCGTATCGTTGAGGAGCTGATGCGGGGCCAGATGAGCCAGCGTGAGCTGAAAAATGAGCTGGGGGCAGGCATTGCGACGATTACGCGCGGCTCTAACAGTCTGAAAAGTGCGCCTCCGGCCCTTAAGGCGTGGCTGGAGACACAGCTTCTCAACGGATCAGATAAGGTCTGAAGCGTCGTCGTCAACTTTGCGCTGATAGATTTCGTTATGAAACGGGCACAGCGCAAGGATCAGCGCCTGGTGATAAACGCTGGTGCGTGTCAGATGACCGGCAGTAAATGCGCCGATGGCACCGCCTTTGTGTTTGATATCGTTAACGCCCGTCAGGCGCGCCATCTCCTCACCCAGTTCACGCCCCTCATGAATGCCTTTCATTACGATGGCTGGCAGAGTGAAGCTGGCAGAACGCGACTCGCCGCGTAATTTATGGTTTTCCACCACCATCCACGCAAAAGCCGTGTTCTCTTCAATGCCTGCCTCAATGGCGACCCAGAAGTCAGCTTCAGGTCTTACCTGGCGGGCATTCATCACGCGCTGACGTGCGCCAGTTCGCGTTTCTGTGTTTGTGATCGGCTGTGCAGCAACGCCGCTGTCGACCTCGACACCCTCAATATGGCAGGATCCTTCTCCGAAGATATCGCTGAACGCTTGAGAAATTGCCTTAATTTTGGCTGGATTGATGGTAGCAGCGACAACATGGTACATAATTGTTTGAACCCTCTACGCAAATTTGTCGCAGTATAACGGAAAATCGCATGTTACAGGTCTATCTTGTTCGCCACGGAGAAACGCTATGGAATGCGGCACGTCGCATTCAGGGGCAGTCAGACAGCGCGCTGACTGAGAAAGGAGAGCAGCAGGCTCATCAGGTAGGAGAGCGGGTAAAACATCAGGGCATAACCCATGTGATTGCCAGCGATCTGGGGCGTACCCGTCGTACCGCCGAGATTATAGCCGACGCATGTGGCTGCTCAGTGGTGTTTGACCCACGTCTGCGTGAGCTGAATATGGGGGTGCTGGAAGAGCGCCTGCTGGATTCACTCAGCGCAGAAGAGGAGGGCTGGCGCAGGGCGCTGGTGGATGGCACGGAGAATGGCCGCATTCCGCAGGGCGAGTCGATGAGTGAAATGGCGCAGCGTATGCATCAGGCGCTGGATGCCTGTCTGGCACTGCCGGAAGGAAGCCGCCCGCTGATTGTCAGCCACGGTATGGCGCTGGGGGTGCTACTCAGCACTATCCTGGGTTTACCGGCGAATGCGGAGCGCCGTCTGCGCCTGCGTAACTGCTCAATTTCCCGGGTTGATCATCAGCAAAGCCCGTGGCTGGCTTCTGGCTGGGTGGTGGAAACCGCTGGGGATGTTGCCCATCTTGAGGATTCGTCCCTCGACGAATTGCAGCGCTAGCCATTAAAAAAGGGCCGATATTATCGGCCCTTTCTGCATTATCTGCTGACTACGACTGACGTCGGATCGGGATCAGATATTCACAGTGAATGTCGACCGGTGGCTCAGCGCGTTTCTTACCGCCGTGGGTATAGAATCGCTCAATATCCTGACCGTGGCGACGTGTCAGATTCAGGGTTGGCATACAGGTGCCGTAAATCTGTAACACAAAACTCTGAAGCCCGTTACGCGGCCCTTCATAGGTGAACTGCACATAGTCCCCTCCCTCCAGCAATACCGTCTGCGTCGAATGTAACTGACTGGGGATCTCTTCAGCGGGTACAGCAGTCGTGTAGAGAATTTCCTGTTCATCATCTTTCTCCGTGCTGGGACGAGACTGATGCAGACCATACAGCACTGGCGGAACGGTATCCGTTTCCGTCAGGAACTGACGCCAGAAGTGCAGGCGCATTTCATCACGGAAGCGGGAGATCTGTTCCAGTGTGCAGGTATAAGACTGCGTTTGCCCAATCAGCATGATTTCAGGCAGACTTACCCAGGTGGGTTCGGGTAATCTGACATCATCAAGGCGGATCGGAGGGCGCAGCCCGTAAGCGTTCCAGTCGGATGATCGGCGATACCAGGCAGGAGTTTGGGCAAATTGCTTTTTAAACGCTCTGGTGAATGTTTGCTGAGAGTCGAAACGATACTGTAAAGCTATATCCAGAATCGGACGACTCGTAAGACGTAAAGCTACAGCGGCTTTTGACAGACGACGGGCACGAATATATGCGCCAATCGCATGGCCAGTGACGTCCTTGAACATTCTTTGCAAGTGCCATTTTGAATAACCTGCCTTCGCCGCGACATTATCCAGGGATAATGGTTGGTCCAGGTGGCTCTCCAGCCAGACAAGCAAATCTCGAATGATACCGGCTTGGTCCATAAATCGTCCTCATGTTACTCAGAATTGGTGCAAGGTAAGCAAAGTTGACGAATAGTAACATTGATTGCTAATGATTAGGTTCTAACTGAAAAACGTACTGATATCCGCGCTAGTTTTAGATTCATCGCGTGATAAATCGTAAAGGCATGACTGTTGCTCATGTCCATTACAATGTCATCTATTTTCTTTGAAATGGTAACGTCATGACAATTAAAAAAGTGTTAGTAGTCACTTCAGTCATCTTTTTTTCCGTCGCCCTGCATGCGGAGCAGATCGGTTCCGTAGATACGGTATTTAAGGTGTTTGGCCCCGACCATAAGATCGTGGTGGAAGCGTTTGACGATCCGGATGTGAAAAATGTGACCTGCTATCTGAGCAGAGCAAAGACCGGTGGGATCAAAGGGGGACTGGGTCTGGCTGAGGATACTTCGGATGCGGCCATCTCATGTCAGCAGGTGGGGCCGGTTGAACTTAGCGAAAAAATCGCGCAGGGAAAAACGGAAGGGGACGTGGTATTCCGTAAAAGAACGTCGCTGGTGTTTAAAAAGCTTCAGGTTGTGCGATTTTACGATAAGAATCGTAATGCTTTAATTTATCTTAGCTATTCTGACAAGGTCGTGGACGGGTCGCCAAAAAATGCGCTGAGTGCGGTACCGATTATGCCGTGGGGTAAATAATCCGTAGGGCGAGGCTTGCCTCGCCCTTAGAGCAGATTATTCCTGCAAGTCGCCACAGAAACGGTAACCTTCGCCGTGGATCGTGGCGATAATTTCCGGAGTATCAGGCGTGGACTCGAAATGCTTACGGATGCGGCGAATAGTCACATCGACGGTGCGGTCGTGTGGCTTCAGCTCGCGGCCGGTCATTTTCTTCAGCAGGTCAGCGCGGGTCTGAATCTTGCCTGGGTTTTCACAGAAGTGCAGCATGGCACGGAACTCGCTACGCGGCAGCTTATACTGTTCGCCCTGTGGGCTGACCAGTGAGCGGCTGTTGATATCCAGCTCCCAGCCATTAAAACGATAAGATTCAACCAGTTTCCGCTCTTCGCTTACCGCAGCCAGATTCATGGTGCGGGAGAGCAGGTTACGTGCACGAATCGTCAGTTCACGTGGGTTAAACGGTTTGGTTATGTAGTCGTCTGCGCCAATTTCCAGACCGAGGATCTTATCGACCTCGTTATCGCGTCCGGTCAGGAACATCAGTGCGACGTTAGCCTGCTCGCGCAGCTCACGTGCCAGCAACAGGCCATTTTTGCCCGGCAGGTTGATGTCCATAATCACCAGATTGACGTCATTTTCCGTCAGAATCTGATGCATTTCAGCGCCGTCAGTAGCTTCATAAACCATGTAGCCTTCGGCTTCAAAAATACTTTTGAGCGTATTACGAGTAACTAATTCGTCTTCAACGATAAGTATGTGCGGGGTCTGCATGTGTTCGCTACCTAAAATTGCCAACAAAATCGAAAACAGGACATACGGCTGTTGGCGCTGGCTAAACCCGGTGTCAGAGCCAGAAGCAAAACAACAGCAGTACAGAATGATATTCTTGATACACGATCGTTTGTCGCCTTGATGCAACTCGGATTGTTTTGGATAACCCCTTTATACTTCATACTGCCCCGGCATAGGCTGCAACTCGGATTACCCAAGGTATATCGTTTTTCAGCTCCGCTGAAAGCCCCGTTATTCCGGGTAAATGCGTAGCCATTAGGATCTATCCTGCATGCCCCGGCAGTGCCAAAACGGCGTATATCCTAACTGTATTAACAGCAACATAACAGCACAGGCAACAACCATCACGCAATAAAACAACGCTTAGTTGACTTATATCAAACCAATTGTAGCACGTTAACACTTTTGTGAAAAACTGTTCCCAAATTGGCAGGTTAGGTCACAATTGCGGTTAAAGTAAGCGATTAAATGAAGGACGTTAACAGCCAGAGGAAATACTATTCAAAAATTGTTAATTTGTTGATAATAAAGAGCTTGTCTTTGGATAGTGCCTGTTTATATGATCTGTTAATAAAAAAACAGCGATATCATTCAATTACGCTGTTCCGAAGCGTTGGTTTACCCTCCTGGCAGCGTCTGAACTTATGCTCCTGCTGTTTTTTCACCCAGGCTCAGGCAGCATCAATCTCGTGATTTTCTCTCTCTAATGAAGGTGGCTATGCGTTTTCCTCTTATCCTTGTTTCTCCCGCACGTGCTGAAAATGTCGGCGCAGCGGCCCGGGCCATGAAAACCATGGGATTTAGCGAGTTACGCATTGTCGATAGCAAGGTGCATCTCGATCCGGCAGCGCTGAGAGTGGCGCATGGGGCCGGGGAGATTCTGGAGAACGCCAGCAACTGGCCATCGCTGGCTTCAGCGCTGGAAGATATCGAGTTTAGTATCGCCACCACCGCCCGCTCGCGTGCAAAGTTTCGCTACTATGCCACCCCGCAGCAGGTACAGCAGGTGCTGGAAGAGAAGCAGCAGTGGATTGGCAGTGCCGCGCTGGTCTTTGGCCGTGAGGATAGCGGCCTGACCAATGATGAACTGGCGCTGGTTGACCTGCTTACCGGCATCCCGATGGCCGGGGATTATCCCTCGTTGAATCTCGGGCAGGCGGTAATGGTCTATTGCTACCAGCTTTCAGCACTGCGTCAGGTCTGCGCGCAGACAGAGCCAGCTGCCGATGTGCCACAGCTGGCAGCACTGCGCCAGCGTGCACAATATCTGTTACAGCGGCTGGAGGTCGCCGGGGATGAAAAACTGGCAGACTGGCTACAGCAGCGCATCGGCCTGTTACAGCAGCGGGATACCGCTATGCTGCATCGGCTGCTGCATGACATAGAAAAAAAGTTATAGATAAAAACGCTGGTTATTAGAACAAAATCAGTGTGATTTGCTGCCGTTTTTTCTCTGAGTAACAGAAGAAATTGGTGATGATGCAGAAAAAGGTCTGACGGCATGGTTGGCAAAAACCGGTGTTTTGATAAAAAAATTGACTTAGCCGGCAGTTTGCTTTACTTCTGAAAGCCGACAGATTTAACAGACAGACAAAAAGATAAATCTCAATGCGTAAACACAGCCTGATTACCACAATCATTATTACCACCACCATTACTACAGGTAACGGTGCGGGCTGACGCATACAGGAAAAATAAAGAAAAAGCCCGCACCTAACCAGTGCGGGCTTTTTTTTCGGCAAAAATTCAGGAGAGCTTGAACATGCGTGTGCTGAAATTCGGTGGAACCTCGGTAGCCAATGCAGAACGTTTTCTGCGTGTGGCTGACATTCTGGAAAGTAATGCAAAGCAGGGACAGGTTGCTACCGTATTGTCCGCGCCAGCGAAGATTACCAATCACCTGGTGGCAATGATTGAGAAAACCATCAGCGGTCAGGATGCATTACCTAATATCAGCGATGCCGAGCGTATTTTCGCCGAGCTGTTACAGGGTCTCGCCGACGCGCAGCCCGGCTTTGCTTATGACAAGCTGAAAGCGCTGGTTGATCAGGAGTTTGTTCAGCTTAAGCAGGTTCTGCAAGGTATTGCGATGCTTGGCCAGTGCCCGGATAGCGTCAATGCTGCGATTATTTGCCGGGGTGAAAAACTTTCAATCGCCATTATGGAAGCACTGTTACAGGCGCGTGGCTATGGCGTCAGCGTCATTAATCCGGTAGAGCAGCTGCTGGCGGTGGGGCACTATCTTGAGTCTACCGTAGATATCGCCGAGTCCACTCGACGCATTGCCGCCAGTCAGATCCCGGCGGACAACATGGTGCTGATGGCAGGCTTCACCGCCGGTAATGAGCGTGGCGAACTGGTGGTGCTGGGGCGTAACGGTTCTGACTATTCAGCAGCGGTGCTGGCAGCCTGTCTGCGCGCCGACTGTTGCGAAATCTGGACTGACGTCGACGGGGTTTATACCTGTGACCCGCGCCAGGTGCCGGACGCGCGACTGCTGAAGTCGATGTCCTATCAGGAGGCGATGGAGCTCTCCTATTTTGGCGCAAAAGTCCTTCACCCCCGCACCATTTCCCCGATTGCCCAGTTCCAAATTCCCTGCCTGATTAAAAACACCGCCAACCCGCAAGCTCCCGGCACCCTTATCGGTGGCGATGGCAGCGACGATGATAATCCGGTGAAAGGCATCACCAACCTGAACAATATGGCGATGTTCAACGTCTCCGGTCCGGGGATGAAAGGCATGGTCGGCATGGCGGCGCGTGTATTTGCTGCGATGTCGCGTAGCGGCATCTCTGTCGTGCTGATCACCCAGTCTTCGTCGGAATACAGCATCAGCTTTTGTGTATCACAGAGCGATCTGGCGCGTGCGCGCCGCGTGCTGGAAGATGAGTTCCTGCTGGAGCTGAAAGATGGCCTGCTGGAACCTCTGGACGTGATGGAAAATCTGGCGGTGATCTCGGTGGTCGGTGACGGGATGCGCACCCTGCGCGGTATCTCGGCGAAGTTCTTCTCTGCTCTCGCTCGTGCCAATATCAATATTGTTGCTATTGCGCAGGGCTCGTCTGAGCGTTCAATCTCCGTGGTGGTAAATAATGACGAAGCTACTACCGGCGTACGTGTAGTGCATCAGATGCTGTTTGCTACCGATCAGGTAATTGAAGTGTTTGTTATCGGCGTGGGCGGCGTGGGTGCGGCGCTGATTGAGCAGCTGCATCGCCAGCAGACCTGGCTGAAAAACAAGCATATCGACCTGCGTGTTTGCGGTATTGCCAACTCAAGTGCATTGCTGACCAACGTCCACGGTATCCCGCTGGATAACTGGCAGGATCAGCTCAAAGCTGCAAAAGAGCCGTTTGACCTTGGTCGTCTGAATCGCCTGGTGAAAGAGTATCATTTGCTGAACCCGGTAATCGTTGACTGTACTTCCAGCCAGCAGGTAGCCGACCAGTATGCCGACTTCCTCACTGACGGTTTCCACGTGGTGACGCCGAATAAAAAGGCTAACACCTCGTCTTATAATTACTATCAGCAGATGCGTGCGGCAGCGGCAAAATCGCGCCGTAAGTTCCTCTACGACACCAACGTTGGTGCTGGTCTGCCGGTCATTGAAAACCTGCAAAACCTGCTGAACGCTGGCGATGAGCTGATTAGCTTCTCTGGTATTCTTTCCGGCTCACTGTCGTTTATTTTCGGCAAGCTGGACGAGGGCGTATCACTATCACAGGCCACTAATATGGCGCGTGAGATGGGCTTTACCGAGCCGGATCCGCGGGAAGATCTCTCCGGGCTGGATGTGGCTCGTAAGCTGCTGATCCTGGCCCGTGAAGCGGGCTATCAGCTGGAGCTGAGTGATATCGAAATCGAAGCGGTATTACCGCCAGAGCTGACGGCTATTGCTGATGTGGAAACCTTTATGGCGCGCCTGCCGGAACTGGATGACAGTTTTGCCGCAAGAGTTGCCAGCGCCCGTGAGGAAGGTAAAGTATTACGTTTCGTTGGCGCCATCGAAGAGGGTGGGGCGTGTAAAGTGAAAATCGATGCCGTTGACGGTAACGATCCGCTGTATAAAGTGAAAAATGGTGAGAATGCGCTGGCTTTCTACAGCCGCTATTATCAGCCGATCCCGCTGGTGCTGCGCGGTTACGGTGCCGGTAATGATGTGACCGCAGCGGGCGTGTTCGCCGATCTGTTACGTACTCTGTCGTGGAAGTTGGGAGTTTAATCATGGTTAGAATTCATGCCCCTGCCTCAATTGGCAACGTCAGCGTTGGCTTTGACGTTCTTGGGGCTGCGGTGTCGCCGGTTGATGGCACCCTGCTTGGCGACTGCGTTACCGTGGAAGCGGCGGACGAGTTCAGTCTGCATAACGAAGGCAGTTTCGTCAGCAAACTGCCGACCAATCCGCAGGAAAATATCGTGTATCAGTGCTGGGATCGTTTCTGTGAAGCGATTGGCAAGCGCGTACCGGTAAAGATGACGCTGGAAAAAAATATGCCGATCGGTTCCGGCCTCGGCTCCAGCGCCTGCTCGGTTGTTGCCGGCCTGATGGCGATGAACGAGTTTTGCGGTAAGCCGCTGAATGACACCGAACTGCTGGCGCTGATGGGCGAGCTGGAAGGGCGCATCTCCGGCAGCGTGCACTATGACAATGTGGCCCCTTGCTTCCTTGGTGGCATGCAGTTGATGCTGGAAGAGAACGGCATTATCAGCCAGGAAGTGCCAGGCTTTAATGACTGGCTGTGGGTAATGGCGTACCCGGGTATTAAAGTGTCGACCGCCGAAGCTCGTGCGATCCTGCCTGCGCAGTATCGTAAAGAGGATATTATCCGGCATGGTCGCTATCTCGGCGGCTTTATTCACGCCTGCCATACCCAGCAGCCGTTACTGGCGGCAAAGCTGATGCAGGATGTGATTGCGGAACCGTATCGCACCAAATTGTTACCGGGCTTCAGTGAAGCCCGTCAGGCCGCTGCCGATATTGGTGCGCTGGCCTGCGGTATTTCTGGCTCCGGCCCAACGCTGTTTGCCGTGTGCAATCAGCCAGATACCGCACAACGTATGGCAGACTGGCTCCGCCAGCACTATCTGCAAAATGATGAAGGCTTCGTCCATATTTGCCGTTTAGACACGGCAGGCGCACGCAAACTGGGATAACGCATGAAACTGTATAATCTTAAGGATCACAACGAGCAGGTGAGCTTCGCCCAGGCGGTGAAGCAGGGCCTGGGCAAACAGCAGGGCCTGTTCTTTCCGCTGGAACTGCCTGAGTTTGAACTGACCGACATCGACGCGATGCTGGAAATGGATTTTGTGACCCGCAGCAGCAAGATCCTGTCGGCCTTTATTGGTGATGAGATTGACGCGCATCAGCTGAATGAGCGTCTGAAAACGGCGTTTACCTTCCCCGCACCGGTAGTGAAAGTCACTGACGATATCGCCGCGCTGGAGTTGTTCCACGGCCCGACGCTGGCATTTAAAGATTTCGGCGGCCGTTTTATGGCGCAGATGCTCTCTTATGTCAGCGGTGCGGATGAGAAAATCACCATCCTGACCGCAACCTCCGGCGATACCGGGGCCGCGGTTGCTCATGCCTTCTATGGCATGGAAAACGTGCGCGTGGTGATCCTCTATCCACAGGGCAAAATCAGTCCGTTGCAGGAGAAGCTGTTCTGTACGCTGGGTGGAAACATCGAGACTATTGCGGTCGACGGTGATTTTGATGCCTGCCAGTCGCTGGTGAAACAGGCGTTTGACGATGAAGAGCTGAAGAAGGCTATCGGCCTGAACTCTGCCAACTCCATCAATATCAGCCGTCTGCTGGCGCAGATCTGCTACTACTTTGAAGCCGTGGCGCAGCTGCCGCAGGAAAAACGTAATCAGCTGGTTATCTCTGTGCCGAGCGGCAACTTCGGCGATCTGACCGCTGGCCTGCTGGCGAAATGCCTTGGCCTGCCGGTAAAACGCTTTATTGCCGCCACTAACGCTAACGACACCGTGCCACGCTTCCTGGTGAACGGCGAGTGGGCACCTAACGCTACCGTTGCTACGCTGTCGAATGCGATGGATGTTAGCCAGCCAAATAACTGGCCGCGCGTGGAAGAGATCTTCCGCCGCAAAATCTGGCGCCTGCAGGATCTGGGCTACGGTGCTGTCGATGACGAAACTACCAAAGCGGCCATGCGCGAGCTGGCCGGTCTGGGTTACCTGTCTGAGCCTCACGCGGCGATCGCCTACCGTCTGCTGCGCGATCAGCTGCAAGATGGGGAGTATGGTCTGTTCCTGGGCACCGCGCATCCGGCGAAATTTAAAGAGAGCGTGGAAGCTATCCTCGATCAGAAGCTGCCATTACCGGAAGCTCTGGCCGAACGCGCCGATCTGCCGCTGCTGTCGCACAGCATGAAAGGTGAGTTTGCCGAGCTGCGTGAGTTCCTGCTGAAGAAATAATGCCGCTGTTTGGTATTGGGTCAGGCGTGCCTGACCCCTACAGGATAATTCGCTGACCTGACTCCTGCGGGAAAATATCACGCGCCACTGTTAGCGTAGGGGCGAGGCCTGCCTCGCCCTGCGGGATAATTCGCTGACCAGGCTCCTGCGGGAAAATATCACGCGCCACTGTTAACGTAGGGGCGAGGCCTGCCTCGCCCTGCGGGATAATTCGCTGGCCTGACTCCTGCGGAAAAATATCACGCGCCACTGTTAGCGTAGGGGCGAGGCCTGCCTCGCCCTGCGGGATAATTCGCTGACCTGACCTCTGCGGGAAAATATCACGTGGCCACTGTTAGCGTAGGGGCGAGGCATGCCTCGCCCTGCGGGATAATTCGCTGACCTGACTCCTGCGGGAAAATATCACGCGCCACTGTTAACGTAGGGGCGAGGCCTGCCTCGCCCTGCGGGATAATTCGCTGACCAGGCTCCTGCGGGAAAATATCACGTGGCCACTGTTAACGTAGGGGCGAGGCATGCCTCGCCCTGCGGGATAATTCGCTGACCTGACCCCTGCGGGAAAATATCACGCGCCACTGTTAGCGTAGGGGCGAGGCCTGCCTCGCCCTGCGGGATAATTCGCTGGCCTGACTCCTGCGGGAAAATATCACGTGGCCACTGTTAGCGTAGGGGCGAGGCCTGCCTCGCCCTTGGGCACACATCTCTGATCTTTACTCGTGACGTTTAAATACCAGCTCGTTGCCTGCGCTTGATTCCGCATCAAAAAAGTAACCATCCACATCGAACTGCTTTAACTGCTCAGGTTTGGTGAGCTGATTTTCAATAATAAAACGGCTCATCAGGCCACGGGCCTTCTTGGCGTAGAAGCTGATCACCTTGAATTTACCGTTCTTCTCATCAAGGAACACCGGCTTGATGATGTCGCCTTGCAGCAGCTTAGGCTTCACCGCTTTAAAATACTCATCGGAGGCGAGGTTAATCAGCACCGCATCTCCCTGCGCCGCCAGCGCGTCATTCAGCGCATGGGTCAGCTTATCGCCCCAGAAACTGTAGAGGTCTTTACCGGCCGGGTTGGCCAGCTTAATCCCCATCTCAAGGCGGTAAGCCTGCATCAAATCCAGCGGGCGCAGCAGGCCATACAGGCCGGACAGCATACGCAGATGCTGCTGGGCAAACTCGAACTCTTTCTCGTTAAAGGTTTCAGCCTGCAATCCGGTATAGACGTCACCTTTAAAGGCGAGGATTGCCTGACGGGCGTTATCCGGCGTGAAATCTGGCTGCCAGTCGTTAAACCGTTGAGCGTTCAACTCAGCCAGCTTATCGCTGATATGCATCAGTGAGCCAATCTCCGCCGGAGAGAGCTTACGCGCCACGGCGATCAGCTTTTGCGACTCTTCCAGCAGCGCAGGCTGGGTATAGCGTTGAGTCGCCAGCGGGCTTTCAAAGTCCAGCGTCTTAGCCGGGGAAATGACCAGTAACATGCAGGCGTCCTTTTGTTTATTGTTCGGAAACATTATCAGCGCCTACTTTAGCAAAAAAGCGAGGGCGGGTGACTAATCGCTGTCATTGGTGGCAGTTGATGACCATATAATCCATAAGAGAAAAAGGCCTTTGCTGTGATGAATTTATCCTGTTGTGGCTTGATGATTTACGCCCCTTGCATGGAGGAGTGCGCGTGCTATCATCCGGGGCAGACATTTTCAACACCCTGACAAATCAACTTTGATGAGAATGACAACTATGACGGACAAACTATCTTCCCTGCGTCAAGTCACTACAGTTGTTGCTGATACCGGCGACATCGCAGCGATGAAACTCTACAAACCTCAAGATGCAACCACCAACCCTTCTCTGATTCTAAGTGCCGCTCAAATCCCTGAATACCGCAAGCTGATCGACGAAGCTGTGGCGTGGGCGCGTGAGCAGAGCAGCAACAAAGAAGAGCAGGTGGGCTACGCTGCCGATAAACTGGCTGTGAACATTGGTCTGGAAATTCTGAAACTGGTTCCTGGCCGTATCTCTACCGAAGTTGATGCCCGTCTCTCTTACGACACCGAAGGCAGCATCGCCAAAGCCCGTAGTCTGATCAAACTGTATAACGATGCTGGCATCAGCAATGACCGCATCCTGATCAAACTGGCTTCAACCTGGCAGGGTATCCGCGCCGCTGAACAGCTGGAAAAAGAAGGCATCAACTGTAACCTGACGCTGCTGTTCTCCTTCGCACAGGCGCGCGCGTGTGCTGAAGCGGGTGTGTTCCTGATTTCACCGTTTGTTGGCCGTATCCTCGACTGGTACAAGGCAAACACCGACAAAAAAGAGTACGCGCCACATGAAGATCCAGGCGTGGTGTCGGTCACTGAAATCTACGAATACTACAAACAGCACGGCTACGAGACCGTGGTGATGGGCGCCAGCTTCCGTAATGTCGGTGAAATCATTGAACTGGCTGGCTGTGACCGTCTGACCATCTCCCCAGGTCTGCTGAAAGAGCTGGCTGAGACGGAAGGTACCGTTGAGCGTAAGCTGGCTTACAGCGGCGAAGTAAAAGCGCGCCCGGCCAAAATGACCGAGTCTGAGTTCCTGTGGCAGCACAACCAGGATCCAATGGCAGTACAGAAACTGGCTGAAGGCATCCGCAACTTTGCCATCGACCAGGGCAAACTCGATAAGATGATTGCCGATCTGCTGTAATTGTCCATATGCGGTAGTCCGCCCGGGCTACCGTTCTTGATCCCCACTCTTAGTCGTAAACAAAATTCAGCACCGCTGTTGTCCTGACCGGACCACCAGAGAGCGCAGCTTTGTTATAAACGTAATACCACGCACTCATTGGTATTGAGAATACCGGCGGCATAACCTGGTAAGCTGAGTAGGAAAACAGTGCGGTGGCGTTTCCTTGCGCGCTGGATGACGAGCTCATCTTCAACGGAATATTATCACTCGCTTTGGCGAGGCGAATCCCGACGCCGCCTGCCGCGTCAGGGGCCGAAGAGATCAGCGTAGTATTATCTGATGCCAGCAGGTAGCGACTGCTCAGAAAGGCCTGCACACTACGGGTGGCGATCTTGTTTTGAAACAGGGCGCAGGTGAAGTTGAGCGTAAAGTCTTTTTTCCCATTTGAACTTCCTGAAAGTAATGAAGATCTGTCGATATTATTCAGCACCACTGTTTTATTTGCATCATCAAATTGGCAGGTGGTAACCGATTTAACAAAGCGTATTTGTATCGACTGATAATAAATATCGTAATCGTGCTGTGGCCAGCTCCAGTGGAATATAAAGTAGGTGAAATCAGTGATAAGTCGGCTAATGGATTGCAGGAGTGTCAGGCCGGTATTGTCCTGTGCAAGGACAATCGGTTTAATTGTCGCCAGGTCGCCATTAACAGTCATGACATTTTTCGTCGGCACCGTATTCATCAGTTTAAGATTGATTGTGAAACTCGCATTAATTGATGATGCACTGTTACTGCCTACGCTGGGATTTACCTGCTGTGGTGTGAGGCCGGTAACAGATACGCTGACGTAAGCATCTCCTGGAAACTTTAAATAGATGGTATTAGAGGTATAGGGTGATAAATTTGCAACAGTGTTTTTACCACCCAAAATACCCCATGGGGGGGCGTTGCATTTGAAGCTACCGGGGTAATTGGTTCTCTGCGTTACAGAAGCGCTACCTGCCGAGTTAAGAGCACTGGTCGCATCGTAATAGAGTGGCACGGCATCAGTGGGGGAGGGCTGAGTGCAACCTGCCCGGCACTGTAATGGTAGCAGCATCAGCAAGGTAAACGTGATAATACTGCCCGTTAAAATACGTATCGTCTTCATCTCTTTCTCTGATTACTGGCAATGATTGACATCACTGGACAGATTGGTTTTCGGGTTGTTAATCGTACAGATATGATTAGTGTTGCCGGAGAAATGAACGACAACGGTGTCAGGTAATTTTTCACTTTGCAGGAATATAACGCTGCCCTGACCGACATAGCCGATTTGGTTACTTTGACTATCGGTAACCAGCGTACCAAAAGGCAGGGGGCCGTTATGATTGTCGAGAGCATAAAAAATAAAGCTCTTTCTCTGGTCAGTGTCGAATTTCACCCAGGAAATAGAACCTGAATAAGGAACCACATCTTTACGGTTACTGAGCAACTGAGCATCACCTTCAGCACCGGTAGTATCAATAGTCAGGGCATTCTTACGGTAAGGTGACATATAAGGCACCAGCGCCCGGCCTTTACTATTTGTCAGGATGGTGCCGTCGCTGTTGACCCGCGCATTCGCCAGGCCGGGGGCATCAACAATGGCAAACGTATTCCCGACCTGATTGGCAAACAAGACACCGCCCTGGTATGCGACCACGCTTCCTGTCATCCCCAGGCCTGTTTGGCTGAAATCAGAAGACTGACTCCATGAGGCACTGACCGTGCTGGCAGACCCACGATAACTGGCGTTGGTGTTGGCTGTGGTTTTTCCACCCTGATTATTGGTCAGATTCACATTGTAGTTCCACTGGTTCGCCTGGCCCGCGCTGCCGCTTAAACCAAGGTCGCTGTTGGTGTAGTGAGCGCCTCTAAAAGCTGAATTGGCAGAGAGATACATGGGGGAATCAAACATCGTAAACGGTATGGATAGACCCAGGTAATAACGCATCTCTTCATGATTATCATTGTTGCGCGTGCGGCTGGCAGAAAGGTTATAGGTAATGTTGTAAAGCGTATTTGAATAGCCAACCTGGTACTCTCTGCTTTTCCGCTGACCGTTCCAGTAATCCCTGACCGTGCCGGAAAGAAAAAAAGAGCCGGCGGAACCGCCCAGGTTTTGATTGATATTGACGTTGAAACTATTTTTTTGGTTAATCGTGGAGTTATATACTTGTTCTCCACCGCTACTTTGTATCTGTACCGAATCTTCCAGGGTAAGAAAGCCGCTGGTTGAATAGCGCCAGGCCGCCAGCGCCAGGTTAGTACCGGTATCAGAGAAAAATTTGCTGTAGGCCAGCCGGTAACTCTGTCCGCTGCTGCTATGCAGATGGTGGAATGATGACTGTCGCGCCTCAGTGATATCAAAAGAGAGGGCACCGAAAGGCAGGTTCAGGCCGGTGCCTGCGAGCACTGAGCCGTAGTGGCTGCTCCAGATAGCTCCGCCATAGACGGTAAACAGATTAGACATCCCCCGGCGCCATGTCCCCTGAACGAAGTTCGGATGTGCGCTGGTATCCGGAATACGCACTTCACCTATGGCGATGTTGTAGACATTGACACCCTCCTTCAACATGCCGGGAACCGATGAGTACGGCACGATAAAGCGCTGAATACGTCCATCTGCTTCATCGACTTCCACATGCAGATCGCCCCCTGATCCCGTTGGCAAAATATCATTGATGGCGAACGGCCCTGGCGAGACATTTTGCTGATAGATGGTGACGCCATTCTGGATAATTTTAACCAGTGCGTTGGTCTGAGCTACGCCGTGTACGATTGGCGCAAAGCCCTGCATCGAGTCAGGAAACATTCGAATATCGGTTCCGATGGTGACTCCACGAAAGCGGTATGAGTCAAATAAATCGGAGGTGGTGTAGCTGTCACCAATACGCAGCTGAGAGTTGATACCGCTGAAATTCCGTTGCAGATAGCGCGTATTATTCACCCAGCTTGATTTTCCCCGATGCGAATAGTTATATGCACTGTTGTCACGGAATTGCCAGTTAAGCAGATTAAGCCCGCTGTTTAAGGAGACATAAGCGGTATCCTCATCAGGTTGATGATGAGTGGTTGAATGGTAATAGTTAGCCTGATAGGAGAGTGTCAGGCCAGGTATACCTTCATCCCAAAATTTAGGATCAACATAACCCTGCCATTTAGTATTCAGTTCCTGCTGCGGCACACTGATATTAACCTTCATTAGTCCGGCATCAAAACTGCTTTTTACTCCACCGGGAAGTTTAAAGAGGTTAATATAATTATTACCTTTCAATTCATCTTTATCAAAGTGGGATTTTATTCCCAGCCGATTGAAGTCGTCAGGATCAAGGCGAATATCATCATTAGTGGTTACCAGCTTTACATTATAATTTCCTTTCCAGTCATTATTTACGTAAATGTCGACGGAGTAATTGCCTTCAGGCAGATCGCTATTTTGATAAAATCGCGTTAAATCAGAATGATCGGAACCACCGGCAAGAAAGTCTGTGTTAAATGATAATGCATAAACAACATGATGTTCGAGTAAAAGGGAGCACGCCAGCATAAACCGACGTGTTACTCGGTTTTTTATAAAGTGAGTCATAGTTACTGTGCATTTTTCTTAGATTCTATACTTGCGCCATAATCATTAAGATAAACAACAGACAGGGGCATTCCGCGCGTCACCGAGCCTTTTACAGCGAGTGTTGTTTGTGAAAATGGAGCCACCATTAAACCTTCGCTAAGAAGATTTTCTTTCCCCGCTCGTAAGGCTGACAGTGTCAGATAATAGGGGCTTGCGTTATGGATAAGAATGCTCTTATTCATCGCTGTTAGTGTTAAATGGCTGATCATATCGTTCAGTGTTATTTTCAATCCGGCAGGACGGAAGAAAAGTTTTATACGCGAACGAATTGCTAACTGCATAACGTTTTTCCCCTGCAAGTTTTCAGGTACAGGCGGAATATCCAGTACGTTAAGATAATATACCGACTCACGATCCTGAATCGGTATGTTGCCGAGATATTTTACTCTTAACTGTTGCCCGCCATGCGCGGGAACTTTTACCACCGGCGGCATCAGCAAAAAAGGTACTTTTGCCGTTTCAGGGGTTGAATCAGGGTTGCCATTATCAATCCATGCCTGTACCAGCGAAGGGTCGGCACCATCGTTGAGCAATTGAACCGCGATCTCTTTCTTGTCAGAAAGATAAATAGCGCGGGTTGCGCTGATAATAACATTGGCGGAACACAAGCCAGGGAGTAACAAAAGTAATAGTAAATACTTTCTCATGGAACCATCTCTCAACGTGGTGCGCTATTAACAATTAGAGATAAGAAATGCTATATGTCACCATGGTACGAACCGTACCGGCTTCAGCTGCCGCAGTACCTACCTTGTAGTATTTCGCATAGAAATTCAGCGTCTCAGGCGTAGTCTTATTACCAGCTAATTTAGTATCCAGATCCTTTTGCAGGGAAATAGGCTGCGTTTCCGTACTTTGCAGAACAATAGCGATACCTACATTCAGCGGGTTACCCTGAGCGTTATTTACCTGGTTGATCAGGTATTTTCCATCATTGGAAATAGTATTGGGCGATGAGAATCTCATTTTAAGCGTTGATGCTGGTGCCGCACCTCCTCCGGCTGCTGCTGTAGCTGCCTGAGCTGATGCGCAGTTAGAGAAGTCCAGAGAAAACGCTTTTTTCCCTGCATCAATAATACCCTCAGCCGTTCCAGCCTGCTGTGTGGTGATGGGATTCAGTACCACGGACAGACTGGCGGAGTTATTACCGTTAATTGTACAGGTGGCATCAGTCACAGCACCCGAAAAGTTTATTGTTCCCCCGGAAACACTTGTTGCGGCATAGCTTAATGAACTCACGAGTGCTAAAGGGATGATGCTACTGGCGATGATAATATTCTTCATGTTACTCACTCTTTTATAAGGGTTGAAAAAACAGCGTGCATAAATCTATCCATTGATGTCTGCATCATGGATTGGTTACTGAATGTTGAATAAAATTAAGTTGATATGCTTTTGGTTTATTCCGCAGTGCTTTCCTTATCTATCAATGTTGTTTTTGGCGATTTTGGCTTTTTTTTCATGGTTTAGCGCTATCAAAAAATGCGCAGAGGAAGCTATTTATTTTGTTTCTTTATTTTCTAATTCATTATTAATAATGTTAAATAATTATTTTTTGAATATTAAAATTAATTTTGTCATGTTTGCATTTTTTTCTCATTGCATGCTTCCTCTCTCTTTGCCACTGTTCCGGACTTCAGTGTATTATTTGTGCTAAGAATCTCACCAACCCGGCTTGTAACCATCCGGTCAGGTAACAAGGGCAAGAACATAATGAATACTCTACGCATAGGATTGATCTCAGTCTCCGATCGCGCTGCGAACGGCATCTATCAGGATCAGGGATTACCCGCCCTTGAGGCATGGTTGTCCGCAGCCCTGACAACTCCTTTTGAAGTGGAAAAACGGCTGGTACCCGATGAGCAGCCAATGATCGAGCAGACGATCTGTGAACTGGTTGATGAGATGTTTTGTCATCTGGTACTTACCACCGGTGGAACCGGACCCGCCAGGCGCGATGTCACCCCGGATGCGACGCTGGCAATTGCTGACCGGGAAATGCCAGGTTTTGGCGAGCAGATGCGACAGATCAGCCTTAACTTTGTGCCCACTGCCATTTTGTCGCGCCAGACCGCGGTGATCCGCAAGCAGTCGCTGGTGATTAATCTGCCGGGGCAGCCGAAGTCGATTAAAGAAACGCTGGAAGGTTTGAAAGACGAAGAGGGTAAGGCAAAGGTTCAGGGTATTTTCGCCAGCGTACCGTATTGTATCCAGCTGCTGGACGGACCTTATATCGAGACAGACCCGCAGGTAGTAGCAGCATTTCGTCCTAAAAGCGCACGGCGCGAAACAAACAGCTAAAAATTACTCTTTTCACGCATAAGATCCACCCGGCGCTGCTGTGGCAGAAAATTGACGGTATAGTAACTCCAGCTTTACACATGCTAACTATACTGTTTACTTCTGACTCTGGATTATTGTGAAAAACTATGTCCCTTGATCATACGCGCCGCCTGAACCGTCAGGACTACAAGACATTAACTCTGGCTGCGCTGGGTGGCGCGCTGGAGTTCTACGACTTTATTATCTTTGTTTTCTTCGCCAGTGTGATTGGCGAGCTATTTTTCCCGTCTGACATTCCCGAATGGCTGCGCCAGTTGCAGACGTTCGGAATTTTTGCTGCGGGTTATCTGGCCCGCCCGCTGGGAGGACTGATTATGGCGCACTTTGGCGACAGCCAGGGGCGCAAGAAAATGTTCAGCCTCAGTATCCTGATGATGGCGTTACCCACGCTGGCGATGGGCCTGCTGCCCACCTATGCCTCTATTGGTATTGCGGCGCCGCTGTTGCTGCTGTTGCTGCGTATTTTGCAGGGGGCGGCGATTGGCGGTGAAGTACCGGGTGCCTGGGTATTTGTAGCGGAACATGTACCGGAAAAACGTATCGGCTTCGCCTGCGGAACGCTAACCGCCGGACTCACCTTCGGTATTCTGCTCGGATCGCTGGTCGCAACATTAATCACCACCACCATGAGTGCACAAGCGGTGGCTGAGACCGGCTGGCGCATTCCTTTCCTGCTGGGCGGTGGTTTTGGCCTGCTGGCGATGTATCTGCGCCGCTGGCTGCATGAAACGCCAGTGTTTCTTCAGATGAAACAGCGCAAGGCGCTTTCTGCCGAGCTGCCATTGAAAACCGTAGTGGTGCGCCATACTCACGGCGTGGTGGTGTCGATGCTGCTAACCTGGCTGCTATCGGCCTGTATTGTAGTGGTATTACTGATGGCTCCGGCACTGTTGCAAAAGCTACACGGTCTGCCTGCGGCACTGACGCTTCAGGCCAATAGCCTGGCAACGGTGATGCTGATATTCGGCTGTATTATCGCCGGGGCACTGGTGGATCGCATTGGTGCTGCCACCACCCTTATTGCAGGAAGCTTGTTAATGGCCGCCTCAAGCTGGGCGTTTTTCAATGTGGCAGCCCATGCGCCTGAATATCTGTTTATCGCCTATGCGATTGCCGGGCTGTGCGTTGGCGTTGTAGGCGTGGTGCCATTCGTGATGGTGAGCGCCTTCCCGGCAGAGGTGCGTTTTACCGGCATTTCCTTCTCTTATAATATCGCCTACGCCATCTTTGGCGGACTGACGCCGATAGCTCTTACTCTGATGCTGAAGCTGTCGCCAATGGCACCGGCGTATTATGTATTGGCGCTGGCAGCGATGGGGGTGCTGGTGGGCTGCTGGCTGCGGCGCGAAGCCGGGCAGCAGGTGCTGATCAATCAGATTCGCGCACAGTAACCCCGCACAAAAGGATAAACGGGTCAGCTCAGGCTGGCCCGTTGTCTTTTTCAGGCAAAGTGAAAATTTTTTTCTATCTGCCCCTTGATGCCGCGTCGCCCGGCCCCATCTTAGTTGGCATCCGAGGCTACGGACCTGGAAAAAAAGCGTAGGGCGCACAGTTGAAACTGGAAAAATCGCCCGCATTAATGGTTCATAAGCTGATTTGAATTGAATTTAAGTGGGAGATGTCTAAATGGGTAAGATTATTGGTATTGACCTGGGTACAACTAACTCTTGTGTGGCCATTATGGATGGCGGCAAAGCGCGTGTACTGGAGAATGCAGAGGGCGATCGTACAACGCCTTCCATCATTGCTTACACCCAGGATGGTGAAATTCTGGTAGGGCAGCCTGCTAAACGTCAGGCCGTGACCAACCCACAGAATACTCTGTTTGCGATTAAGCGCCTGATTGGCCGTCGCTTCCAGGACGAAGAAGTACAGCGTGACCTGAAAATCATGCCGTTTAAAATCGTTGGCGCTGACAACGGTGACGCATGGCTTGACGTGAAAGGCCAGCGTATGGCTCCGCCACAGATTTCAGCTGAAGTGCTGAAAAAAATGAAGAAAACGGCTGAAGATTATCTGGGTGAACCAGTAACTGAAGCGGTTATCACCGTACCGGCTTACTTTAACGACGCACAGCGTCAGGCGACCAAAGATGCAGGTCGTATCGCCGGTCTGGAAGTAAAACGTATCATCAACGAACCAACCGCAGCGGCACTGGCCTACGGTCTGGATAAAGGTCAGGGTAACCGCACCATCGCGGTATATGACCTGGGTGGTGGTACTTTCGATATCTCTATCATCGAAATCGATGAAGTTGATGGCGAAAAAACCTTTGAAGTTCTGGCTACCAACGGTGATACCCACCTGGGTGGTGAAGACTTCGACAGCCGTATGATTAACTACCTGGTGGCTGAGTTTAAGAAAGATCAGGGCATCGATCTGCACAACGATCCACTGGCGATGCAGCGTCTGAAAGAAGCGGCAGAGAAAGCGAAAATCGAGCTCTCTTCTGCACAGCAGACCGACGTGAACTTGCCGTACATCACTGCTGATGCAACAGGTCCTAAACACCTGAACATCAAAGTGACTCGTGCAAAACTGGAATCACTGGTAGAAGACCTGGTTGCCCGTTCAATCGAGCCGCTGAAAGTTGCTTTACAGGACGCCGGTCTGTCAGTTTCTGACATCAACGACGTGATTCTGGTTGGTGGTCAGACTCGTATGCCAATGGTGCAGGCGAAAGTGGCTGAGTTCTTCGGTAAAGAGCCACGTAAAGACGTGAACCCGGATGAAGCTGTTGCCGTAGGTGCAGCGGTTCAGGGTGGTGTGCTGGCTGGTGAAGTGAAAGACGTTCTGCTGCTGGACGTTACCCCGCTGTCTCTGGGTATCGAAACCATGGGCGGCGTGATGACTGCGCTGATCAGCAAGAACACCACTATCCCGACCAAGCACAGCCAGGTGTTCTCTACGGCGGAAGACAACCAGTCTGCGGTAACCATCCATGTTGTACAGGGTGAGCGTAAACGTGCCGCAGATAACAAATCTCTGGGTCAGTTCAACCTGGACGGTATCCAGAATGCACCGCGCGGTATGCCGCAGATCGAAGTCACCTTTGACATCGATGCCGATGGTATCCTGCACGTGTCTGCTAAAGACAAAAACAGCGGTAAAGAGCAGAAGATCACCATCAAAGCTTCTTCTGGCCTGAACGAAGAAGAGATCGCAGCAATGGTGCGTGATGCAGAAGCTAACGCTGAAGCTGACCGTAAGTTCGAAGAACTGGTTCAGACTCGTAACCAGGGCGACCAGCTGTCACACAGCACTCGTAAGCAGCTGGATGAAGCGGGCGATAAACTGCCAGCGGATGACAAAGCGCCTATCGAAGCAGCTCTGACCGATCTGAACACTGCGCTGAAAGGCGAAGACAAAGCGGAAATCGAAGCCAAGATCCAGGCTCTGATGGAAGTGTCCGGCAAGCTGATGGAGTTCGCTCAACAGCAGCAGGCGGCTGGCGGCGCAGCAGATGCGACTGACGGTGCGAAGAAAGATGATGATGTTGTCGACGCTGAATTTGAAGAAGTGAAAGACAACAAAAAATAATCGCCCTTGAGCGGGCAAGGTGGCGTGTCATGCGCCATTGATTACCAGCACGGGCGTCGGAGAAATCCTACGCCCGTGCATGCATGTTAAGGGCAGGATCGATAACAATGGCGAAGAGAGACTACTACGAGGTTTTAGGCGTCCCCAAATCGGCGGATGAGCGTGAAATCAAAAAGGCCTATAAACGCCTGGCAATGAAGTTCCACCCAGACCGCAATCAGGGGGAAGGTGCCGAAGAGAAGTTTAAAGAGGTCAAAGAGGCCTACGAAATACTGACCGATGCCCAGAAACGTGCGGCTTACGATCAGTATGGCCATGCAGCCTTTGAACAGGGCGGTATGGGAGGCGGTCACGGCGGCTTCGGCGGCGGTGGCGGTGCTGACTTCAGTGATATCTTTGGCGACGTATTCGGCGATATCTTCGGCGGAGGCCGCCGTCAGCAGCGTGCCGCACGCGGCGCTGATTTACGCTACAACATTGAGCTGTCGCTGGAAGAAGCGGTACGCGGCGTGACCAAAGAGATCCGCATTCCTACACTGGAAGAGTGTGATGTCTGCCACGGTAGCGGTGCCAGGGCGGGTACTCAGCCGCAAACCTGTGGCACCTGCCACGGTGCTGGCCAGGTGCATATGCGCCAGGGCTTCTTCACCGTACAGCAGGCGTGTCCGACCTGTCATGGTCGCGGCTCAGTGATTAAAGATCCGTGCAATGCCTGTCATGGTCATGGCCGGGTTGAGCGTTCGAAAACCCTGTCGGTGAAAATTCCGGCTGGCGTGGATACCGGTGACCGCATTCGTCTGACCGGCGAAGGGGAAGCAGGTGAGCAGGGTGCGCCATCAGGCGACCTGTACGTTCAGGTTCAGGTGCGTAAGCACCATATCTTTGAGCGTGAAGAGAACAATCTGTACTGCGAAGTGCCAATCAACTTTGTGCTGGCAGCGCTGGGTGGAGAAATCGAAGTGCCTACGCTGGATGGCCGCGTGAAGCTGAAAGTTCCTGCGGAAACGCAAACCGGTAAGCTGTTCCGTATGCGTGGCAAAGGGGTGAAATCGGTACGTGGTGGTGCGCAGGGTGACCTGCTGTGCCGCGTAGTGGTGGAAACTCCGGTCAGCCTGAGTGAGAAGCAGAAAGCACTGTTACGCGAACTGGAGGAGAGCTTCGGCGGTCCATCCGGTGAGAAAAACAGCCCGCGCTCTAAAAGCTTTTTCGATGGCGTGAAGAAATTCTTTGATGATCTGACGCGTTAATCGCAGCGGCTCCCTGATAATCAGGGGGCCGTACTTATTAGTAAATCCGCTTTTTCTGCCATCTTCGCGCGGCTTTTTCGTTCGCAGTCCGGCTTTCATCTGCACTTATCCCCTGTCCCTTCCCGCTAAAAAAACTTAATAGCTCGTAAATTCCGATGTCTGATGCGGGAATAAACTGTTTTTTTCGAGCGGTCGAAAGACGTATGCTAGCGGTCATCTGATTTAACCCTCTGAGATTTACAGCGGAGCCTGTTATGACCCTCTTTCTAAAAAAACTCTTAAAGAACGATGCCACTGGCGGCGTGGTGCTGATTATCGCCGCTGCGGTAGCAATGTTTCTTGCCAATAATGCCAGCACTGAGCAGGCCTATCATGCCATTCTGGCGCTGCCGGTTCAGTTCCGCATTGGCGCACTTGATATCAATAAAGACCTGTTGCTATGGATTAATGATGCGTTAATGGCGCTGTTTTTCCTGATGATTGGTCTGGAAGTGAAGCGTGAACTGATGATGGGATCGCTGAGGGGGCGCGAGCGGGCGATGTTCCCGTTGATCGCGGCACTGGGCGGAATGCTGGCTCCGGGGCTGATCTATGCAGCGCTGAACCATAACGATGCGCTGGCTATCCACGGCTGGGCGATTCCTGCGGCTACGGATATTGCGTTTGCGCTGGGTATCCTGGCGCTGCTCGGCAGCCGCGTACCTCCGGCGCTAAAAATGTTCCTGATGGCGCTGGCCGTTATCGACGATCTTGGCGCGATTGTGATTATCGCCTTTTTCTATACCAATGACCTGTCGCTGACCTCACTGGGCGTTGCTGCGGCTGCCATTGTGGTGCTGGCTGTACTCAACCTGTGCGGCGTGCGCAGAACCTCGGTATACCTGCTGGTCGGCATAGTGCTGTGGGTGGCGGTGCTGAAGTCTGGGGTACATGCCACGCTGGCGGGTGTGATTGTCGGGCTGTTTATTCCACTGAAAAAACAGGATGGGCACTCTCCAGCTATCGAGCTGGAACATGGTCTGCATCCGTGGGTGAGCTGGCTTATTCTGCCGCTGTTTGCCTTTGCCAATGCCGGTGTTTCACTGAATGGCGTTTCGTTTGACGGGCTGTTCTCTATGGTTCCGCTGGGGATCATTCTTGGCCTGCTGGTGGGTAAACCGCTGGGCATTACGCTGATTTGCTGGCTATCGGTGAAGCTGAAAATTGCCGCTCTGCCGGAAAATACCAAGATGGTGGATATTGCTGCCGTCGGCGTGCTGTGCGGTATTGGCTTTACCATGTCGATCTTTATCGCCTCGCTGGCGTTTGATGCGGCGCACGAGGAGATGGTAACGCTGGCGAAACTGGGGATTCTGACTGGTTCAGTGCTGTCAGCAGTTGCGGGCTATATTCTGCTGCGGATTAAACTGCGCCCGCAGCCGCAGCATTAATTGCACGGTAGCCGGCTATGTCGCAGATGAATTACAACCACCTCTACTATTTCTGGCAAGTGTGCAAAACCGGCTCCGTGGTCGGTGCGGCTGAGGTGCTGAATCTGGCCCCTCAGACCGTCACCGGGCAGCTGAAATCGCTGGAGGAGCGTCTGCAAGGCAAACTGTTTAAACGTCAGGGACGCGGTCTGGTGCCGTCTGAGCTGGGGCAGCTGGTGTTCCGCTATGCTGACCGTATGTTCACTCTCAGCCAGGAGATGCTGGATATCGTCAACTATCGCAAGGAGGCGAACCTGCTGTTCGACGTTGGCGTGGCGGATGCCCTGTCGAAGCGAGTAGTCAGCAAAATATTGGAAACGGCAGTAGTCGCGGGTGAGCCTATTCATCTGCGCTGCTTTGAATCCACTCATGAGCTACTGCTGGAGCAGCTTAGTCAGCACAAGCTGGATATGATTCTCTCCGACTGTTCAGTGGGTTCCTCATTGCAGGAGGGGCTGTTCTCCGTGAAGCTTGGCGAGTGCGCGGTAAGTTTCTGGTGCCATGCACCGCTGCCACCGCTGCCATTTCCTGAGTGTCTGAGCAGCCATAAACTTTTGATCCCCGGCCGCCGTTCTATGCTGGGCCGTAAAGTGCTCAACTGGTTCCAGTCGCAGGGGCTGAACGTCGATATTTTGGGGGAGTTTGATGATGCGGCGCTGATGAAGGCGTTTGGTGTGGCAAATCAGGCGATCTTTGTGGCTCCTACGCTTTACGGGCGCGAGAGTTTTCATCATGAGGGAATTGTCGAACTGGGATGTATCGAGACAGTGATGGAGGAGTATCACGTTATTTTTGCCGAAAGAATGATTCAACACCCGGCGGTGCAGCGCATCTGTAGCCGTGACTTCAGCGAATTATTTTCTGGAGGATGATTTTTTAAACAGGTAACAGAGAGCAGCAGACATCTGTCTGAAGG
Source organism: Erwinia sorbitola (assembly GCF_009738185.1). Taxonomy (NCBI): domain Bacteria; kingdom Pseudomonadati; phylum Pseudomonadota; class Gammaproteobacteria; order Enterobacterales; family Erwiniaceae; genus Erwinia; species Erwinia sorbitola. The sequence goes on along the minus strand of NZ_CP046509.1, from coordinate 3,921,712 downwards.
GATAAAAAATAAAAAAACCGCCGAAGCGGTTTCTTTATCAAAGCTTGATTAACAAACAGACATTAAGCCAGTTTGCTGATCTGTGCAGCCAGATTTGCTTTATGACGTGCAGCTTTGTTCTTGTGGATCAGGCCTTTAGCTGCCTGACGGTCCACAATTGGTTGCATATCATTAAATGCATTCTGCGCAGCCGCTTTATCGCCAGTAGCGATAGCCGCGTAAACTTTCTTGATAAAAGTACGCAACATTGAACGACGGCTAGCGTTGTGCTTACGACGCTTCTCAGACGTTACGGCGCGTTTCTTAGCTGATTTGATATTAGCCAAGGTCCAACTCCCAAATAGTTCTATGAGGACAATTCAAAGGCCGAGGAATATGCCCTTTTCGCCTTCGGTTGTCAATGGATTTGTGCAAATAAGCGCCGGTCAAACAGTGGCACTTGATTACGTTTCGATGGCGCAAGATTCTATCAGCTTCATGCAGTCGAATACAGCTTATTCACAAGAAAAATATCAACTCGCTCCGGATCAGCACCATACAGAGCTAAATGGCGAGAAGAAAGCATGAAAGCCGGTATTCGTGGGTTAACCTTCACGCCTGTACAAGGTATAATCCGCCGATTTCCACAAATTTGAGCCAGCCATGAAGTTTATCCGCGGCATACATAACCTTAGAGAGCAGCATCGCGGCTGCGTACTGACCATCGGTAATTTCGATGGCGTACATCGCGGCCACCAGGCGCTGCTGGCGCAGCTATGCAAAGAGGGGCGTCAGCGTAATTTACCGGTAATGGTAATGCTGTTTGAGCCTCAGCCGCTGGAACTGTTTGCAGCGGAGAAAGCACCTGCGCGCCTGACGCGCCTGCGGGAAAAAGTTCGTTACCTTAAACAGGCTGGCGTTGATGCAGTGCTGTGTGTGCATTTCGATCGCCGCTTTGCCGCCCGTACGGCACAAAGTTTTGTCGCCGATCTGCTGGTTGATAAACTGGGCGTTCAGTTCCTCGCGGTAGGGGATGATTTCCGTTTTGGCGCTGGTCGCCAGGGCGATTTCCTGTTATTACAGAATGCTGGCGTGGAATATGGCTTTGATGTCATCAGCACCCAGACATTCTGCGATGATGGTAAACGCATCAGCAGCACGGCGATTCGCCAGGCGCTGGCAGAGGACAATCTGTCAATGGCCGCGACTCTGCTGGGGCGTCCTTTCAGCATTTCTGGCCGTGTCGTGCATGGCGATGCGCTGGGCCGCACCATTGGTTTTCCTACGGCTAACCTGCCGCTGCGTCGTACGGTTTCCCCGGTTAAAGGGGTGTATGCCGTTGAAGTTTTAGGGCTGGGTGCGCCGTTGCCAGGTGTGGCAAATATCGGTACCCGGCCAACCGTAGCGGGGCTGCGCCAGCAGCTGGAGGTACATCTGCTTGATGTCTCTCTTGACCTCTACGGGCGCCATATTGAAGTGGTGCTGCGCGAAAAAATACGTAGCGAGCAGCGTTTTGCCTCGCTCGACGCACTGAAAGAACAAATTGCAAACGATGTGGTGACTGCCCGAACCTTTTTTGGGCTGAAGACATCGGTTTAAGTTTACATAGAACCGACATACGGAACCGAGAATCTGATGAGTGACTATAAATCTACCCTGAATTTGCCGGAAACGGGGTTCCCGATGCGTGGCGATCTGGCCAAGCGCGAACCGGGCATGCTGCAACGTTGGTATGATGACAAACTGTACGGCATCATCCGCGAAGCCAAGAAAGGGAAAAAAACCTTTATTCTGCATGATGGCCCTCCTTACGCGAACGGCAGCATTCATATTGGTCACTCAGTTAATAAGATTCTGAAAGACATTATCGTTAAGTCGAAAGGCATGGCGGGCTATGACTCACCTTATGTTCCTGGCTGGGACTGCCACGGTCTGCCTATCGAACATAAAGTTGAGCAGATGATCGGCAAGCCGGGGGAGAAAGTCAGCGCCTCTGAGTTCCGTGCAGCCTGCCGCAAATATGCAGCCGAGCAGGTGGAAGGGCAGAAAGCCGACTTTATCCGTCTGGGCGTGCTGGGTGACTGGGATCGTCCGTATCTGACGATGAACTTCAAAACTGAAGCCAATATCATCCGTGCGCTGGGCAAAATCATTGGTAATGGTCACCTGCACAAAGGTGCCAAGCCGGTGCACTGGTGCCTGGACTGCCGCTCTGCGCTGGCTGAAGCCGAAGTTGAATATTACGACAAAACGTCACCCTCCATCGATGTGATGTTTAACGCCGTCGATAAAGACGCGGTGCAGGCTAAATTCGCTGCTGCCAGCGTTGATGGCCCGATTGCCCTGGTTATCTGGACCACCACTCCATGGACCATGCCCGCTAACCGCGCTATCTCCCTGCATCCTGAGTTCGAGTATCAGCTGGTACAGATTGATGGCCGCGCGCTGATCCTGGCGAAAGATATGGTCGACAGCGTGATGAAGCGCGTTGGCATTGCCTCCTGGACTGTACTGGGCGAAGCGAAAGGCGCAGACCTTGAGCTGATGGGCTTCCAGCATCCGTTCCTTGGCCATACGTCCCCGGTAGTATTGGGCGAACATGTGACCCTGGAAGCCGGTACTGGTGCGGTACATACGGCACCAGGTCACGGCCCGGATGACTATGTTATCGGTCAGAAATACGGCATTGAAGTGGCTAACCCGGTTGGGCCGGACGGCAGCTTCCTGCCGGGAACTTACCCAACGCTGGACGGCGTTAACGTATTTAAAGCCAACGATATGATCGTTGAGCTGCTGCGTGAAAAAGGTGCGCTGCTGCATGTAGAGAAACTGCATCACAGCTACCCACACTGCTGGCGCCACAAAACACCGATCATCTTCCGTGCAACCCCGCAGTGGTTTATCAGCATGGATCAAAAAGGCCTGCGTGCGCAGTCGCTGAAAGAGATCAAAGGCGTGCAGTGGATCCCTGACTGGGGCCAGGCGCGTATCGAATCGATGGTTGCTAACCGCCCGGACTGGTGTATCTCACGCCAGCGCACCTGGGGTGTACCGATGGCGCTGTTCGTGCATAAAGACACCGAGCAGCTGCACCCGGACTCGCTGGAGCTGATGGAGAAAGTTGCCCAGCGCGTAGAGCAGGACGGCATTCAGGCGTGGTGGGATCTTGATGCCCGCGAGCTGATGGGTGCCGATGCTGACAACTATGTCAAAGTGCCGGACACCCTCGATGTGTGGTTCGATTCAGGATCAACCAGCTATTCCGTAGTGGATGCCCGCCCTGAGTTTGGCGGCAACGAACCCGACATGTATCTGGAAGGTTCGGATCAGCACCGTGGCTGGTTTATGTCCTCGCTGATGATCTCTACCGCGATGAAGGGTAAAGCACCTTACCGTCAGGTACTGACGCACGGCTTCACCGTTGATGGCCAGGGCCGCAAGATGTCCAAGTCATTGGGCAATACCGTCAGCCCGCAGGACGTGATGAACAAGCTGGGCGCTGATATCCTGCGTCTGTGGGTGGCATCAACTGATTACTCCGGTGAAATCGCCGTTTCTGACGAAATCCTCAAGCGCTCTGCTGACAGCTATCGCCGTATCCGTAATACCGCACGTTTCCTGCTGGCGAACCTTGCTGGTTTCAATCCGGAAACCGATCTGGTGAAACCAGAAGAGATGGTGGTCGTTGACCGCTGGGCAGTAGGCCGTGCGCTGGATGCTCAGAAGGATATCGTGGCTTCTTATGAAGCCTATGATTTCCACGAAGTCGTGCAGCGACTGATGCAGTTCTGCTCGGTTGAGATGGGCTCCTTCTATCTGGATATCATCAAAGACCGTCAGTACACCGCCAAATCTGATGGACTGGCACGTCGCAGCTGCCAGACCGCACTGTGGTATATCGCGGAGGCGCTGGTGCGCTGGATGGCACCGATCATGTCCTTCACCGCTGATGAAATCTGGGGCTACCTGCCGGGCAAACGCAGCCAGTATGTGTTTACCGAAGAGTGGTTCGACGGGCTGTTCAGCCTGGAAGAGAATCAGCCAATGAACGACAGCTACTGGGCTGAACTGCTGAAAGTACGCGGTGAAGTCAACAAGGTGATCGAGCAGGCGCGTGCGGATAAGCGTATTGGTGGTTCTCTGGAAGCCAGCGTAACGCTGTATGCCGATGCCGAACTGGCGGCGAAGCTGACCAGCCTGGGTGAAGAGCTGCGCTTTGTGCTGCTGACCTCTGGCGCGCAGGTCGCTGATTATGCGCAGGCGAGCGACGATGCGCAGCAGAGTGACGTGGTGAAAGGTCTGAAAATTGCCCTGAACAAAGCAGAAGGCGAGAAATGCCCACGCTGCTGGCATTACACTAACGACATCGGTCAGAACGCAGAACATGCGGATGTCTGCGGTCGTTGCGTCACTAACGTCGCGGGCAGCGGCGAACAGCGTAAGTTTGCATGATGAGCAGACCTGTTCTCTCAACCGGATTGCGCTGGCTGTGGCTGGTGCTGGTGGTGATTGCCATTGATTTCGCCAGTAAGCAGTGGATTATGAATAATCTGATGCTGCACGAATCAATGTCAGTGATGCCATACTTTAACTTCTTCTATGCTCACAACTACGGCGCGGCGTTTAGCTTCCTCGCCGATAAAGGTGGCTGGCAGCGCTGGTTCTTTGCCGGTATCGCTATTGCTATCGTCGTGGTGCTGCTGGTGATGATGTATCGCACCAGCGCGAGCAATAAACTGAATAACATCGCCTATGCGCTGATCGTTGGTGGCGCAGTGGGCAACCTGTTTGACCGGTCATATCATGGCTTTGTGGTGGATTTCATCGACTTCTATGTCGATGACTGGCACTTTGCCACGTTTAATATTGCCGACTGCGCTATCTGTCTTGGAGCCGCGCTGATCGTGCTGGAAGGGTTTATCAGCCCGTCCGGCAAACAGGCTAAGAATAAAGGGTAAGCATGACCGATTCTGTACAGCGTGACAGCGCAGTGCTGGTGCATTTCACCTTAAAACTGGCGGACGGTTCCACTGCGGAATCCACGCGCAGTCACGGGAAACCGGCGCTGTTTTGTCTTGGCGATGGCAGCCTGTCAGAAAGGCTGGAAAGTCATCTGATTGGGCTGAAAGCGGGTGAGAAGTGTGCTTTTGCGCTGGAAGCGGAAGACGCATTTGGCGGCATCAGCCCTGACCTTATCCAGTATTTTTCGCGCCGTGACTTTGTGCAGGCGGGGGAGCCGGAAATCGGTGCCATCATGCTGTTTAGCGGCATGGACGGTAACGAGATGCCGGGTGTGATCCGTGAAATCTCCGGTGATTCGATCACCGTTGATTTCAATCACCCTCTGGCCGGGCAGACCATTCACTTTGACGTAGAAGTGCTGGAAATTGATCCGGTACGGGAGACGAGCAATGCAGATCCTGTTGGCTAACCCGCGCGGTTTCTGCGCCGGCGTTGATCGTGCTATCAGCATTGTGGAGCGCGCGCTGGAGATGTATGGCGCGCCTATCTATGTGCGGCATGAAGTGGTGCATAACCGCTATGTGGTAAACAGTCTGCGTGAGCGCGGGGCGATCTTTATTGAAGAGATCGCTGAAGTGCCGGATGGTTCTATCCTGATCTTCTCGGCTCACGGCGTCTCGCAGGCGGTGCGGGCAGAAGCGAAAGCGCGTGAGCTGACAATGTTGTTTGACGCTACCTGTCCGCTGGTCACCAAAGTGCATATGGAAGTGGCGCGTGCCAGTCGTAAAGGCACAGAAGCTATCCTGATCGGGCATGCGGGGCACCCGGAAGTGGAAGGGACAATGGGCCAGTACAACAACCCGAAAGGGGGAATGTACCTGGTGGAAGCACCGGCGGATGTCTGGGAGCTTCAGGTTAAAGATGAAGATAACCTGTGCTTTATGACGCAAACCACGCTCTCTGTTGATGACACCTATGAGGTGATCGACGCACTGCGCGCCCGTTTCCCGAAGATTGTTGGCCCGCGTAAAGACGATATCTGTTATGCCACCACTAACCGCCAGGAAGCGGTACGTACGCTGGCTCGTGATGCTGATGTGGTACTGGTGGTCGGTTCGAAAAACTCCTCGAACTCAAACCGCCTTGCAGAGCTGGCACAGCGAGCCGGTAAGCTGGCGCGTCTGATTGACTCAGCTGATGATATTCAGGAAGAGTGGGTCAGGGGTGTAGGCTGTGTCGGCGTGACCGCTGGAGCGTCTGCCCCGGATATTCTGGTGCAGCAGGTTATCGAGCGCCTGAATGCTCTGGGCGGTGTGGGCGCTATCGAGCTGATTGGCCGCGAAGAAAATATCGTTTTTGAAGTGCCGAAAGAGTTAAGAGTTGAAGTCAGACAGGTAGAGTGATCGCCTGAGGGGTCGGTATTCCCGACCCCTGCCACAAACCCCCCTCCATTTCCTTCCCCAATCCTTACAAAATCTGTTTTACTGATAATCCTCACGCGCTGGCGTAAAATTCTTATTATGTTGTTTTAAGTGTGGCACAGAGGTTAACGCATGGTTAATCTGTGTAAGCCGTATATGCATAGAAATCTGTCAGGAATGAATAATTATGAGTAATGCAGAAGTCCGTATCGCCATTGTGGGAGCCGCAGGGCGTATGGGACGTCAGTTAATTCAGGCGACGGTTCAGGCTGAAGGCGCACGTCTTGGCGCGGCGCTGGTACGTTCAGGTTCTTCATTGACGGGTGCTGATGCTGGTGAGCTGGCCGGTTGTGGGCCGCTGGGCATAAAGGTGACCGATAATCTGGATGCGGTCGTCAACGACTTCGATGTGCTGATCGACTTCACCCGTCCGGAAGGCACGCTGCACTATATGGAGTTTTGCCGTCAGCATAAAAAAGCGATGGTGATTGGCACCACCGGTTTCGATGAGGCAGGTAAAGCCGCCATCCAGGCCGCTGCTGCTGATATTGGTATTGTCTTTGCCGCTAACTTTAGCGTGGGTGTGAATCTGGTGCTGAAGCTGCTGGAGAAAGCCGCCAAAGTGATGGGTGACTATGCGGATATTGAAATAATTGAAGCGCACCACCGTCATAAAGTTGATGCACCATCGGGGACAGCATTGGCGATGGGGGAAGCGATTGCCGATGCAATGAACTGGAACCTGAATGAGCATGCGGTCTATAGCCGTGAGGGCCATACCGGTGAACGTGAAGCCCAGACCATTGGTTTTGCCACCGTACGTGCCGGAGATATCATCGGTGAGCACACCGCAATGTTTGCAGATGTTGGCGAACGTGTAGAGATAACCCACAAGGCTTCAAGCCGTATGACCTTCGCTAATGGCGCGGTTCGTGCTGCAATTTGGTTGGAAGCGCATAAATCAGGTCTTTTTGATATGCGTAACGTGTTAAATCTTGATGATTTATAAGTGTTGTGTACCATCGTGATGTGGTTATTTCAATCATAAAGTTTTGATTGGATGGGCAATAATTTTATTGCCCTTTTTATTTTGTAAAAATGGCATCTTAAATATTATTTCTTCTCGTAATGCATATAATTGATGGTTATCTCTGTTTTTCATCCGTTCAAATTGCTGTTTTTGACCATTTGGTCTGGTTTTTTGCTCCTCGCAACCTGAAATCATATGTCAGCGTCTATGCAACCGATTTTATGACCGGGATGTGTCATGCTTTCGGGGTAAATCTTCCGGATTTATCGCCAGTTAGTTAAAAAACACAGAAAAATGGCCTCACAGGGTAGACAAGGGTGAGGGCGATCATTAGAATGCGCGCAATTTGCCAAAAACTGAGCAGTCAGGCGGTTTTTGCATTGATTTTGGGGTCATTCCTGAATTAATATGCAGATATTGTGACTGTTTATTCCCCTGGAGGATGTTTTGATTAAGTCAGCGCTATTGGTTCTGGAAGACGGAACCCAATTCCACGGTCGGGCCATCGGGGCAACCGGATCGGCAGTGGGAGAAGTTGTTTTCAACACTTCAATGACCGGTTATCAAGAAATCCTCACTGATCCTTCCTATTCCCGCCAAATCGTCACCCTCACTTATCCTCATATCGGCAATGTCGGCACCAACTCAGCTGACGAAGAATCAACTCAGGTACATGCAGCGGGTCTGGTTATCCGTGATTTACCGCTGATTGCCAGCAACTATCGCAATGAAGAAGGCCTGTCTGACTATCTGACTCGTCACAACATTGTCGCTATTGCCGATATCGATACGCGTAAGCTGACCCGTTTGCTGCGCGAAAAAGGGGCACAGAACGGCTGTATTATTGCGGGCGATGCACTGGATGCCGCAGTAGCACTGGAAAAAGCTAAAGCCTTCCCGGGCCTGAAAGGTATGGATCTGGCGAAAGAAGTCACCACGCAGGATGCCTATCAATGGCAGCAGGGTAGCTGGACGCTGGAAGGCGAGCTGCCTGCACCGCGGGCCGTTGCTGACCTGCCGTTCCACGTAGTGGCCTATGACTACGGTGTGAAACGCAACATCCTGCGTATGCTGGTCGATCGCGGCTGTCGTCTGACGGTGGTACCGGCGCAGACTTCTGCTGAAGAAGTGCTGAAGCTGAATCCAGACGGCGTGTTTCTCTCAAACGGCCCTGGCGATCCGGAACCGTGTGACTATGCAATCAGCGCGATTAAGCGCCTGCTGGAAACTGATATTCCGGTGTTTGGTATCTGTCTGGGTCATCAGCTTCTGGCGCTGGCCAGCGGTGCAAAAACCGTGAAGATGAAGCTTGGCCACCACGGCGGTAACCATCCGGTGAAAGATCACGACAATAACACCGTGATGATCACCGCGCAGAACCACGGTTTTGCCGTCGATGACAGCAACCTGCCCGCTAATCTGCGCGTCACGCACACTTCGCTGTTTGACCACACGGTACAGGGCATTCACCGCACCGATAAAGCAGCTTTCAGCTTCCAGGGGCACCCTGAAGCCAGCCCAGGCCCACATGATGCGGCCCCCCTGTTCGATCACTTTATCGAACTGATTAAAGCAGCTAAATAAGATCGGGAGAGAAAGAAAATGCCAAAACGTACAGACATAAAAAGTATCCTGATCCTTGGTGCTGGCCCGATTGTTATCGGCCAGGCCTGCGAATTTGACTACTCTGGTGCGCAGGCGTGTAAAGCGCTGCGTGAAGAGGGCTACCGCGTTATCCTGGTGAACTCTAACCCCGCCACCATTATGACCGACCCGGATATGGCCGATGCGACCTATATCGAGCCTATTCACTGGGAAGTAGTGCGCAAAATTATCGAGAAAGAGCGCCCGGATGCAGTGCTGCCAACCATGGGCGGCCAGACTGCGCTGAACTGTGCGCTGGAGCTGGAGCGTCAGGGCGTGCTGGCTGAATTTGGTGTCACCATGATTGGTGCCACTGCCGATGCCATCGATAAAGCCGAAGACCGCCGTCGTTTCGATGTCGCGATGAAGAAAATCGGTCTGGATACCGCCCGTTCCGGTATTGCGCATACCATGGAAGAGGCGCTGGCAGTTGCTGCTGACGTGGGCTTCCCGTGCATTATCCGCCCGTCATTTACCATGGGTGGCACCGGCGGCGGCATCGCTTACAACCGCGAAGAGTTTGAAGAGATTTGCGAACGCGGTCTCGACCTGTCGCCAACCAATGAGCTGCTGATTGATGAGTCTCTGATTGGCTGGAAAGAGTATGAGATGGAAGTGGTGCGTGATAAAAACGACAACTGCATCATCGTCTGCTCAATTGAAAACTTCGATGCCATGGGTATCCATACCGGTGACTCGATTACGGTTGCGCCAGCGCAGACCCTCACCGATAAAGAGTACCAGATCATGCGTAACGCCTCGCTGGCGGTGCTGCGTGAAATCGGCGTGGAAACCGGTGGTTCAAACGTGCAGTTCTCGGTAAATCCGGAAAATGGCCGTCTGATTGTTATCGAGATGAATCCGCGCGTATCGCGCTCTTCCGCGCTGGCATCAAAAGCGACCGGCTTCCCGATTGCGAAAATCGCCGCCAAGCTGGCCGTGGGCTTTACGCTGGATGAACTGACCAACGATATTACCGGCGGCCTGACTCCAGCCTCTTTCGAACCCTCTATCGACTATGTTGTCACCAAAATTCCTCGCTTCAACTTCGAGAAGTTTGCCGGTGCTAACGACCGTCTGACCACGCAGATGAAATCTGTTGGTGAAGTGATGGCGATTGGCCGTACCTTGCAGGAGTCAATGCAGAAAGCCCTGCGCGGTCTCGAAGTGGGCGCTAACGGCTTCGACCCGAAAGTGGATCTCAACGACCCGGAAGCGCTCACCACTATTCGCCGTGAGCTGAAAGATGCTGGCTGTGACCGTATCTGGTATATCGCTGATGCCTTCCGTGCGGGTATGAGCGTGGAGGATGTTTTCGGCCTGACCAACGTTGACCGCTGGTTCCTGGTACAGATAGAAGAGCTGGTGCAGCTGGAGCAGCAGGTAGCAGAGCAGGGCATTAACGGCCTGAGCTATGACTTCCTGCGCGCCCTCAAGCGTAAAGGCTTTGCTGATGCACGCCTGGCCGATGTGGCAGGCGTTTCTGAAGCGGAAATCCGCGCACTGCGCGAGCAGCATAACCTGCACCCGGTCTACAAACGCGTTGATACCTGTGCGGCAGAGTTCTCAACCAATACCGCCTATATGTACTCCACCTACGAGGAGGAGTGCGAAGCGAATCCTAACCAGGATCGTGACAAAATTATGGTGCTGGGCGGCGGTCCAAACCGTATCGGCCAGGGTATTGAGTTTGATTACTGCTGTGTACACGCCTCGCTGGCGCTGCGTGAAGACGGGTTTGAAACCATCATGGTTAACTGTAACCCTGAGACTGTTTCTACCGATTACGACACCTCTGACCGCCTCTATTTCGAGCCGGTGACGCTGGAAGATGTGCTGGAAATCGTGCGTATCGAGAAGCCGAAGGGCGTTATCGTGCAGTACGGTGGTCAGACTCCGCTGAAGCTGGCGCGTGCGCTGGAAGCCGCAGGCGTACCGGTGATTGGTACCAGCCCGGATGCCATTGACCGTGCAGAAGACCGCGAACGTTTCCAGCAGGCCGTTGAGCGCCTGGGCCTGAAACAACCCGCCAATGCGACCGTAACAGCCATTGAAATGGCCGTAGAAAAAGCCGCGCTGATTGGCTATCCGCTGGTGGTGCGCCCGTCTTATGTACTGGGCGGCCGCGCGATGGAGATTGTGTACGACGAAATCGACCTGAAGCGCTATTTCAACACGGCGGTGTCGGTTTCAAACGATGCACCAGTGCTGCTGGATCGATTCCTTGATGACGCAGTAGAAGTCGACGTTGATGCCATCTGCGACGGTGAACAGGTGCTGATTGGCGGCATTATGGAACATATCGAGCAGGCGGGCGTGCACTCCGGTGACTCGGCCTGTTCACTGCCTGCTTACACACTGAGTCAGGCAATCCAGGACGTCATGCGCGATCAGGTTAAAAAGCTGGCCTTTGAACTGGGCGTACGCGGTCTGATGAACGTGCAGTTCGCCGTGAAGGATAACGAAGTTTACCTGATAGAAGTTAACCCACGTGCCGCACGTACGGTGCCGTTCGTCTCTAAAGCGACCGGAATGCCGCTGGCAAAAATAGCCGCACGCGTAATGGCGGGCAAAACGCTGGCTGCTCAGGGTGTGACAAAAGAGATCATCCCACCGTATTACTCGGTGAAAGAGGTGGTGCTGCCGTTTAATAAGTTCCAGGGCGTTGACCCTATCCTTGGCCCGGAAATGCGTTCCACCGGCGAAGTGATGGGCGTGGGCCGTACCTTTGCCGAAGCTTTCTGCAAAGCCATGCTGGGCGCGCAGAGCATCATGAAGAAAAGTGGTCGGGCGCTGCTGTCAGTGCGCGAAGGTGATAAGAAACGCATCGTTGAGCTGGCTCGTCGTCTGCAAGACTTTGGTTTCGAACTGGATGCTACCGCAGGAACTGCCGCAGTGCTGAAAGCCGCCGGGATTGAGGTGCGCCAGGTGAACAAGGTTCATGAAGGGCGCCCACATATTCAGGATCGCGTGAAAAATGGCGAATATGTCTATATCGTCAATACCACTGCGGGACGTCAGGCGATTGAGGATTCCAAGCTGATTCGCCGCAGCGCCCTGCAATACAAAGTGCACTACGACACCACGTTGAACGGGGCATTTGCCACCACCACCTCGCTGCATGCCAGCGCGACGGAGCAGGTTATCTCCGTACAGGAAATGCACGCACAGATTAACGCGTAACTCTGCCTGTTAAATGTCAAAACCCCGCACCGGCGGGGTTTTTTTATGCCTGTTTACAGACTGCTTTTAGGGGGCGCCCCGAAGCGGTTACTCTCTTTATCGCCGTCAAGACACAAGATTACCAGGATGACGATGCCGCCAAACGGAACAAAATATAACAGCATCCACCAGCCAGGGCGGTTAGTATCATGAAGACGCCTGACGCTCACCGCTAACAGCGGGGAAAGCGTAGCAACTGTATAGACCCCATAAATAATCAAAATCGGGCTTTGCAGAAAACTTCCATCGGTGTGGAAGAAAAGTACCATCAACACCATTTGTATCAGTGTGTTAAACAGAATAAACATCCAGTATTCTTTGCGGCGTGCACGGCCTGAGAATTCAGCATAATTTTTTAATACAGCAAGGTACCACGACATTTTTAACATCCTTATTGAGTGAGAGATATCAACTGATATCTGGCAATGTCGGAATCTATTGCTTGCAGCTCTCAAAAATCAACAATCATGTTACCCCACGCAGTAATTCAGCGGGCTTACTCCCGTTATGTCCTGCTGCGGGTGAAATTTTGCCTAAGGCCGCGCAAATCTGCACTGTTGGAGATACTCAGGTGGGGGAAAACATTGAAGTGGAGTGTTAATGCGGTTTGAGGGAGGCGGGAGTGTTTGTAGGGGCGGACCATGGCCCGCCCTGGATCAGGCGTGTCTGACCCTTACGACAGGGCTACCTTGATCCCCAGCGCAATTAATACGCCGCCCAGCAGCTTATCAACGATACGCTGGGCTTTTGCCAGGCCACGGCGCACCGGGGCGCTCTGGATCAGCACGACCAGCAGCGGCCACCACAAGGTCGACAGACCGAGGATAATACCGGCATACAGCAGTTTCTCATGCACGTTAGAATTCACGTTCAACACCTGGGTGAAGATCGACAGGAAAAACAGCGTGGCTTTAGGATTCAGCAGGTTGCACAGATAGCCCTGGAGAAAAGCTTTTTTCAGCGAAGTGTTCTCAGGAGCAACGTTGCTGAGATCCATTTTGCTGTTGCCACGGGAGCGCAGAGCCTGAATACCGATGTAGATCAGGTAACCGGCACCGGCATATTTCAGCAGCATAAACAGCCAAGGCGTAGTGGTGATCACCACCGCCAGCCCGGCAACACAGTAAGCCATATGAGTGGCAACGGCGAAATTCACGCCCATTGCGGTCATCATGGCTGCGCTGCGACGATAACGCGCGGCGTTTTTGATAATCAGAAAAAAGTCAGGGCCGGGGGAGAGCATCCCGAGTGCCGCGATGGTGGCGACAAATAAGCTGGTTTCTAACATAGCGAAGGTCTGTAGCTGAACGAGCCGCGGATTCTATCATGACTGCCGCTTTAATGTGGGGGAAAAACAGGCGGAAGGTGACGCAACCGATAACCTGTAAAACCTTTACTGAATATCCTCCGCTTACCTATCGACGAAAGTTTCGCCTTTACGTATGATGGCGCCAATTTTACCCCAATGAGTTTATATGATGATTAGCCTGATTGCGGCCCTTGCGGCCGACCGCGTGATTGGGATGGAAAATGCCATGCCGTGGCATTTACCGGCCGACCTGGCGTGGTTTAAAAAGCATACCCTGAACAAACCTGTAATTATGGGGCGCCGCACCTGGGAATCTATCGGCCGTCCGCTGCCTGGTCGCCTGAATATTGTTATCAGCAGCCGTCCGGGCGATGCCGAGGGCGTGACATGGGTAACCTCTATTGACGAAGCGCTAAAAGTTGCCGGTGAGGTTGAAGAGCTGATGGTGATTGGCGGCGGGCGAGTTTACGAGCAGCTGCTGGCGCGCGCTGACCGTCTCTATCTGACACATATTGATGCGGAAGTGGAAGGGGATACACATTTCCCTGACTACGAGCCTGACGAGTGGCAGTCAACCTTCAGTGAATTCCATGATGCGGATGACAAAAACTCACACAGCTTTTGCTTTGAGATCTTAGACCGTCGTTAATCGAAATCCTGTTCGGGTATGCCGAGAAATACGGGTCGGGTGTGCCCGACCCGTACAGGTAATGGTTTACCCTATTTCGTTTTTGCGGTTAGAGACCTGGACAAACTTACGTTTATCTTCCCAGCGCAGCATGGTTAATGTGCCACCCCAGCAGCAGCCGGTGTCCAGGGCAATAATCCCTTCCGGTGTGCCTTTTCCTTCCAGCGATGCCCAGTGACCAAACACAATTGTATACTCACGTGAGACCGGTCCGGAGATGGTAAACCATGGCTTTAACGGCGGCGGTGCGCTGTCAGGTGCCTCTTTCGCGATCATATCCAGCTGACCGTTGGGAAAGCAAAAACGCATACGCGTCAGGGCATTGGTGCTAAAACGCAGCCGCGCCAGACCGCTCAGTTCCGGCGACCAGTTGTTAGGCATATCGCCGTACATGGCATTAAGAAACAGCGGATAGGTATCGCTGCTCAAAACCGATTCTACTTCACGCGCACAGCTTTTTGCCGTTTCGATATCCCACTGCGGGGTGATCCCGGCGTGGGCCATTACCAGCTTTTTTTCGTCGTCTACCTGTAATAATGGCTGGCGGCGCAGCCAGTTAATCAGATCGTCAGCGTCCTCAGCTTCCAGCAAGGGAGTGATCTGATCCTTGGGTTTGTTGCGGCTGATACCGGCATAGACCGCCAGCAGATGCAGGTCATGGTTGCCCAGAACCAGCTTCACGCTGTCGCCCAGCGAGCGAACATAGCGCAGAACTTCAAGTGAGTCAGGCCCGCGAGCCACCAGATCTCCGGTCAGCCATAGCTGGTCGGCATCAGGATCAAACTGCACCTGGTTTAGAAGCGATCGCAATTCGTCATAGCAACCGTGGACATCACCGATTAAGTAAGTGCTCATGCTAAAAAGGCCGGATTAGTGAATATGGGTGGCGATCGCCAGGCGAAACACTGGAATATCAACGGTAAAGGGTTCGCCGCTGGCATCGAGCATCTCATAGTGACCTTGCATGGTGCCCATCGGGGTTTCAAGAACGGCCCCGCTGGTATACTGAAACTCTTCGCCGGGCTCAATGTGGGGCTGTTCGCCGACCACGCCTTCGCCCTGTACTTCGGTTTCATGACCGTTACCGTTGGTGATTAACCAGTAACGGCCAATAAGCTGAACCGGGGTACGTCCAAGATTACGAATAGTGATGGTATAAGCAAACACATAACGTGCTTCTTCGGGTGCAGAGTGTGACGCAATATAGGCGCTCTGTACCTGAACGCAGACCTTGGGCGTATCGGCCATACTTAGTTCTCCTGCGGCTGAGGGTGCGCAGTCAACCAGTTCGCCATGCGGCAATATTGTGCCACGCTGATATTCTCGGCGCGCAACGTCGGGTCGATCTCCATTTCCACCAGAGCTTCAGCAGAGAACAGATGGCCGAGGCTGTTACGCAGAGTTTTACGGCGTTTACCGAAGGCTTCAGTGGTGATGCGGCTCAGGGCGCGAATATCTTCCACCGGGTGCGGGATCTGTGCATAAGGCATCAGACGCACCACGGCAGAGTCGACTTTCGGCGCCGGGGTAAAGGATTCTGGTGGAACTTCCAGCACCGGGATCACCTGGCAATAGTACTGTGCCATCACGGTGAGGCGGCCATAGGCTTTGCTGCCAGGCCCGGCAACCAGACGGTTAACCACCTCTTTTTGCAACATAAAATGCATGTCCTGAATCGCACCCGTATAGCTGAACAGGTGGAACATCAGGGGGGTGGAGATGTTATACGGCAGATTGCCGAAGACACGTAACTTCTGGCCTTTTTCCTGCGCGTAAGCGGCAAAGTCAAACGCCATCGCATCCTGTTGGAAGATGGTCAGTTTAGGGCCAAGGAACGGATGAGTTTGCAGACGCGCAGCAAGATCGCGGTCAATTTCAATCACCGTCATGGCGTCCAGACGCTCTCCTACCGGCTCAGTAAGAGCGGCAAGGCCTGGGCCGATTTCGACAACAACCTCACCCTTCTGCGGGTGGATAGCGTTGACAATGCTTTCGATAATATACTGATCGTTAAGGAAGTTCTGTCCAAAACGTTTGCGGGCGAAGTGGCCCTGGTGAACGCGACTATTCATTACTGCTCTTAATCATGGTAATGGCGAGGTTAAGCGCCGTCTTGAAGCTGCCCGCATCAGCCTGACCGCTTCCAGCCAGCTCAAGCGCTGTGCCGTGGTCAACAGACGTGCGGATAAATGGCAGACCGAGGGTGATATTCACCGCCCGACCAAAGCCCTGATATTTTAGCACCGGAAGCCCCTGATCGTGATACATCGCCAGCACCGCATCGGCATGTTGCAGATATTTGGGCTGGAACAGCGTATCCGCAGGCAGCGGGCCGGTAAGCTGCATTCCACGCAGTCGTAGCTCATCCAGCGCTGGAATAATCACATCGATCTCTTCACGGCCCATATGACCGCCTTCGCCCGCATGCGGATTCAGACCGCAGACAAAGATATGCGGTGCAGAACGGCCAAACTTGCTTTGCAGATCGCTGTGCAAAATAGTGATCACCTCGTGAAGAGTCTCACGGGTAATCGCGGCGGCAACATCCTTGAGCGGCAGGTGGGTAGTCGCCAGCGCAACGCGCAGCTCCTCCGTTGCCAGCATCATCACCACGCGGTCACAGGCGGCACGCTCGGCGAAGAACTCGGTATGCCCGCTAAACGGGATACCGGCATCGTTAATTACGCCCTTGTGTACCGGCCCGGTAATCAGTGCCGCAAATTCGCCGCTCAGACAGCCGTCACAGGCACGGGCGAGGGTCGCCAGCACATAGTGACCGTTATCCACGCACAGCTCACCTGCAACCACTGGCTGCGACAGCCGCACTGGCAACACCGTAAGCGTGCCCGCCTGTTGCGGCTGGGCCAGACTTCCCGGCAGGTACTCGCGCAGGGTCAGGGGTAAATGCAAAGCTGCCGCGCGGGTGCGCAGCAGCTCAGGGTCAGCACAGACAACCAGTTCAACGGGCCAGTTTTCCTGTGCCAGCTGAACGATTAAATCGGGACCAATCCCGGCGGGTTCGCCGGGAGTGATCACCACACGTTGATTACTGAGCATTCGCATCCAGAATTTTCACGTAGGCAGCAGCACGCTGTTCCTGCATCCAGGTTTGTGCTTCTTCAGAGAATTTACGGTTAAACAGCAGGCGGTATGCACGCTCTTTCTTCGCCGCATCGGTCTTATCTACCTTACGGGTATCTAACAGCTGGATCAGGTGCCAGCCAAAGGAAGAGTGCACCGGGCCGCTGACCTGGCCTTTTTGCAGACGCAGCAGCGCGTCACGGAAAGCAGGGTCGTAGACTTCCGGTGAGCTCCAGCCCAGATCGCCACCCTGGTTCGCTGAACCAGGATCCTGCGACAGCTGTTTAGCTGCATCAGCAAAGGTCAGCTTACCGCTTTTAATTTCAGCAGCAACTTCCTGCAATTTCTGGCGCGCCTGATCGTCAGTCATGATTGGTGACGGCTTGAGCAGGATATGGCGAGCGTGTACTTCGGTAACGGAAATGCTCTGGTTGTCACCGCGCATATCGTTCACTTTCAGAATATGGAAACCTACACCGGAGCGAATAGGGCCGATAATATCGCCTTTTTTCGCGGTAACCAGCGCCTGAGCAAACAGCGATGGCAGCTCCTGAATACGGCCCCAGCCCATGTTCCCGCCTTTCAGCGCCTGCGGATCCGCAGAGTAGGTGATCGCCAGTTTGCCGAAATCAGCGCCGCCTTTAGCTTCATCGGTCAGCTGTTTTGCCAGGCTCTCCTGATCGTCAACCTGCTGCTGCGTAGGGTTTTCCGGCAGCGGCAACAGGATATGGCTGAGGTTCAGTTCAGTTCCTGCATCATTCTGTGAAGCCATCTGTGTCGCCAGCTGATCCACTTCCTGCGGCAGAATGGTGACACGACGACGCACTTCGTTATTACGCACTTCTGAGGTGAGCATCTCTTTGCGGATCTGCTCGCGGTAGGTGGCATAGTTCAGACCGTCGTAAGCAAGACGGCTACGCAGCTGATCGACACTCATTTTGTTTTGAGCAGCGATATTAGCAATTGCCTGGTCTAACTGCGCGTCGCTGACCTGAATACCGGCCTGCTTTGCCATCTGCAACAGAATATTGTCCATTACCAGACGTTCAACGATCTGATGACGCAGGGTTTTGTCATCCGGCAGCTGCTGGCCTGCCTGCTGCGCCTGACCTTTCACGGACTGCATCATGCCGTCCACGTCACTTTCTAAAACTACGCCGTTATTCACGACAGCGGCAACTTTATCAACAACTTGCGGGGCTGCGAACGCAGTGCTGGCTGTCAGGGCTGCACCGAGGATCAGCATTCTCCAGTTCTTCATACTTTTTCCATTCTTCTATCCGCACTGCGGGTTTGCATAACAAACATTACAACATCAGAAAGCGCGTTGATAAGGCAGGATGCCCTGACGCAGCATTTGACCGGTGCCTAAGCCATAGCTTGGGCTGAGGCCACGCAGTTCAATGTTGAACGAGATTTTATTGTCGTACTTACTTCTGTCGTCTTCCCAACTGGTAATTTTGCGTTCGTAACCCAGACGCAGCGCGTAGCAACAGGAGCTGTACTGGATTCCGACCAGCTGATCGGCGGCCTGATTAGCTTTGGTATCGTAATACCATGCACCCACCACCGACCAGGCGTCGGCGATTGGCCAGCTGCCGGTAGCACCGATCTGCGAAATTCCTTTCTGGTACAGCGGGTTGTTGTACTGGGTCAGCGTCTGCTTAATATACTCCTCGCTGGTGTAGCGGTAGTTTAACTGCACCATACGATCGGCATCACGACGCCATTCCAGCACGGCATTACCCTGTGAAACGTTATCCAGGCGGGTGTCATATTGCAGGCCACCACGTGCTGCCCAACGGTCACTGATCTTCCAGTAAGTATCACCAGCCCACACCAGGCTACCGCGATCGTCATCATCAGTTGAGTTCAACCCGGTACGAGCTGGGGTGAACGAGTAGATTTGACCAATGGAAGCATTAAAACGTTCAACCAGATCGTTATCATAAATTCGCGTGGTCACACCGGTCGTCATCTGATTCGCCGAAGCGATACGATCGAGGCCGCTATAAGTACGGTCACGGAACAGGCCGGTGTAGTCACTTTGCAGCAGCGTGGAGTCGTAGGCGCGGATGTCGCTCTGATCGCGATAAGGCGTGTAGAGATACTGCATACGCGGTTCCAGCGTTTGCGTGTAGCCCGGAGACCAGTCCATATCACGGTCAAATACCAGTTTGCCATCGACTTTAAACTGCGGCATCACACGATTGACCGAGTTCTTCAACTGGTTGTCGCTGTTGCGTTCATTGTAGTAATTGATGTCGTTCTGTTCGTAATGTGTCGCCAGCAGTTTGGCTTCAGTATTGATACTCCCCCAGCGATTGGACAGCGGGAGGTTAATGGTCGGTTCGAGATGCAGGCGCGTAGCATCCGGCATATTTTCATTCACGTTGGTGAATTTCACTGCCTGCGCATACAGATGAGCATCGAACGGCCCGAGATCGTTTTTGTAGTAGTTAAGGTCGAGCTGTGGCTCGGCGCGATAGATATCGTTATTGGCGTTGGTGGAGAAAATCTGGAACTGTTTAGTCGACAGTGTGGCATCCCAGTTCTCTTCCGCGTAGCCAATGCTGAATTTCTGCGTTACGTAGCCATCGGTGGTTGAGCCGTACTCTGAATCAAGATCGGTGAAGTAGTACGGGTCGCTGACCTTGGTATAGTTAGCGTTGAAGCGCCAGTGCTGATCGTAAACGCCCGAATGACGCCAGAAGAACAGCCAGCGATTGGCATCTTTATCTTCCGGATGTTTATCGTTATAGACACTGTCGGAGTTCATATAATCGAACTCCATCAGACCGGCACCGACACCCGTCAGATAACGGAATTCGTTCTGCCACTGCATGCCGCGGCGGCTGATATAGTGTGGTGTCAGAGTTGCATCGGCCTGCGGTGCAATGTTCCAGTAGTACGGCAGCATAAACTCGAAGCCGCTTTTACTACCGTATTTTGCATTCGGGATCAGGAAACCTGAACGGCGCTTATCGCCTATCGGCAGCTGCAAGTACGGGCTGTAGAATACCGGCACTGAGCCAATTTTAAATCGCGCATTCCAGATTTCAGCCAGCTGCTCGTCGCGGTCATGAATGATTTCAGACCCCACCACGCTCCAGCTGTTTTGACCCGGCAGGCACGAGGTGAACGAGCCGTTTTCCAGAATGGTATAGCGGTTTTCTCCGCGCAGTTTCATCTGATCCGCATCGCCGCGCCCCTGACGACCCACCATCTGGTAGTTACCGTTCCACACGTTAGTGTCTTTGGTATTCAGGTTTGACCAGGCTTTCGGGCCTTTCAGAATGACCTGGTTGTCATCGTAGTGCACATTACCCAGTGCATCGACGGTACGCGTTGGCGTAGTCTGCCCTTCGAGCGTTTTCTGATGGAGCTGGACTTCATCAGATTGCAGGCGGCTGTTGCCCTGACGAATATCTACATTACCGGTAAAAACGCCGCTTTCCGGATAGTTGCCCGTGGCTTTATCGGCATCAATCGTAACGGGTAGCTCGTTGGTGGCCTTTCCCTGCACCAAAGGACGGTCGTAACTGGGCACCCCGAGCATACATTGGGATGCGAGGTCATCGGCCAGCCCTTGATGGCTGTAGAGTGCTGTGCCAATCAAGGTGGCCAGCAACGTAGGTAGTCTTTTATTCATACGTGGTATCGAGAATTCCGTAATCACTGGCATCATGCCGACAAACGGTCAGAGACTAACGTACTCAAAAGCATTCCGCTAGTCATACCCTGCATCTTTAATATTATCGCTTCATACTTCTGGCTGCGTGCAGCTCGAATTATTTGGAGATTGGCAGGTCTACTTCTGGTGGTTTGGCTGCGAACCAATAGGCTGTGAGATAAATGACAGGTATGATAATGCAATTTCTAGCCTTCAGCATGGCGAATTGAGGAGTATATGCGCTATTGGGGAAAAGTTTTGGGCCTTGTGCTGGGTTTATTGTCCGGCGCGGGCTTTTGGGGTGTAGTTTTTGGCCTGCTGGCCGGGCACCTGATTGATAAAGCGCGTTCGCCTGCCCGTCAGGGCTATTTTGCGAATCAACAGACACGTCAGGCGCTGTTTTTCCGCACCACCTTCCAGGTGATGGGGCATCTGACAAAATCAAAAGGCCGTGTTACTGACGCCGATATCCAGATGGCGACACAGCTGATGGATCGTATGCAGCTGCATGGTGATGGGCGCATCGCTGCACAGCACGCTTTCCGTGAGGGAAAGCAGGGCGATTATCCCCTGCGCGACAAACTGCGTGAACTGCGTAGCGCCTGTTTTGGTCGTTTTGATCTGATCCGTATGTTTCTGGAAATTCAGATTCAGGCAGCGTTTGCCGACGGTTCACTGCATCCTAACGAGCGCCAGGTGCTGTATGTGATTGCTGAAGAGCTGGGCATTTCGCGTGCGCAGTTCGATCAGTTCCTGCGCATGATGGAGAGCGGCCAGCAGTTTGGCGGCGGTGCCCATTATGGCGGGTCGTCACAAGGTGGGTTTGCCGGAGCGCAGCGTGGGCCAACGCTGGAAGATGCCTGTAGCGTGTTAGGGGTGAAAAGCAGCGATGATGCCACCACCATTAAACGCGCCTACCGTAAGCTGATGAGCGAGCATCATCCGGATAAGCTGGTAGCGAAAGGTTTACCGCCAGAAATGATGGAGATGGCGAAGCAAAAAGCGCAGGAGATTCAGGGGGCTTACGACCTGATCAAACGCGAAAAAGGCTTTAAATAGCTATCAGGCTGGCTGGCCGGGCATGCCCGGCCACTACGATGGTGATTTTCGTAGGGGTCGGGCACGCCCGACCCGTATACCAATTAATTAAAACTCCGCTGGCTGCCTGAACGTCATCGGCGTACCGAACTGCGGATGGGTAATGCTCAGGCTTTCGGCATGGAGTTGCAGGCGCGGTGCCATCGCTTTTGCTTCAGGGTGCGCATAGAAATTATCGCCGAGAATCGGATGGCCCAGCGCCAGCATATGCACACGCAGCTGATGAGAGCGTCCGGTAATCGGTTTTAACTGTATGCGGGCACTGTTATCACTGGCGTAATCCAGTACCTGGTATTCAGTTTGTGCCGATTTTCCGGTTTCAAAACAGACCTTCTGCTTCGGCCGGTTCGGCCAGTCACAAATCAGCGGTAAATCCACCAACCCTTTCTCCGGCTGCGGATGTCCCCAGACGCGCGCCACATAGGTTTTCTGTGGCTCACGCTCACGGAACTGACGCTTCAGCTCGCGCTCGGCGGCTTTGGTCATCGCTACCACTATCACGCCGCTGGTCGCCATATCCAGACGATGTACAGATTCCGCCGCTGGATAGTCACGCTGGACTCGCGTCATCACGCTATCTTTGTGCTCTTCAAGGCGTCCGGGAACGGACAGCAGGCCGCTGGGTTTATTCACCACCATGATGTGATCATCCTGGTAGAGAATATGCAGCCAGGGTTCTTGCGGCGGGTTGTAGGGTTCCATAGCTCTCTCGTAAGGGCCGGTGAGCACCGGCCCTGTTTCGTTACTGATGCGTGACAACGATCAGGCGCAGCGCGTCCAGGCGCCAGCCAGCCTCATCCAGATTAGCCAGTACCTGTTCGCGATTGTTTTCCAGCGCCTCGATCTCATCCTGACGGATGTTCGGGTTAACGGCGCTTAACGCTTGCAGACGTGACAGCTCGGAACTCAGTTTTTCATTGGCCTCGACGCGAGCGGCATCAATAAGCTTACGTGCTTCTACCGCTGCCTGTTCTTCCGACAGCTTGATGATTTCATGCACATCTTGCTGCACGGCGTTCACCAGCTTGCTGCCGGTGTGGCGGTTTACCGCGTTAAGCTGACGGTTAAAGCTCTCAAACTCCACTTTTGCTGCCAGGTTAGTGCCCTTGCGGTCAACCAGCATACGAACCGGCGTAGGTGGCAGGAAACGGGTCAGTTGCAGATGCTTCGGCGCCTGAGCTTCCACCACGTAGATCAGTTCGAGCAGCAGAGTACCCACCGGCAGCGCTTTGTTTTTCAGCAGAGAGATTGCACAGCTGCCGGTATCGCCGGAGAGGATCAGATCCAGGCCGTTACGAATAATCGGGTGCTCCCAGCTGACATACTGTGCGTCTTCACGCGACAGCGCCTGATTACGGTCGAAGGTGATGGTACAGCCATCTTCCGGCAGGCCCGGGAAGTCAGGCACCAGCATATGATCGCCCGGCGTCAGGATAATCAGATTGTCGCTGCGATCTTCCTGATTAATCCCGACGATATCGAACAGGTTAAGTGCAAAGTTCACCAGCTCAATGTCGTTGTCCTGTTCGGCAATCAGGTTCGCCAGCGCCTGAGCTTTCTCGCCGCCGTTAGAGTTCAGCTCCAGCAGGCGGTCACGGCCCTGCTCCAGCTGTGCTTTCAGCGAGTCGTGCTGCTTGCGGCACTGAACGATAAAGTCATCCAGACCTTCGGTATTTTCCGGTGCGGCCAGGTACTGAATCAGCGGTGCATAGACGCTGTCGTAAACGGCACGCCCGGTCGGGCAGGTGTGCTCGAAAGCATCCAGCCCTTCGTGATACCACTTCACCAGCACCGACTGCGCGGTTTTCTCCAGATAAGGAACGTGGATCTGAATATCATGGGCCTGACCAATACGGTCAAGACGGCCGATACGCTGCTCCAGCAGATCCGGGTTGAACGGCAGGTCGAACATCACCATCTGGCTGGCGAACTGGAAGTTACGGCCCTCTGAACCGATTTCCGAACACAGCAGCACCTGAGCGCCATCCTCTTCGGAGGCAAACCATGCCGCCGCGCGGTCGCGTTCAATAATCGACAGGCCTTCGTGGAATACGGCGGCGCGAATACCTTCACGCTCACGCAGTACCTGTTCCAGCTGCAATGCCGTCGCAGCCTTGGCGCAGATCACCAGCACCTTTTTGTCGCGGTTGCTGGTCAGGAAACCCATCAGCCACTCTACACGCGGGTCAAAGTTCCACCAGGTACCGCTGTCGCCTTCAAATTCCTGATAAATCTGTTCCGGATAGAGCATATCGCGTGCACGCTCATCGGCAGATTTACGGGCGCTCATAATGCCGGAGACTTTAATCGCCGTCTGATACTGCGTTGGCAGCGGCAGGCGGATCTGATGCAGTTCGCGTTTCGGGAAACCTTTTACGCCGTTACGGGTGTTACGGAACAGCACGCGGCTGGTACCGTGGCGATCCATCAGCATGCTGATCAGCTCCTGACGGGCTTCCAGCTTGCCTTCCCGATCGCTGTTGGCGGTTTGCAGCAGCGGCTCAATATCCTGCTCGCCCATCAGATCGTTCAACAGGTTGAGTTCTTCATCGCTGATGGTTTTGTCGGCCAGCAGCATGGCTACCGCGTCAGCAATCGGACGGAAGTGTTTCTGCTCTTCAACGAACTGTTCGAAGTCGTGGAAACGGTTAGGATCCAGCAGGCGCAGACGCGCAAAGTGGCTCTCCATACCCAGCTGTTCCGGGGTGGCGGTCAGCAGCAGGATACCGGGGATCTGCTCGGCCAGCTGCTCTATCACCTGGTATTCGCGGCTTGGTGCTTCTTCTGACCAGACAAGGTGATGGGCTTCATCCACCACCATCAGATCCCACTCGGCGTCCGCCAGTTTTTCCAGGCGCTGCTTGTTACGGCGCACAAAGTCCAGCGAACAGATAATCATCTGCTCGGTTTCAAACGGGTTGTCGCTGTCATGCTGTGCTTCGGCGTAACGGTCATCATCAAACAGCGCAAAGCGCAGGTTGAAACGGCGCAGCATTTCCACCAGCCACTGGTGTTGCAGGGTTTCCGGCACCACGATCAGAATACGCTCGGCACGACCCGCCAGCAGCTGCTGGTGAATGATCATCCCGGCTTCGATAGTTTTCCCTAAGCCTACTTCATCGGCCAGCAGCACACGCGGCGCATGACGGCGGCCAACATCGTGAGCGATATGCAGCTGATGCGGGATCAGGCTGGTGCGCATTCCGCGCAGGCCGCTGGTGGCGAGGCGGTACTGCTCGCTCTGATATTTGCGCGCACGAAAACGCAGCGCGAAACGATCCATACGATCCAGCTGTCCGGCAAACAGACGATCCTGTGGCTTACCAAACACCAGTTTGCTGTCGAGCATGACCTCACGCAGGGTGACGTTAGCTTCCTTGTTATCAAGCCGGGTGCCGATATAGCTGACAACGCCATTGTCGGTTTTTACCTCGTCAACTTCCATTTGCCAGCCTTCATGGCTGGTAATGGTGTCGCCGGGATTGAACACCACGCGAGTGATGGGAGAATCATTTCTGGCGTAGAGACGGTTTTCGCCCGTGGCAGGAAAGAGCAGGGTAACCATACGTGTATCTACGGCAACCACAGTTCCCAATCCCAGTTCGCTTTCCGTATCGCTTATCCAGCGTTGACCAAGTGTAAAAGGCATAAATATTCGGCTCGATTCTCGTCTAGTTTGTTTCAGGCAATAGCACTGCTGCCCGGCAAAGAGTGCCCGGCGGTAAATACACGCAGTCTACACAGCAGCAGCTTCAACTATGAAGGGTGTTGATAACTTAGGAAGGGCTATATGGTACTGGAAGGCCGTCCATTCGTCACCTGTCAAAAAAGCCCCAACTGTCCGGTAACCAGTGTAGCAAAGTCATCCTGCATAAAAGGGAGTATACCGTCAGCCACCGGTTGCAGTTGGCGCGTAAGATAGTGATCGTAGTCCAGCGGCGTCAGACGTGCCTCCAGCGGTTCCGGACCGGAAGTCGCCATTACATAACGAATTTTTCCGCCTTTCTGATAGAGCTGCGGGCGGCCCAGCTTCTGGTTTTGCTCATCAGCAATCCGTGCGGCGCGTACATGCGGTGGCACATTACGCTGGTATTCGCCAAGGGGGCGGCGCAGGCGTTTACTGTAAGTAAGCTGCTCGTCCAGTTCGCCGTCCAGCAGCTGGCGCACGGTTTCACGAATATAATCCTGATAGGGCTGGCCGGTAAAAATGCGCAGATAAAGCTCCTGCTGAAATTTTTGAGCCAGCGGCGTCCAGTCGGTGCGCACTGTTTCCAGCCCTTTAAACACCATACGCTGAGTGTCACCGCTGCGGATCAGCCCGGCATAGCGTTTTTTACTCCCCTGTTCGGCACCGCGAATCGTTGGCATCAGGAACCGGCAGAAGTGCGTTTCGTACTCCAGCTCCAGCGCGCTTTCAACGTTGAACTCTTTGCGCAGATGCTGCTGCCACCATTGATTTACCGTGGCAACCAGATGGCGGCCAATCTCCGCCGCCCGCGCTTCATCGTGAGCCGACTTCAGCCAGACGAAGGTGGAGTCAGTATCGCCATAAATCACATCATAGCCTTCCGCCTCAATCAGCTCGCGGGTCTGGCGCATAATATCGTGGCCGCGCATGGTGATGGAGGAGGCGAGGCGGGGATCGAAGAAACGGCAGGCGCTGGTGCCCAGTACACCATAAAACGCATTCATAATGATTTTCAGCGCCTGTGAAAGTGGCTTGTTGCCCTGTTTTTTCGCTTCTTCACGTCCTAACCAGATCTGGTTAACGATAGCCGGCAGACAGTGGTTGGTGCGGGAAAAGTGCGCGCCGCGATAGCCGGGGACGGAGTGCGCCTCGTCTGGCTGCGCCATGCCTTCAACCAGCCCTACGGGATCGATAAGAAAGGTGCGGATAATCGACGGGTACAGGCTTTTATAATCCAGTACCAGCACCGAGTCATACAGCCCGGGCTGTGAGTCCATAACGTAACCGCCCGGGCTGGCCTCCGGGGCCACGTCACCCAGATTGGGTGCCACAAAACCGGCGCGATGCATGCGCGGCAGATAGAGGTGACCAAAGGCGGCTACCGATCCGCCGTGGCGATCTACCGCCAGGCCATTTACCGACGCGCGCTCCAGCAGGAAGGGCATCAGTTCGGTATGCTGGAAAATACGTGTGACCAGCTCGCAGTCTTTCAGGTTGTAGTGGGCCAGAGCAGGCTTGTCTTCCGCAAAGCGCTGGTCGATCTCTTCCATGCGCTGCCACGGATTATTAATCGCCTTCCCTTCCCCCAGCAGCTCGCGTGAGACGGCCTCAAGGCTGAAGGATTCAAAGTTCCAGAAAGCGGATTTCAGCGCCTCGATGCCATCGATTATCAACCGGCCGCTGGCCTGAGCAAAGAAGATACCCGGCTTAAAGCCGTGCTCGCGCCACTCCAGCGCCGCGTTGTGGCCGCGCCCCAGGTTAAGCGGAATACCATAGCGGTCGGCGTGTTTTTGCAGCACGCGCAGGTCAAACTGCACCACGTTCCAGCCAATCAGAACATCGGGGTCGTGACGGGCAAACCAGGCGTTGAGTTTTTCCAGCAGCAGCGGACGGCTGGCAACATATTCCAGGTTGAAATCAAGCTGGCTGGCATCGCCATTTTCCGGGCCAAGCATATACACGTCGCGCTGACCGCAGCCTTCCAGCCCAATGCAGTACAGCTCGCCGTGGCGGGTGGTTTCAATATCCAGCGAAACCCATTTCAGCGGCGGGCGATAATTCGGATGTGGTTTAAGACGGGTGTTGAGCAGGCGGTTCCCGGCAGGTTCGCCGCTGAACCAGACCGGCGCGGTGATAAAGCGCTCCATCAGAAAGCGCTCAGGCGGGCGGATGTCAGCTTCGTACAGCGTTATGCCGTTTTCACGCAGCAGCTTTTCCAGCTTCTGTAGCTGCCGCTGCTGGCGGCAATAGAGGCCGACCACCGGGCGCTGGTGGAAATCTTTCAGCTCAAGGGCGGCAAAACGCCAGTGACGCTCACCGGCTAACAGCGCCGTGGCCTTTGACTGCTGCCCGGCAGGAATAAAGGCGACGGACTCCTGTGGCGGTAATACCACCTGCTGAGGCCCGGAGTCTGTCGCCAGCCACAGCGTGATTTCGCTGCCTGCGGGCGTATCCCGCCAGTGGCGGGTAAGCAGGAATCCTGCGGATGCGTCGTTCACACTGTCTCCTTCATACTTCAAGCTACCTCTGCGTTGGCTGCACTCATTACCCGACCCATCCCCGGGTCTCGCCCTTGTACGGGCAGCTGCGCGCAGCGTTCAACTCTGCCGCTTTGATACCGCTCGAACTATTTTGGATATATTCGTTATTGTTAAATATTAGCATGTTTATTTATACAGTGTTCATCTGTTAAACCCAGACCTTTACTCCGCCGCTACGTTCCCATACAAAACAGGCCTTGACGCTTTCCTGCCGCCTCTGGACAATCCGGGGTTCTGCTCATTTTTTTGGAATTTTATGGAAGCCTGGCTACAACATTTAATCACCCAATCTTTGGCCTGGTCACTGCTGGCTGTCGGGCTGGTGACCTTCTTTGAATCGCTGGCGCTGGTCGGGTTGCTGTTACCGGGTACGGTCCTGATGGCTTCTTTTGGTGCGCTGATTGGCAGTGGACAAATTGGGCTGTATCCCGCCTGGGCCGTTGGCACGCTGGGCTGCCTGTTAGGCGACTGGATCTCCTATCTGATTGGCTGGCAGTTTAAGGGGCCGCTGCACCGCTGGTCGTTTATTAAAAAACATCAGAAGCTGATGGATAAAACAGAACATGCGCTGCATGCACACAGCATGTTTACCATTATCGTTGGGCGCTTTGTTGGCCCGACGCGCCCGCTGATCCCGCTGGTAGCCGGGATGCTGGAGCTGCCGGTGCGCAAGTTTATCCCACCGAATATTATCGGCTGTATTCTCTGGCCGCCGCTCTATTTACTGCCGGGGATCCTCGCCGGAGTGGCGATTGATGTACCGAAAGATGCCAACAGCGGCCTGTTCAAATGGCTGCTGCTGGGGGTGGCGATTCTGGTCTGGCTGGGCTGCTGGCTGGGTTGGCGCTGGATACGTGCAAAGAAGCAGAACGACTGGGCGACGGCGTATCTGCCGCTGGCGCGCCTGCGCTGGCTGGCACCGCTAACTATCGTGCTGGCGGTGGTGAGTTTCAGTGCCATTCAGTTCCATCCGATGATGCCGATTTTCCGCCATTTACTGTGGGATGTGTTCTTCTAAGGCGATCCCCAGCACTGCCGCTTCCGGCACGGCACCGCGCTGTAACTGTGCGGTGTCGCCGTTCCAGTACACTCTGCCATCGACAATCAGCAGGCTGCGTGGGGCAATATGCGCGGCGTCTTCAATGCTGTGTGACACCATCAGCAGGGTGAGATTGCGTTCGTGGCATACATCATCTACCAGGCCCAGCATCTCCTTACGCAGTGCCGGATCCAGTGCTGAAAAGGGTTCATCCAGCAGCAGTATCGGCTGCTGACGTACCAGGCAGCGGGCGAGCGCAGCACGCTGGCGCTGACCGCCTGAAAGCTGATGCGGCAGCCGCGATAAATGCTCCGTCAGCCCGACGCGGCTGGCGATATTCTGCAACTCATGCTTTTGCTGATGATTCAGCTTCAGGCCGGGATGCAGCCCCAGCCCGATGTTCTGCGCTACCGTCAGATGCGGAAACAGGTTATTTTCCTGAAACAGCATGGATACCGGACGCCGGGCGGGCGGGCTGTCGCGATGATCGCTGCCGTTAAGTTGCAATTCGCCGCTGTTAACCGGCAGAAACCCGGCAATCAGACTCAGCAGGGTGCTTTTACCTGCGCCGCTCGGGCCGAGGATTGCCACTCTTTCGCCCGCCTTGACGTTAAAGTTAAAACGCATTGGCAGATGATGATAGAGATAAGTCAGATTAGTCAGGCTTAACATGGCGTCCCGGGAGTTTTTCAATCAGGGTAAACAGCAGGAAGCAGAGCAGCAGCAGTAACAGCGCGGTAACCGCGCCGTCGCTGCTGCGATACGACCCTATCTGCTGATAAAGGTAGAAAGGCAGCGTGCGGAAGTTCTCATTACCGAACAGTGCGACCACGCCAAAATCGCCAATCGACAGCACACAGGCAAAGGCCAGCGCCTGCGCCAGCGGGCGTTTCAGCGCCCGTAGTTCAATCAGGCGCAGGCGGTTCCAGCCGCGAATATCCAGCGACAGGCAGAGCGGGTTATAGCGTGCGGCGATATCGCGCAGCGGGTTCTCCAGCACTTTCATCGCATAAGGAACCGCCATCAGCGCGTTGGTGACGATAACTATCCCCTCCGCTGATTCCGGCAGGCCCACGGTCTGGTTCAGCAGCAGGAAAAATCCGGTTGCCAGAACAATTCCCGGCATCGCAAGGATCAGCATTCCGCTCAGTTCCAGCGTTTGCCCCCATAGCGGGCGCTGACGCAGGCGCAGTTCGCGGCTGGTCCACAGCAGCATCAGCGTCAGTACCACGCTCAATACGCCAGCACCAAGGGCAATGCGCAGCGAGGTCAGCATTGCCTGCCACAGCGCGGGCTGGTGCAACACTGCGCCTAATCCCTGATTCAGCCCGTCGACCACCACCGCCAGCAGCGGCGGCAGGATCAGCAGAAGCACGGCGGCGATCAGCAGCCCATCCAGCAGGCGGGCGCGGCGGCTATCCTGCGGATTACACCAGCCGCCCAGACTATCGCTGCCCGCCGGGATCGCTTTGCTCAGACGCTGGCTTAACATGACCAGCCCCAGACAGCAGATCATCTGTAATAACGCCAGCAGTGCGGCGCGTCCGGGGTCGTAGTCAAAACTCAGCGCCTGGAAGATCGCCAGCTCAATCGTGGTAGCCTGCGGGCCGCCGCCCAGCGACAGCACGGTGGCAAAGCTGGCAAAGCACAGCATAAAGATCAGCGCGGCGGCAGGCAGGATCTGACGCCGCAGCCACGGCCATTCAACAATACGGAAATGTGCCCAGCCGCCAAGGCCGAGCTGGGCGGCAATCTGTCGCTGTTCGCCGGGGATCTGCTGAAGCGCCTGGAGCAGCAGGCGGGTAGCCAGCGGCAGGTTGAAAAAGACGTGAGCCAGCAGGATCCCCTGCAGGCCATAAGGAGTGAATGAGTAGTCAATGCCGAGCAGTGCGCAGAGTTGTGCCAGCCAGCCGCTACGGCCATAGACGCTGAGAATACCAAATACCGCCACCAGCACCGGCAGTACCAGCGTCATGGCACAAAGCCGCAGCAGCGTGCTGCGGCCCGGGAAGCGACGACGATAGAGGGCACGAGACAGCGGAATCGCGGGCACCACCGACAGCAGTGCAGAGAGCAGTGCCTGCCAGAAGGAGAAGCGCAGCACATGCCACAGATAGCTGTCCTGCCACAGGGCGTGCCAGTCGGTGGCGGGAGCATTTTGCCACAGGGCAAAAAACGCCATCATCGCTACGCCGACCAGCAGCAGTGCAGCCAGTAAGCCAGGAACTAACCAGCCGGGGATTAGCGGCTGACGGCGCGTTGCCATGCATTAATCCAGTTGCTGCGCTGAGTGGCCACGTCCTGTGGGCTGTACTGTAATGAGGTGGCCGGAATGCTCAGGGTGTTAAAGCCGGCAGGCAGCGGCGTATTGATGGCCGGATACATCCAGTTGCCGGTGGCAATGGTCTGCTGGAATGGTTTGGTCAGTACAAACTGCATAAACTGTTGCGCCAGTTTGGGCTGTTTGCTGGCTTTTAACTGCCCGGCTACTTCAACCTGCAGATAGTGTCCTTCGCTGAAGCTGGCGGCGGCGTACTGATCTTTCTTCTCTTCAATCAGATGATAAGCGGGAGAAGTCGTGTAGCTGAGAACCATATCGCTCTCACCCTTCAGGAACAGCCCATAGGCCTCACTCCAGCCTTTGGTAACGGTGACGGTTTTCTTCGCCAGTTTTTGCCATGCTTCCGGGCTTTTATCGCCGAATACCTGCTGCATCCACAGCAGCAGACCCAGCCCCGGGGTGCTGGTGCGCGGATCTTCGTAGATGATCTTGAGTGGACGATCGCTCTCCACCAGCTCTTTCAGGCTTTTTGGCGGATTTTGCAGTTTGGTTTTGTCGTAGACGAAGGCAAACCAGCCGTAGTCATAAGGCACAAAGGTGGTGTTCTTCCAGCCGCCCGGCACCGTACTTTGTGCGGTATCTACGTTTGACGGGCTGAACAGCCCGGTTTTTTCAGCGGCATCCAGCAGGTTGTTATCCAGCCCCAGTACCACATCAGCTTTGCTGTTTTTCCCTTCTATACGCAGGCGGTTCAGCAGCGACACGCCATCTTCCAGCGCAACAAATTTCAGCTCGCAGCCACACTGCGCCTCAAAGGCTTTTTTAATTGCCGGCCCAGGCCCCCACTCAGCAGAAAAGGAGTCGTAGGTATAGACCGTCAGGGTCTGTTTGGCCGCGAGGGCAGGCAGGGAAAACAGCACCAGCAGAGGAAGAATTTTTTTTAACACTTAGCGTTCCTTAAGTAGGGTAGCGCAGCCGATGAACGCGGCTCATTCTAGTGACTTCGTCTTTGTTACGAAAGCATCATGATTCGGGTGGGGCAAACCAGGCGGATTTAAAGTCGAACCAGCCGAGAGTGTTCATACGTACGCCGCGCATACTGCGCTGGCCGTGCAGCAGCAGCCAGTGATGGAACAGCGGATGCAGGAAGTTGCTGTCGATCAGCTGTTTGCTCCATTCGGCCAGCGGCAGCTTTTGCTCACGCCACTGGCGGGCATCATTTTCCCAGTCAATGGGCACGCAGTGGTGCATCAGCGGGATTTCGTACAGCAGGGCAAACAGGGAGAACTCCAGCGGCAGGGTAAAGTTGGCACTGCCGAGCCAGATATCGCTTTCTGCATCGCCGCGATACCAGCTCTCATAATCAATCTCCTGGGTGATCAGCTCGACGCCGTGTGCGGCGAGGATTGGCCCCAGCGCGTTGGCAATGCCCTGATGTTCTATATGGTCGCTGTACCAGGTGATGGTCAGTGAAGTGAGCCCTTCGGGCTTCTCAGCAATCGACATATCGCGGCGGTGATGCCAGCGCGGCAGCAGGCTGTAGGCCGGGAACCAGTAGCGTTGATAGGCGATTCCGCTGTGGTTCAGCAGGGCAATCGGGTTGAAGATAGTGCTGATCCAGCGCCGCAGCTGTTCGTTCCGGCCGTGTTCAGATCGCTGATCAAACATCAGGAAATAGCAGCCCTCTTCGAGACGGCTCTCTTCTGATTTTTCATCGGTACTTTCGCTTTGCAGCTTAACGCCAGAATAGACCAGCTCGTCGCTGATCTCCGGAAGCACCCAGATATTTACTTCATCAATCAGCGCGCGATAGCCAAAGTAATCGTCAAAGGCTGAGATACGCAGCTGGCTGTGCTGGTTACGTTCAACCGCGTAAGCGCCGGTGCCTACCGGCTGGCGCGCAAAGTTGCGCATATGCGGCCACTCTTTCGGCAGGATCATCGCGCTGACGCTGCCCAGCAGCCACGGCAGCCAGCTATCTTCATGGCGCAGATGGATATCCAGCGTCCAGGGGGTGTGGCACTCAATTCTTTCAAAATGGTTGAACAGCGGCTGCTCTTTTAACCGTTCGAGGGTGGTAATGACATCGTCCATCTCCAGCTCGCGGCCATGGTGGAAGTGGATAGCCGGGCGTAAATAGAAGCGCCAGTGCAGGGGGGCGAGCTGTTGCCAGTGATGGGCAATATCCGGTTCGATTTCCCCGTTTTCCTCATTTATCCGTGCCAGGCCGTTAAAAATCTGCCGGGCGAGGTGGGTTTCCGAGCGGCGCAGCGGTGTGCCGGGTAGCAGATTGAGCAGTGGGCGGTAGTAAAGCACGCGCAGAATATGCTTGCCCTGGCGGAAGCTGCGGCCTAAATGGGAGAGCAGCATCTGGCGTACGCGGTTTTTATCGCCGACTAACTGCACCAGCTGGTCGATGCGATCCTGTTCCAGCAGATCCTCAGCCCGCTGCTGTTGCAGCGCCAGCCCGGTATAGCGAAAGGAGAGGCGCGAACGTTTGCCGCGCCCGGCTTCCGCCTGCCACTCGAGCCAGCCCTGCTCCTGCATGGCGTTCAGCAGGTTACGCATATGGCGACGTGAGCAGCTGAGTTGCACTGCCAGATCGCTGAGAGTGGTTTCCTGCGGCTGACCCTCGCAACACTGCCAGAGCCGGATAAATTGCTGCTGTAAACGGGGTGAGGACATAAAAGAGGAACCCTGTGTTAAAAGCTGTCTGTTTTTCCTGCCTTATATTACGGCCATAATGGCAACAGATGAAAGAGTGGGAGGCATTCTTAGGAATGGCACTTAATCATCCAATTAAATACCCAAGATATTTCGCGTTGCAGGAAGGCGGCAATAAGTGACTCTTCCTGAGCTTACAGTAGTCTGTGACTGGAGTAAGCGATTGCAGACCACGCACCTGCGGCGCGCAAGGTGATGGGTATTCTGAGTATGGTGCTTTTCACCAGCCAGCTGGCTTCGGCATAGCTGGCTTTTTTCATGGGTTTTCTTCTAAGCTGTTGGTCTGTCGACTCTCTTTTTCGCCATTCGAGGCCTTATTAATGAAATCGCTCCTTAGCCGTCGTATTCATCCGGTGTATCTGGCTTTTATGGCGGTTTCTTTTATGGTCGGGATTGCTGGCGCATTACAGGCTCCTACCCTTAGCCTGTTTCTCAGCCGCGAAGTGGCGGTGCGTCCGTTCTGGGTCGGGCTGTTTTACACCGTCAATGCGGTGGCGGGGATTGTGGTCAGCCTGCTGCTGGCGAAGCGTTCGGACAGTCGCGGCGATCGGCGTATGCTGATTCTGTTTTGCTGTGCGATGGCGGTGGGTAATGCGCTGTTGTTTGCATTTAATCGCCACTATCTGACATTAATTACCGCCGGGGTTTTTCTTTCGGCGGTAGCCAGCGTGGCAATGCCACAAATTTTTGCTCTTGCCCGTGAGTATGCCGACAGCTCCGCCCGTGAAGCGGTGATGTTCAGCTCTGTGATGCGCGCCCAGCTTTCACTGGCCTGGGTAATCGGGCCGCCGCTCTCCTTTGCCATCGCCCTTAACTACGGTTTTACCGCCATGTTTCTGGTTGCCGCGCTGCTGTTTGTCATTTGTGTGGCGCTGGTCTGGTTTACCCTGCCGTCCGTGCCGCGTGCACAGGTTTCTGTGGCAGTACCGATCGCTGAGATCGGCGGCTGGAAGAACCGCGACGTGCGTATGTTGTTTATCGGTTCGGTACTGATGTGGACCTGTAATACGATGTATATCATCGATATGCCGCTCTATATCAGCGGCGTGCTGGGGATGCCGGATACGCTGGCCGGGCTGTTAATGGGGACGGCCGCCGGGCTGGAGATTCCGGTGATGCTGCTGGCCGGCCACTACGTAAAACGCTTCGGCAAACGCAATATGATGCTGTTGGCTATCGGCTGCGGGGTATTATTTTATCTCGGACTGGTGCTGTTCCACAGCCGCAGCGCATTGATGATATTGCAGCTATTTAATGCGGTGTATATCGGCATTATTGCCGGGATTGGCATGATCTGGTTTCAGGATCTGATGCCTTCGCGGCCTGGTGCCGCCACGACGCTGTTTACCAACAGCATTTCCACCGGGGTGATTCTGGCGGGCGTGATACAGGGCGCGCTGGCGGAAACCTTCGGGCATCATTCGGTGTACTGGGCTGCGTTTGTACTGGCGCTGGTGGCATTGGCGCTGTCATGGCGGGTGCGTGAGAAGCGGGTGATTTAAACTGCGGATGCTGCTGTGGGTCAGGCGTGGTGTGGCGGGGCATGAAAGGGTCAGGTATGCCTGACCCCTACGGGGGTGGTGGCAGGTATTAGCGTAAAAATGCTGGCTGTTTCTGCTCGTACGCGCTGATGTCAGCCTCGTGCTGCAAGGTCAGGCCAATAGCATCCAGCCCGTTAATCAGGCAGTGGCGACGGAAGCTATCAATCTCAAAGGGATAAATTTTCTCACCGGCCAGCACCTGCTGATTTTCCAGGTCGACGGTAAAATGCATACCCGGCTGTGCGGCCACCTGCTGGAACAGCTCATCCACCTGCGCTTCACTCAGGGTTACCAGTAGCAGCTGGTTATTGAACGAGTTGTTGGCAAAGATATCGGCAAAGCCGGAGCCGATAATTGCCTGTATACCGTAGTCGGTCAGCGCCCACGGAGCATGCTCCCGTGAGGAGCCGCAGCCAAAGTTTTCCCGCGTCAGCATAATGCTGGCACCGCTGAACTCGGGTTTATTCAGGACAAATTCCGGGTTGGCAATCTGCCCTTCGGCGTCGGTGTAGCGCCAGTCATAAAACAGGTTGCGGCCGAATCCGGTGCGCGTGACCATCTGCAAAAACTGCTTGGGGATAATCGCATCGGTATCGACGTTCGCCGCGTCCAGCGGCACCACGATGCCGCTGTGTTGAGTAAATTTCTTCGCCATAACAGCTCCTTAAATCAGCTCGCGGATATCAGCAAAGTGACCGGCTACCGCTGCGGCGGCGGCCATTGCCGGGCTGACCAGATGGGTACGGCCGCCGCGACCCTGGCGACCTTCAAAGTTACGGTTGCTGGTGGAGGCACAGCGCTCTCCCGGGCTGAGACGATCGTTATTCATCGCCAGACACATTGAGCAGCCCGGCAGGCGCCACTCAAAGCCTGCATCGAGAAAGATCTTATCCAGCCCTTCCGCTTCGGCCTGTGCTTTGACCGGGCCAGAACCGGGCACCACGTAACCCTGCACGCCCTGAGCAATCTTATGCCCTTTGACCACCGCCGCCGCTGCGCGTAAATCTTCAATGCGCGAGTTGGTGCAGGAGCCGATAAACACTTTATCTACCGGCACGTCGGTAAGGCGAATGCCGGGTTTCAGATCCATATAGGCCAGCGCTTTTTCGGCGGAGGCCCGCTCTACCGGATCGCTGAAGGAGGCCGGATCGGGGATCGGATCGCTGACCGCAATCACCTGGCCGGGGTTCGTGCCCCAGGTGACCTGTGGCGCAATATCTGCCGCGTTGAGCGTCACAACTTTATCAAAGTGCGCCCCCTCATCGGTTTTCAGCGTGCGCCAGTAGTCAACCGCCTGCTGCCAGAGCGCCTCTTTTGGCGCAAAACGGCGGCCGTTTACATAGTTAAAGGTGGTGTCGTCCGGCGCAATCAGCCCGGCCTTAGCGCCGAGTTCGATGGCCATATTGCACAGCGTCATACGCCCTTCCATGCTCAACGCTTCTACGGCTTCACCGCAAAACTCCACCACATGGCCGTTGCCGCCGCCGCTGCCGGTTTTACCGATGATGGCCAGCGCGATATCTTTTGCTGTAATACCCGGAGCAGTCTGCCCGCGTACCTCAACCTTCATCGTTTTGGCCCGCGCCTGCTTCAGCGTCTGCGTTGCCAGCACATGTTCCACTTCTGAGGTGCCAATACCAAAGGCCAGTGCAC
Source organism: Erwinia sorbitola (assembly GCF_009738185.1). NCBI lineage: Bacteria > Pseudomonadati > Pseudomonadota > Gammaproteobacteria > Enterobacterales > Erwiniaceae > Erwinia > Erwinia sorbitola. Next base: position 3,884,139 of record NZ_CP046509.1, on the reverse strand, counting down.
CGAGCGCGCCGTGGGTGGAGGTGTGGGAATCGCCGCAGACGATAGTCATCCCCGGCAGCGATAATCCCTGTTCCGGCCCCATCACATGCACAATGCCCTGGAACTGGTGACTGAGGTCAAACAGCTGCACGCCGAAAGCTTCACAGTTCTTGATCAGCGCCGACATCTGGATACGGGCCATCTCGCCGCTGGCGTTAATATCGCGCGACTGGGTGGAGACGTTGTGATCCATGGTGGCAAAGGTTTTTGACGGCTGACGCACCGGACGACCGTGAGCGCGCAGGCCGTCAAAGGCCTGCGCTGATGTCACCTCATGGACGAGGTGACGATCGATATAGATCAGCGGCGTTTCATTCGGTGCTTCGTGCACGACATGCGCATCAAACAGCTTCTCGTACAGTGTTTTCATATTGTTATGCTTCGCGAATAAACCGGGCAATGATGCTGCCCATTTCATCGGTGCCGATCGACTTACCGCTGCCCGCCAGATCGCCCGTTCGGTAACCCTCGGCCAGCGCCCGGTTGATGGCCTGCTCAATCGCATCGGCGGCATCCGCCGCATCCAGGCTGTAGCGCAGCAACAGGGCCAGCGACAGGATCTGCGCTATCGGGTTGGCGATATTCTTGCCAGCGATATCCGGGGCAGAGCCGCCCGCCGGTTCGAACAGACCAAAGCCTTTCTCGTTAAGGCTGGCCGATGGCAGCATGCCCATGGAGCCGGTGATCATCGCGCACTCATCTGAGAGGATGTCACCAAACAGGTTAGAGCAGAGCATCACGTCGAACTGTGACGGATCCTTGATCAGCTGCATGGTAGCGTTGTCGATATACATATGAGTTAACGCCACGTCCGGGTAATCCTGCGCCACTTCAGTGACGATCTGACGCCATAGAATTGAGGATTGCAGCACGTTGGCTTTATCAATGGAGGTGACTTTATTACTGCGTTTACGCGCTGATTCAAAGGCGATACGCGCGATACGTTCGATCTCAAAACGGTGATACACCTCGGTATCAAAGGCGCGTTCATGCATTCCGCTGCCTTCACGGCCTTTCGGCTGGCCGAAATAGATTCCGCCGGTCAGTTCGCGCACCACCAGGATATCAAACCCACGGTCGGCAATATCGCGGCGCAGCGGGCAGAAATCTTCCAGCCCTTTATACAGACTGGCCGGACGCAGGTTGCTGAACAGCTGGAAATGTTTACGCAGCGGCAGCAAGGCTCCACGCTCAGGTTGTTCCGTTGGTGGAAGGTGTTCCCATTTTGGGCCACCGACGGAACCGAACAGGATAGCGTCGGCCTGCTCGCACCCTTTCACGGTTGCTTCAGGCAGCGGTACGCCCTGGCGGTCAATGGCAATACCACCAACATCATATTCGCTGGTGGAGATCCGCAGATTAAAACGCTGGCGAATAGCATCCAGTACTTTGCTGGCCTGGGTCATGACTTCCGGGCCGATGCCATCACCGGGTAACACTGCAATATGATAAGTGCGAGACATGTTATACGGCTTCCTTTTGGTCTTTGTTCTGAGATTTACGCTGCAATTCCTGTTCAACCTGACGGGCGCGCCAGATCGTATTTAATGCGTTAACCATCGCCATCGCGGATGATTCGACGATATCCGTCGCCAGGCCAATGCCGTGGAATTTGCGGCCGTTGTACTGCACCACGATATCCACCTGACCCAGCGCATCTTTACCGTGACCTTTAGCGGTCAGCTGATAGTTGATCAGCTCAGTGTCGAAGCTGGTGATTCGGTTAATTGCCTGGTAGATGGCATCCACCGGGCCGTTCCCGGTCGCGGCTTCGGTTTTCTGCTCGCCGCCGCAGCCCAGCTGCACGGTAGCGGTGGCAATGACGGTAGAGCCGGACTGCACATTAAAGGTATCCAGCTTGAAGTATTCTGGCTCTTCCGACTGCTTGTTAATAAATGCCAGCGCTTCCAGGTCGTAATCGAACACCTGGCCTTTCTTATCTGCCAGCGCTTTAAAGGCGTCGTACAGCGTGTCCATGTTGTATTCGGTTTCGGTGTAACCCATCTCTTCCATGCGGTGCTTCACGGCAGCGCGCCCGGAACGGGAGGTCAGATTCAGCTGAACCTGTTTCAGGCCGATGGACTCCGGCGTCAGGATTTCGTAGTTCTCACGGTTTTTCAGCACGCCGTCCTGATGGATACCGGAAGAGTGGGCGAAGGCGTTGGAACCGATAATGGCTTTGTGAGCCGGGATCGGCATATTGCAGATTTTGCTGACGGTCTGGCAGGTACGGTAAATCTCCTGATGATTAATCCGCGTCTGAACATTCATCAGCTGGCCGCGGGTTTTAATCGCCATAATCACTTCTTCCAGCGCACAGTTACCGGCGCGCTCGCCCAGACCGTTCATGGCACCTTCAACCTGACGGGCACCGGCGTTAACCGCTGCCAGCGCATTGCCCACCGCCATTCCCAGGTCATCATGGGTATGAACAGACAGGATAGCTTTATCGATGTTCGGCACGCGCTCGCGCAGGGCGCTGAAGATATTGGCGTACTCGTACGGCAGCGTATAGCCGACGGTGTCAGGAATGTTGATGGTGGTTGCACCTGCATTGATAGCGGCTTCCACTACGCGGCACAGGTCATCAATCGGGGTACGGCCGCCGTCCTCGCAGGAGAACTCCACGTCATCGGTATAGTTACGAGCACGTTTCACCATTTTAACTGCGCGCTCAATCACTTCTGGCAGAGTGCTGCGCAGTTTGGTGGCGATATGCATAGGCGAGGTGGCGAGGAAGGTGTGGATACGGTAGGCATCTGCCACGCGCAGCGCTTCATAGGCTGCGTCGATATCTTTTTCTACACAGCGTGCCAGGCCACACACCCGGCTATTCTTGATTTGACGCGCGATGGTCTGCACGGATTCAAAATCACCAGGAGACGATACCGGAAAACCGACCTCCATCACATCAACGCCCATACGTTCGAGTGCCAGGGCAATTTGCAGTTTTTCTTTCACACTCAGGCTGGCCTGTAATGCCTGCTCGCCATCGCGCAGTGTGGTATCGAAAATAATGACTTGGTCGCTCATGGAATAGATCCTTGTCTGGTTTACGTCGCCTGCCGCTACGAGCAAAAAAAAACCCGCGCATCGGCGCGGGTTTCTTAGGTTTTACAGGCCTGAATCAGTGATTGATTCCGCCCACAAGTCTACCGCGCAAAGGGGATGCGTTTAGTAGTAGAACGAGTAGGCGATTAGAACGAATCATTAACTCAAACCTCATTAATTCTGTAAGTGACTTTATTGATACCTGATAAATGCCGGGGCTGTCAACCTTCAATAACAATCCCCAGAACATGGGAAATATTTGTCCAACCGCGCATTAAAGGCCGCTGGGTTTTAATAACAAAACGATCACAATGTATATTCTGTCGCCACAGTATATTCCGCTTTTAGAACGGTAAACAGACAGTGTATTCCTCGACGGCAAGTGCCGGGGAGCAGAGCCTTAATTAGCCATTTCCGCACGTGTCGTATGGTTTGCCGTTTGCCTGCTAACTTTTCTACGGTTATGGTATTTGCCATCACCTCAAAAAACTGGGGCTTCGCCCTGTACCTGGATTTTGGAAATGACTTCCACTATCTGAGCATAAAAAAAACAGGTTTTGACCTTATCTGCCGCCAGGCGTACTCACGCTCTCCGCAACAGATAAATCACCACCTTAAAAGCCTGGAGGCAAAAATGGAGATGTTGTCAGGAGCCGAGATGGTAGTCCGATCGTTAATCGATCAGGGCGTAAAACATGTATTCGGCTATCCCGGAGGAGCAGTCCTCGATATTTACGACGCTCTGCAAACCGTTGGCGGTGTGGATCACATCCTCGTCCGTCATGAGCAGGGTGCCGTGCATATGGCCGATGGCTATGCGCGTGCCACCGGTGATGTCGGCGTCGTGCTGGTCACATCAGGCCCTGGCGCGACCAATGCCATTACCGGTATTGCTACCGCCTATATGGATTCAATTCCGATGGTAGTGCTCTCTGGTCAGGTGATGTCATCGCTGATCGGTTACGACGCTTTCCAGGAGTGCGACATGGTGGGTATTTCCCGCCCGGTGGTCAAACATAGCTTTATGGTGAAGCGGGTGGAAGATATCCCGACCATTATGAAGAAAGCCTTCTGGCTGGCGGCCAGTGGTCGTCCTGGCCCGGTGGTGGTTGACCTGCCAAAAGATATGATGAGCCCGGCCAACAAGCTGCCGTATGTCTGGCCTGATGAGGTCAGCATGCGCTCCTACAGCCCGACCACGCAGGGCCACAAAGGCCAGATTAAACGCGCGTTGCAGACGCTGCTGGCGGCGAAAAAACCGGTTATCTATGCGGGCGGTGGCGTAATTAATGCAGCCTGTCATGATGAGTTACGTGAGCTGGCCGAAAAGCTGAATATTCCGGTAACCACCTCGCTGATGGGCCTGGGCGCTTTCCCTGGCACTCACCGTCAGTGCGTAGGCATGCTGGGTATGCATGGTACCTATGAAGCCAACATGACGATGCACAATTCTGACGTGATCTTCGCGGTGGGTGTGCGTTTCGATGACCGGACCACTAACAACCTGGCAAAATATTGCCCGAATGCCACCGTGCTGCATATCGATATTGACCCAACGTCGATTTCGAAAACCGTGGCAGCGGATGTGCCGATCGTCGGTGATGCAAAACTGGTGCTGCAACAGATGCTGGAGATTCTGGCGCAGAGCGATGCGCAGCAGGATTATGACAGCGTACGCGACTGGTGGCAGAGCATCGATCAGTGGCGTTCACGTAAGTGCCTGGAGTTCGACCGCACCAGCGATAAAATCAAGCCGCAGGCGGTTATCGAAACCATTTGCCGCCTGACCAATGGAGATGCCTATGTAACCTCTGACGTGGGTCAGCATCAGATGTTTGCAGCGCTCTATTATCAGTTTGATAAACCACGCCGCTGGATCAACTCCGGTGGGCTGGGCACTATGGGCTTCGGCCTGCCTGCTGCGCTGGGCGTGAAGCTGGCACTGCCGCAGGAGACCGTGGTCTGTGTCACCGGTGACGGGAGTATTCAGATGAATATTCAGGAGCTGTCGACGGCGTTGCAGTATGGCATTCCGGTGCTGGTGCTGAACCTTAACAACCGTTTCCTCGGTATGGTGAAGCAGTGGCAGGATATGATTTATTCCGGTCGTCACTCACAGTCTTATATGGAGTCACTGCCTGATTTTGTTCGTCTTGCAGAGGCTTACGGTCATGTGGGTATTTCGATTAATCGCCCGGACGAGCTGGAGTCGAAGCTGGCTGAAGCGCTCGAACATCTGGGCCGCGAACGCCTGGTGTTTGTTGATGTGAACGTAGACGGCACGGAACACGTTTACCCGATGCATATTCGTGGTGGCGGTATGGACGAAATGTGGTTGAGCAAAACGGAGAGGACATAATTATGCGTCGTGTATTATCGGTTCTGCTGGAAAATGAATCCGGCGCATTGTCCCGCGTGGTGGGTCTCTTCTCCCAGCGTGGCTACAACATTGAAAGCCTGACCGTGGCTCCAACGGATGATCCAACGCTGTCGCGCATGACTATTCAGACGGTGGGTGATGCAAAAGTTCTGGAGCAGATCGAGAAGCAGTTGCACAAGCTGGTCGATGTGCTGCGCGTCAGTGAGCTGGGACAGGGTGCATTTGTTGAGCGTGAGATCATGCTGGTGAAAATTCAGGCCAGCGGCTACGGACGTGAAGAAGTTAAGCGCTGCGCTGATATTTTCCGTGGTCAGATTGTCGATGTGACGCCATCGCTTTACACGGTTCAGCTTGCTGGCACCAGCGACAAGCTGGATGCCTTCCTCAGCGCTGTGCGTGAAGTTGCGGAAATTGTTGAAGTTGCGCGTTCAGGAATCGTCGGTGTAGCGCGCGGCGAACGTATTATGCGCTGATTATTTACCAGGCGAATCTCACAATTAAAGTGCGATGCGAATATGGCTGCACTTTACAGTGTGAAGCGGATTAAGCTAACCCGGCGTAATGCCGGGTTTTTTTATTTTTGTCATAAAGCTTCAGCCGCTGATGAAAAGCGGTTGCTCGCTCAACTATTCTGGGGTTAGATGTTACAAATACTAATCCATAGCGAAGTGTGGGGTTATTGTGAAACTGGATGAAATTGCGCGCCTGGCGGGTGTTTCGCGCACGACTGCCAGCTACGTCATTAATGGCAAGGCAAAGCAGTATCGTGTCAGCGATAAAACCGTTGAGAAAGTTATGGCGGTGGTGCGCGAGCATAATTACCACCCGAACGCGGTGGCGGCAGGGTTACGCGCCGGACGCACACGTTCGATAGGACTGGTTATTCCTGACCTGGAAAATACCAGTTATACAAGAATTGCTAACTATCTGGAACGTCAGGCGCGCCAGCGTGGCTACCAGTTGCTGATCGCCTGCTCTGAAGATCAGCCTGATAACGAAATGCGCTGCGTTGAGCATCTGCTGCAACGCCAGGTTGATGCAATTATCGTCTCCACATCACTGCCTCCGGAGCATCCTTTCTATCAGCGCTGGATTAACGATCCGCTGCCTATCATTGCGCTGGATCGGGCGCTGGATCGTGAACACTTTACCAGCGTGGTCGGTGCCGATCAGGATGATGCCGAAGCATTAGGTGCTGAACTGCGCAAGCTGCCAGCAAAATCTGTGCTGTTCCTGGGGGCATTGCCGGAACTCTCCGTCAGTTTCCTGCGTGAACTCGGCTTCCGCGATGCGTGGAAGGGGGATGAACGTCCCATAGACTTTATCTATGCCAACAGTTTTGAACGCAGCGCAGCAGCACTATTGTTTGAAAAATACCTGGAAACTCATGATATGCCCGAGGCGCTGTTTACCACATCTTTCGGGTTGTTGCAGGGCGTGATGGACGTGACATTACGCCGTGAGGGTCGGCTGCCGCAGGATTTAGCCATCGCTACCTTTGGCGATCATGAACTGCTCGATTTCCTCGACTGCCCGGTGCTGGCTGTGGGCCAGCGTCATCGTGATGTTGCAGAGCGTGTGCTGGAGCTGGTGCTCGCAAGCCTTGATGAACCGCGTAAACCAAAACCGGGCCTGACGCGAATTCGGCGAAACCTTTATCGGCGCGGGCGTTTAAACCGCAAATCTAACTAAGTTATTAAGGCAGCGCAGGCTGCCTTTTTCATATCCTTATGGCGGTGTGGGCACAATTTAGCCACTGTCTTCGATTTACATAAGGTAACTAAAAGTAAATGGTTCGGCTGAATGTCAGTATTCGATTATAAAGCCTGACGTTTATATATACTCAGAGCGCACTCTTGCTGGCGGTGCCAGCGCCATAGCAGTGTTGTGCTGGGAATATTTTAAGAAATAACTTAAAATGCCGCCCATGTCGCAAAGCGGGCAGCTTATTTTAAGCGACAAGAAAGTGGTATGTTTTTGAGCAGTTGCCAAACTCGCGAGAATTTCCTGCCATTATTCATTAGTTTAATTTTAAATCCCCGCTTCAGGTGGTTTGTTTTTAACTTCACCGCGTTATATCTCCCAAAGAAATAATGCCGATCCGCTATTACTGCGGCTTGACAATGTTTTCCTCCGCTCCGTACACTCTTTTGGTGGGAATTTGTGGAGTTAAGTGGTGATTTTGGGTGAAAGGGGGTGAGACTGGCATGTTCCGTGGAGCAACGTTAGTCAATCTCGACAGCAAAGGCCGGCTTGCCGTGCCAACGCGGTACCGCGAAACGCTGATCGGGGAATCACAAGGCCATATGGTTTGTACCATTGACCTTCACCAGCCATGCCTGTTGCTTTACACCCTGCCCGAATGGGAAGTAATTGAACAAAAATTGTCGCGTTTATCCAGCATGAACCCGGCAGAGCGCCGAGTACAGCGCCTGCTTTTGGGGCACGCCAGTGAATGTCAGATGGATAATGCAGGCCGTTTACTGTTGGCGAATACCCTTCGACAGCATGCGAGCCTGACCAAAGAAGTGATGCTGGTTGGGCAGTTCAACAAGTTTGAGCTGTGGGATGAACAGACCTGGTATCAACAAGTCAAGGAAGATATTGACGCAGAGCAGTCCTCTCAAGAACCTTTGTCTGAGCGGTTGCAGGATTTGTCGTTATAGCTATGCAGGATAATTTTAAACACACCACAGTACTGTTAGACGAGGCGGTAAACGGCCTCAATATTCACTCTGACGGTATCTATATTGATGGCACCTTTGGGCGCGGTGGACACTCACGCCTGATCCTCTCCCAGCTGGGTGAGCAGGGACGTTTGTATGCCATTGATCGCGATCCACAGGCGATCAAAGCCGCTGCTGAGATCACCGACCCACGTTTCAGCATCATCCATGGCCCTTTTTCTGCGCTGGCAGAATATGTCGAGGAGCGCGGGCTGACCGGAAAAATTAACGGGATCCTGTTGGATCTCGGCGTCTCGTCACCGCAGCTGGACGATGCCGAACGCGGCTTCTCATTTATGCGCGACGGGCCGCTGGATATGCGTATGGATCCAACGCGCGGCCAGTCAGCAGCGGAATGGCTGCTGAAAGCGGAAGAAACCGACATTGTCTTTGTGCTGAAGACGTTCGGTGAAGAGCGCTTTGCTAAACGTATTGCGCGCGCCATCGTCGAACGTAACCGCGAACAGCCAATGACCCGCACTAAAGAGCTGGCTGACGTGATTTATAACGCCACTCCGGTGAAAGACAAGTTTAAACATCCGGCGACGCGCAGCTTCCAGGCGATTCGTATCTGGGTGAACAGTGAGCTGGAAGAGATTGAGCTGGCGCTGAAGGGGGCACTGAGTGCGCTGGCACCGGGTGGTCGTCTGTCGGTGATCAGTTTCCACTCGCTGGAAGACCGAATTGTGAAGCGTTTTATGCGTGAACAGAGCCGTGGTCCTCAGGTGCCGCACGGTATTCCGATGACTGAGGCGCAGTTGAACAGCCTTGGTGGCCGCCGCCTGAAAGCGTTAGGCAAAATGATGCCAGGCGAGACTGAAGTCGGCGACAACCCGCGTGCGCGTAGTTCAGTGTTGCGTATTGCGGAGCGTACTGAGGCATGATCGGCAACGAACGCCACAGCCTGCCGGGTGTGATCGGTGGTGACCTGCTGCGACACGGCAAAATCCCACTGATCCTGCTGATTGCATCGCTGGTTTCAGCGGTGCTGGTGGTCACTACGGCGCATAAAACGCGTCTGCTGACCGCCCAGCGCGAACAGTTAGTGCTGGAGCGTGATGCCCTCGATATTGAGTGGCGCAACCTGATCCTTGAAGAGAATGCACTGGGCGATCATAGCCGGGTGGAGCGCACCGCAACGGAGAAACTACAGATGCAGCATGTTGATCCTTCGCAGGAAAATATTGTGGTACAGCAATAAGGACTCACGGACTCAATGAGAGCCGCAACCAAGACACCGAAGTCGAAACGTCCGGACGATCAGGCCAGCTTTGTAAGCTGGCGTTTTGCGTTGCTGTGTTGCTGTATTTTTCTGGCGCTGGCAGGGCTGCTGCTGCGGGTCGCTTATTTACAGGTGATTAACCCCGATCGCCTGGTGCGGGAAGGCGATATGCGCTCGCTGCGCGTACAGGCGATTCCTACGTCGCGCGGTATGATCAGTGACCGTGCGGGGCGTCCGCTGGCGGTCAGCGTTCCGGTCAACGCTATCTGGGCCGATCCGAAAGAGCTGCACGATAAGGGCGGTATTACCCTCGATAGCCGCTGGAAAGCTCTGTCGGATGCACTCTCCATTCCTCTCGACCAGCTGGCGGCCCGCGTTAATGCCAATCCGAATGGTCGTTTTGTCTATCTCGCCCGTCAGGTCAATCCCGCCATTGGCGACTACATCAAAAAACTCAAGCTGCCGGGCATCTTTCTGCGCCAGGAGTCACGCCGCTATTATCCTGCCGGGCAGGTTACCTCCCATCTGATTGGTTTCACCAATATCGACGGCCAGGGTATTGAAGGCGTTGAAAAGAGCTTTGATAAGTGGCTGACCGGCCAGCCGGGCGAACGTACGGTACGTAAAGACCGCTTTGGCCGCGTAATAGAAGATATCTCTTCGGTGGACAGCCAGGCAGCACATAACCTCGCATTGAGCATCGATGAGCGTCTGCAAGCGCAGGTTTATCGCGAGCTGAATAACGCCGTGGCATTCAACAAAGCTGAGTCCGGTACAGCGGTACTGGTGGATGTGAATACCGGTGAAGTTCTGGCCATGGCTAACAGCCCGGCCTACAACCCAAACAACCTCGCTGGCACCACTAAAGATGTCATGCGTAACCGCGCTATCACCGATATTTTTGAGCCGGGTTCAACCGTCAAACCGATGGTGGTAATGACCGCGCTGCAACGTGGTGTGGTGCGCGAAGGCAGCGTGCTGAACACGGTGCCTTACAGGATTAACGGTCACGAAATCAAAGACGTGGCGCGTTACAGCGAGTTGACCCTGACCGGGGTACTACAGAAGTCGTCTAACGTCGGTGTTTCCCGACTGGCGTTAGCGATGCCGTCCAATGCGTTAGTAGATACTTACTCTCGTTTTGGCTTCGGCAAAGCGACCAATTTGGGGTTGGTCGGAGAAAGCAGTGGCTTATATCCTCAAAAACAACGGTGGTCTGACATAGAGAGGGCCACCTTCTCTTTCGGCTATGGGCTAATGGTAACACCGTTACAGTTAGCGCGAGTCTACGCAACTATGGGCAGCTACGGCATTTATCGCCCTCTGTCGATTACCAAAGTTGACCCGCCGGTGGCGGGTCAACGCGTTTTCCCGGAATCGCAGGTTCGTACCGTACTGCATATGATGGAAAGCGTTGCCCTGCCGGGTGGCGGTGGGGTGAAAGCCGCCATCAAGGGCTACCGGATAGCGATTAAAACAGGTACGGCGAAGAAAGTCGGCCCGGACGGTAAATACGTCAACAAATACATTGCTTATACCGCTGGTGTGGCACCAGCAAGCAACCCTCGTTTTGCACTGGTGGTGGTTATTAACGACCCGCAGGCAGGCAAATATTACGGTGGCGCGGTATCCGCGCCGGTGTTTGGCGCCATCATGGGCGGCGTACTGCGCACCATGAACGTTGAACCTGATGCGTTACCCACCAGTGACAAGAGCGAGATGGTAACTAACAAGAGTGAGGGATCGAGTGACCGATCGTAATTTGCGCGACTTACTGGCCCCATGGGTGCCGGGCGCACCGGAACTCCCACTGCGTGAGATGACGCTGGATAGCCGTATTGCGGCATCTGGTGACCTGTTTGTGGCTATTAAAGGCCACGCAGCTGATGGCCGCCGTTTTATTCCCCAGGCGATTGCCCAGGGCGTGACGGCAGTGATTGCTGAAGCTGAAGGCGAAGCGGAAGACGGACAAATTGTTCAGATGCACGGTGTGCCGGTGATCTACCTGGCGCAGCTTTCTCAGCGTCTGTCGGCGCTGGCCGGGCGTTTTTATCAGCAGCCAGGTGAGAAACTGAAGCTGATTGGCGTCACCGGCACTAACGGAAAAACCACCATCACTCAGCTGCTGGCGCAATGGGCACAGCTGCTGGGCGAAACCGGTGCCGTAATGGGCACCGTTGGTAACGGCGTCTATGGTCAGCTGGCTCCGGCAGAGAACACCACAGGTTCGGCGGTAGATGTTCAGCATCTGCTGGCGTCACTGGTCAACAAGGGCGCAACGCTGGCGGCGATGGAAGTCTCTTCGCACGGTCTGGTGCAGCACCGCGTTGCAGCTCTGCCGTTTGCTGCCGCAGCCTTTACTAATCTCAGCCGCGACCACCTCGATTATCACGGCGACATGGCGCGCTATGAAGCCGCAAAATGGCTGCTGTTCTCCGAGCATCAGGTGGGGCAGGCAATTATTAATGCCGATGATGAAGTGGGACGCCGCTGGCTGGAAAGACTGCCGGACGCCGTTGCCGTCACCATGGAAAACAATTTACAGCCGGGCTGCCGTGGGCGCTGGCTGAAAGCGACCGACGTCAACTATCACGATGGTGGCGCGTTAGTGCGCTTTGAGTCCAGCTGGGGGAACGGTGAAATTGAAAGCCGCCTGATGGGGGCATTTAACGTCAGCAACCTGCTGGTGGCGCTGGCGACATTGCTGTCTCTGGATTATCCACTGGCTGAACTTATCGCTACCGGCGACAGGCTGCTGCCGGTCACCGGGCGTATGGAAGTGTTCAGTGCGCCAGGTAAACCAACGGTGGTGGTGGATTATGCCCACACCCCGGACGCGCTGGAAAAAGCTCTGGCTGCGGCGCGCCTGCACTGTAAAGGCCAGCTGTGGTGTCTGTTTGGTTGCGGCGGCGATCGTGACAAGGGTAAACGCCCGCTGATGGGGGCAATTGCCGAACAGTTTGCCGACGTGGTGGTAATTACCGACGACAATCCGCGCAGTGAGGATCCGGCAGCGATTGTTACCGATATTCTCAGCGGGCTGCTGGATGCGGGCCGTGCGCGCGTAGTGATGGGGCGTGCGCAAGCGGTCACTAACGCGGTAATGCAGGCGCAGGAAGGCGACATTGTGCTGGTTGCGGGCAAAGGCCATGAAGATTATCAGATTATTGGCAATCAGCGGTTTGACTACTCCGATCGCATTACCGTGGCACGTCTGCTGGGGGTATTAGCATGATCGCTTTCACGCTACAGCAGCTGGCCGAAATCACCGGCGGTACGCTGTATGGCGGCGACCTGTCAATTGATGCGGTCACTACGGATACCCGTAAAGTCAGCGCAGGTTGTCTGTTCATCGCTCTCAAAGGCGAGCGTTTTGATGCACATGAGTTTGTTGCTGATGCGCTCACTTCCGGTGCGCTTGCATTATTAGTGAGTAAGCACTTACCTGTGGCCGTACCCCAGGTGGTGGTCGCTGACACCCGTATTGCGCTCGGTCAGCTGGCTGGCTGGGTGCGTCAGCAATCCGGTGCACGAGTGGTGGCGCTGACCGGTTCTTCCGGTAAGACATCGGTAAAAGAGATGACCGCCGCTATCCTGCGTGAATGCGGTGAGACGCTGTATACCGCCGGTAACCTGAATAATGATATCGGCGTGCCCCTGACGCTGCTGCGTCTGACGAAAGAGCACCAGTATGCAGTAATAGAACTGGGAGCTAACCATCAGGGCGAAATCGCTTACACCACCGAACTGACCCGCCCGGAGACGGCACTGGTAAATAACCTTGCTGCCGCGCATCTGGAAGGCTTTGGATCGCTGGCGGGCGTGGCGAAAGCCAAAGGTGAAATTTTTAACGGTCTGCCGCTGCATGGTACTGCCATTATCAACAGCGACAGCAACGACTGGCCGCACTGGCAGCAGGCCCTGCACGGTAAAACCGTCTGGCGCTTCTCGCCAGAGCAACAGGCCGACAGTGACTTTTATGCCACAGACGTGAGCTTCAGTACTCGCGGAACGCATTTTACCCTGCATACGCCACGAGGTGAGGCCGCTGTGATGCTGCCGCTGCCGGGGCGTCACAATATTGCTAACGCACTGGCGGCTACTGCGCTGGCGCTATCAGTTGATGCGCCACTGAGTGCCGTACAGCATGGGTTGAGTACGCTGAAAGCCGTTCCGGGGCGTCTGTTTCCGGTGGTGCTCAGTGCGGACAAGCTGCTGCTGGACGACAGCTACAATGCCAACGTCGGCTCGATGACTGCCGCCGCACAGGTGCTGGCTGAAATGCCAGGCTATCGCGTGATGATTGTTGGGGATATGGGCGAGCTGGGAGCAGAAGCCGCCGAGTGCCACCGTCAGGTAGGCGCAGCTATTCACGCCGCAGGCATCGACAAAGTATTAAGCGTGGGCTCACTCAGCCAGGGTATCTCGGATGCCAGCGGCGTGGGCGAGCACTTCCTTGATAAGGCGACACTCAGCGCACGTGCGCTGGAGCTGCTGTCACAACATCAACAGATTACCGTATTGATTAAAGGTTCACGCAGCTCTGCGATGGAGCAGGTCGTGCAAACCTTACAGGAGAAAGGCGCATGTTAGTCTGGCTGGCCGAGCATCTGGTCACATTTTATTCCGGCTTTAACGTCTTTTCGTATCTGACGTTTCGCGCCATTGTCAGCCTGCTGACCGCGCTGTTTATCTCACTGTGGATGGGGCCGCGTATGATCGCCCGCTTGCAGGAAATGTCATTTGGTCAGGTTGTGCGTAACGACGGCCCGGAATCGCATTTCAGCAAGCGTGGAACGCCAACGATGGGGGGGATTATGATCCTCACATCCATCACCATTTCGGTGCTGCTGTGGGCCTATCCATCCAATCCGTATGTCTGGTGTGTGCTGTTCGTTCTGCTGGGTTATGGTGCCGTCGGCTTTGTTGATGACTATCGCAAAGTGGTGCGCAAAGACACTAAAGGCCTGATTGCCCGCTGGAAGTACTTCTGGCAGTCGGTAATCGCGCTGGGTGCGGCGTTTGTCATGTATATGATTGGCAAAGATACCCCGGCTACTGAGCTGGTGGTGCCGTTCTTCAAAGACGTGATGCCACAGCTGGGTCTGCTCTATCTGCTGCTGGCTTACTTTGTCATTGTCGGCACCAGTAATGCCGTCAACCTGACCGATGGCCTTGATGGCCTGGCGATTATGCCAACGGTGTTTGTCGCTGCCGGTTTTGCGCTGGTTGCCTGGGCTACAGGTAACGTTAAGTTCGCTGAATATCTGCATATTCCGTATCTGCGCCATGCCGGTGAGCTGGTGATTGTCTGTACCGCGATTGTCGGTGCGGGCTTAGGGTTCCTGTGGTTTAACACTTACCCGGCGCAGGTCTTTATGGGTGACGTTGGTTCTCTGGCGCTGGGCGGCGCTTTGGGAACTATCGCTGTGCTGCTGCGCCAGGAGTTCCTGCTGGTCATTATGGGCGGTGTGTTTGTAGTTGAAACTCTGTCGGTAATTCTCCAGGTCGGGTCGTTCAAACTGCGCGGACAGCGTATTTTCCGCATGGCACCGATCCACCACCACTATGAGTTGAAGGGCTGGCCAGAACCACGCGTGATTGTGCGTTTCTGGATCATTTCGCTGATGCTGGTGCTGATTGGCCTGGCAACACTGAAGGTGCGTTAATTATGGCTGACTATCAGGGTAAAAAAGTGGTCATTATCGGGTTGGGTCTGACGGGCCTCTCCTGTGTTGATTTCTTCGTCGCGCGCGGTGTGACACCACGCGTGATGGATACCCGTGTCGTGCCGCCGGGGCTGGAAAAGCTGCCGGAAAACGTCGAGCGCTGGCTGGGATCGTTAAATGACGACTGGCTGCAAAGCGCCGATCTGATTGTAGCCAGCCCGGGGATGGCGCTGGCTCATCCGTCACTGATTGAAGCG
This sequence comes from Erwinia sorbitola, assembly GCF_009738185.1. Lineage (NCBI taxonomy): Bacteria > Pseudomonadati > Pseudomonadota > Gammaproteobacteria > Enterobacterales > Erwiniaceae > Erwinia > Erwinia sorbitola. Next base: position 3,868,795 of record NZ_CP046509.1, on the reverse strand, counting down.
GCTGATGCGGGCGTAGAGATTGTTGGTGATATCGAGCTGTTCTGCCGTGAAGCGCAGGCGCCGATTGTCGCCATTACCGGCTCGAACGGTAAAAGCACGGTCACCACTCTGGTGGGCGAAATGGCGAAAGCCGCAGGCTGGCAGGTGGGCGTGGGCGGCAATATCGGCCTGCCAGCGCTGATGCTGCTGGAACAGCCTGCGCAGCTGTATGTACTGGAGTTATCCAGTTTCCAGCTGGAAACCACCCACAGCCTCAAGGCTGCTGCGGCGACGATCCTCAACGTTACTGAGGATCATATGGATCGCTATCCGTTCGGAATGCAGCAATATCGTGCCGCCAAGCTGCGCGTCTATGAAAACGCCGCCGTTTGTGTGGTGAATGCCGACGATGCGATGACCATGCCGGTGCGCGGTGCCGACAAACGCTGCGTCAGTTTTGGCGTTGACGTTGGCGACTATCACCTTAATCACCAGCAGGGCAGCGTCTGGCTGCGGGTGAAAGGCGAGAAAGTTCTGAATACCGACGAAATGCACCTGGTCGGTCAGCATAACTATACCAACGCGCTGGCCGCACTGGCATTGGCCGATGCCGTTGGCCTGCCCCGTGCCACCAGTCTGAAAGCATTAACCACCTTTGGTGGGCTGCCGCACCGTTTCCAGCTGGTACATGAGCACAACGGTGTGCGCTGGATTAATGACTCAAAAGCAACCAATGTCGGCAGTACCGAGGCGGCGCTGAATGGTTTACAGGTGCAGGGAACGTTATGGCTGCTGCTCGGCGGTGATGGGAAGTCGGCTGACTTCAGCTCACTGACCCGTTATTTACAGGGTGAGCGGATCCGTACTTACTGCTTTGGCCGTGACGGTGCGGCCCTGGCGGCCCTGCGCCCTGATATTGCCGTACAGACGCAAACCATGGCTGAAGCGGTGCAGCAGATTGCATCCCGCGTACAGCCAGGGGATCTGGTGCTGCTGTCACCTGCCTGCGCCAGCCTCGATCAGTTTAAAAACTTTGAGCAACGCGGCGATCAGTTTGCTCTGCTGGCGCGGGAGGTCGACTGATGCGTTTTCCAGGTCTGAGCCTGGCCGGTGGCCTGTCCGATAAATTGAAATCATGGGTGATGGGGTCGCGTGAAAGTGACACCAACTCCATTGTGCTGTATGACCGCACTCTGCTGTGGCTGACTTTTGGTCTGGCAATTATTGGCTTTGTGATGGTTACCTCCGCATCGATGCCGGTAGGTCAGCGCCTGAACGATGATCCGTTCTATTTTGCCAAGCGTGATGCTTTCTATCTGGCGCTGGCGCTGGGGATGTCGCTGGTCACCCTGCGTGTGCCAATGGATTTCTGGCAGCGCTACAGCAACATTATGCTGCTGGGGTCGGTGGTGATGCTGCTGATAGTGCTGGTGGTGGGTAGCTCGGTAAACGGTGCCTCGCGCTGGATTGCTCTCGGGCCGCTGCGTATTCAGCCTGCGGAATTATCCAAGCTGACGCTGTTCTGCTACCTCGCCAGCTACCTGGTACGCAAGGTTGAGGAAGTGCGAAATAACTTCTGGGGCTTCTGTAAGCCGATGGGCGTGATGGTGGTGCTGGCAGTATTGCTGCTGGCGCAGCCTGACCTCGGTACGGTGGTCGTGCTGTTTGTCACCACGCTGGCAATGCTGTTCCTGGCGGGGGCAAAACTGTGGCAGTTCCTGGCGATTATCGGCTCCGGAATTTTTGCCGTATGTCTGCTGATTGTGGCCGAACCTTATCGTATGCGCCGCGTCACTTCTTTCTGGAATCCATGGGAAGATCCCTTCGGTAGCGGTTACCAGTTAACCCAATCGTTAATGGCTTTTGGTCGCGGAGAATTTTGGGGACAGGGCCTGGGAAATTCAGTGCAAAAACTGGAGTATTTACCCGAAGCGCATACTGACTTCATCTTCTCGATTATCGGTGAAGAACTGGGTTATATCGGTGTGGTTTTAGCCCTGTTAATGGTATTCTTCGTCGCTTTTCGCGCGATGTCCATCGGGCGGCGCGCTTTAGAACTCGATCAGCGTTTTTCCGGCTTTCTAGCCTGTTCTATTGGTGTCTGGTTCAGTTTCCAGGCGCTGGTTAACGTCGGAGCTGCGGCAGGCATGTTGCCCACAAAGGGCCTGACCTTGCCGCTGATCAGTTACGGTGGTTCCAGTCTGATTATAATGTCGACCGCCATCGTGTTCTTATTACGTATAGATTATGAAACGCGTCTGGCAAAAGCGCAGGCGTTTAGCAGAGGATAGTCGATGAGTGGAAAGCGACTGATGGTGATGGCTGGCGGAACTGGCGGGCATGTTTTCCCCGGGCTGGCGGTAGCACACCATCTGATGGCACAGGGCTGGCAGGTGCGCTGGCTGGGTACCGCTGACCGTATGGAAGCGGATTTAGTGCCGAAGCATGGTATCGACATTGATTTTATTCGCATCAGCGGACTGCGCGGTAAAGGTATTAAAGCGCTGTTAGCAGCGCCACTGCGTATCTTTAACGCCTGGCGCCAGGCGCGGGCCATTATGAAGGCCTGGAAGCCGGATGTGGTGCTGGGTATGGGCGGTTATGTTTCCGGTCCTGGCGGCCTGGCGGCCTGGAGTTGCGGTATCCCGGTGGTGCTGCACGAACAAAATGGTATTGCCGGTTTAACCAACAAGTGGCTGGCAAAGATCGCGACAAAAGTGATGCAGGCGTTTCCCGGTGCCTTCCCCAATGCGGAAGTCGTGGGTAACCCGGTGCGTACGGATGTACTGGCTCTGCCCCTGCCAGCGGCGCGTTTAGCCGGACGAGAAGGCCCGACACGTATACTGGTGATTGGCGGCAGTCAGGGTGCGCGCGTACTTAACCAGACGATGCCGCAGGTAGCTGAATTGATGGGTGACAACATCATCCTGTGGCACCAGGTAGGCAAGGGTGCTCTTGATGCGGTTAATCAACATTATCACCGGGTGAACCAGACGCAGCATCGGGTGTCGGAGTTTATCGACGATATGGCCAGCGCCTACGCGTGGGCAGATGTTGTGGTGTGTCGTTCCGGTGCGCTGACCGTCAGTGAAATTGCAGCCGCAGGTTTACCGGCGATTTTTGTACCGTTTCAGCACAAAGATCGTCAGCAGTACTGGAATGCCCTGCCGCTGGAGCAGGCCGGAGCTGCCAAGATTTACGAGCAGCCGCAGTTTACCCCTGAAGTGGTGGCGGCAACGCTGACACGCTGGGATCGTAAAACGTTGTTGCAGATGGCTGAAAAAGCCCGCGCGGTGGCGATTCCGGACGCAACTGAGCGCGTTGCTGCTGAAGTAAGCAAAGCGGCAAAATGATATTGCAGGGACAGGGCAGGGCATACCCGGCCCGTTGAGAATTGCAGGGGTCGGGCATGCCCGATCTGATTAAGAATTTTGTAGGGGTCGGGCATGCCCGACCCGGAGCAACACAGGTAAGAGATGAATACACAGCAACTGGCAAAACTGCGTTCTATCGTGCCCGAGATGCGTCGCGTCCGGCACATTCACTTTGTTGGCATCGGTGGTGCTGGCATGGGCGGTATTGCCGAAGTGTTAGCGAACGAAGGTTACGAAATCAGTGGTTCAGACCTGGCTCCAAACGCGGTGACCCAGCATCTGACGGCGCTGGGCGCGACGATTTACTTTCACCATCGTCCGGAAAATGTCAGCGATGCCAGCGTTGTGGTTGTCTCCACCGCGGTATCCCAGGATAACCCGGAAGTGGTTGCAGCGCGTGAAGCACGTATCCCGGTCATTCGCCGTGCTGAGATGCTGGCAGAGCTGATGCGTTTCCGCCATGGCATTGCGGTAGCCGGTACGCACGGTAAAACCACCACTACGGCGATGGTGTCGAGCATTTACGCTGAAGGCGGCCTCGACCCAACGTTTGTCAACGGTGGACTGGTGAAAGCCGCAGGCACCCATGCGCGCCTGGGCAGCAGCCGTTACCTGATTGCGGAAGCCGATGAGAGCGATGCATCGTTCCTGCATCTGCAACCGATGGTGGCGATCGTCACGAACATTGAAGCCGACCATATGGATACTTATCAGGGCGACTTCGAAAATTTAAAGCAGACCTTTATCAATTTTTTGCACAACCTGCCGTTTTATGGCCGGGCTGTACTGTGTGTTGATGATGCGGTGATCCGCGATCTGATCCCACGCGTGGGTCGCCAAATCACGACCTACGGTTTCAGCGACGATGCGGACGTTCGTATAGAGAACTACGAACAGCGCGGTGCCCAGGGGCACTTTACGCTGGTACGTCAGGACAAGCCGCTGATGCATGTCACCCTCAATGCTCCGGGGCGTCATAATGCGCTGAATGCAGCGGCAGCCGTAGCGGTAGCGACCGAAGAGAATATCGAAGACGAAGATATTCTTAACGCGCTGGAGAGTTTCCAGGGAACCGGCCGTCGCTTTGACTTCCTGGGTGAATATCCGCTGGATGCGGTGAACGGCCAGGGCGGCACGGCGATGCTGGTTGATGATTACGGCCACCATCCGACCGAAGTGGATGTTACGATCAAAGCAGCGCGTGCAGGCTGGCCGGATAAAAATCTGGTGATGATTTTCCAGCCGCACCGCTATACGCGAACCCGTGATTTATATGACGATTTCGCGAATGTGCTGTCTCAGGTAGACGTACTGTTAATGCTGGATGTCTATGCCGCCGGAGAGTCGCCGATTCCCGGGGCGGACAGCCGCTCACTGTGCCGCACTATTCGCGGACGTGGCAAAGTCGATCCGATCCTGGTCTCAGACCATGATGCGGTAATGGAAATGCTGCTGCCAAAACTGACCGGTAACGACCTGATCCTGGTTCAGGGAGCCGGTAACGTCGGGCGTATTGCCCGCACTCTGGCAGAGCAAAAGCTACAGCTGCAAATAACCAACGAGGAACATCATGGCTGAGAAAGTAGCAGTATTGCTGGGTGGAACCTCCGCAGAACGAGACGTATCGCTGTTATCTGGTGCTGCGGTACTTCAGGGCTTGCAGGAAGCTGGCATCAATGCACATCCGGTGGATATCCGTGATTTCCCGGTGATGCGTCTGAAAGAAGAAGGTTTTGATAAAGCCTTTATCGCCCTGCATGGCCGCGGCGGTGAAGATGGAACGTTGCAAGGTGTGCTGGAGTTTCTCAACATCCCTTACACCGGCAGTGGCGTTATGGCATCCGCTATCACCATGGACAAACTGCGCAGTAAGTATCTGTGGCAGGGCTGTGGTTTACCGGTTTCTCCGTTTGTTGCGTTGACGCGTAAGCAGATGGATGACGGCCTGACACCCGAAGAGCTGGAAAGCATTGATGCCCTTGGCCTGCCGCTGTTCGTTAAACCGAGCCGTGAAGGTTCGAGCGTGGGGATTTCTCGGGTCAATGAAGCCTGGCAATTCCCGGCGGCACTGGATGAAGCGTTCCGTCATGACGATGAAGTGCTGGTGGAAGCGTTTCTCAGCGGGCCGGAGTACACGGTGGGCGTAATTGGCGAAGAGATCTTGCCATCGATTCGCATTCAGACTGCCAGTGAGTTCTATGACTATGAAGCGAAATACATTTCTGACGATACTCAGTACTTCTGTCCTGCCGGGTTGAGTGCAGAAAAAGAAGCAGAATTAAGCGATCTGGTCATTGCAGCCTGGCGCGCACTGGGTTGCAGCGGGTGGGGACGCGTTGACGTCATGATGGGCGGCGACGGGCGTTTCTATCTGCTTGAAGTGAATACTTCTCCGGGTATGACCAGCCACAGTCTGGTGCCGATGGCGGCAAAACAGGCAGGCATGAGTTTTTCGCAGCTGGTAGCGCGCATTCTGGAACTGGCCGACTGATATGTCTCAGGCTGCTCTGAATGTCCGTAACCGTGAGGCGCAGGAAAAGGCACGTACCGGGCGCAGTAACGGCTCACGCCTCGCAGGGATTGTGTTCCTGCTGATGGTGATTGGTGTGATGCTGGCCGGTGGCTTTGTGGTGTTGAAGTGGATGAACGATGCATCGAGGCTACCGCTGTCTAAGCTGGTGGTCACCGGGCAGACGCATTACACCACTAACGATGACATCCGCCAGGCGATTTTGTCGCTGGGTGAGCCCGGTACTTTTATGTCGCAGGATGTGGACGTTATTCAGCAACAGATTGAACGCTTGCCATGGATTCAGCAGGTGAGCGTGCGTAAGCAGTGGCCGGACGAATTAAAAATTCATCTGGTTGAGTATGTCCCGGTTGCACGCTGGAATGATGTGCATATGGTTGATGCGGATGGGAAATCGTTCAGCGTTCCGGCCAGCCATCTCGGCAAAGAAGTGATGCCGATGCTGTATGGGCCGGAGGGCAGCGAGTCCGAAGTATTGGCCGGCTTCCACCAGATGAGTGATGTTCTGGCGGCCAGTAAATTGAAATTGAAAGCGGCGTCCATGACCGCACGGCGTTCATGGCAGTTGGTGCTACAGGATGATATTCGGCTTGAGCTGGGGCGTAACGAAGATATGAAGCGACTACAGCGCTTTATTGAGTTATACCCCACCCTGCAACAGCAGGCACAGGCGGAAAATAAGCTTATTACCTACGTTGATCTGCGTTACGACTCTGGCGCAGCGGTAGGTTGGGCACCGGCACCTATTGCGCCCGCAGACAGTAACCAGCAACAGAATCAGGCACAGGCTAAACAACAATGATCAAGTCGACGGACAGAAAACTGGTAGTTGGACTCGAGATAGGCACCGCGAAGGTGGCCGCCCTGGTAGGGGAAGTTCTGCCTGATGGCATGGTGAATATTATCGGGGTGGGCAGCTGCCCATCTCGCGGTATGGATAAAGGCGGCGTTAACGATCTGGAATCGGTAGTAAAGTGCGTTCAGCGTGCTATCGACCAGGCCGAACTGATGGCTGACTGCCAGATTTCGTCGGTTTACCTTGCATTGTCGGGCAAACATATTAGTTGTCAGAACGAAATAGGGATGGTTCCTATTTCCGAAGAGGAAGTGACGCAGGAAGATGTGGAGAATGTGGTTCACACTGCCAAATCCGTCCGTGTTCGCGATGAACACCGCATCCTCCACGTTATTCCGCAAGAATATGCGATTGACTATCAGGAAGGGATCAAAAATCCGGTCGGATTATCCGGTGTGCGCATGCAGGCGAAAGTGCATCTGATAACCTGTCACAATGATATGGCGAAAAACATCGTCAAAGCGGTTGAACGCTGTGGCCTGAAAGTTGATCAGTTAATTTTCGCCGGGCTGGCATCGAGTTTTGCTGTGCTCACTGAAGATGAGCGCGAGCTGGGCGTCTGTGTGGTTGACGTGGGTGGCGGAACGATGGATATCGCCGTATATACCGGCGGTGCACTGCGCCATACCAAAGTCATACCTTATGCCGGTAACGTGGTAACCAGCGATATCGCTTACGCCTTCGGTACACCGCCAACGGATGCAGAAGCCATCAAAGTCCGTCACGGATGCGCTCTGGGGTCGATTGTTGGTAAAGACGAAAACGTGGAAGTCCCGAGCGTTGGTGGCCGCCCTCCGCGCAGTCTGCAACGGCAGACGCTGGCAGAGGTTATCGAACCGCGTTACACCGAGCTGCTCAATCTGGTGAACGACGAAATTCTGCAATTGCAGGAGCAGTTACGCCAGCAGGGCGTTAAACATCACCTCGCAGCCGGTATCGTATTGACCGGCGGCGCGGCACAAATTGAAGGACTGGCGGCTTGCGCGCAGCGTGTATTTCATACGCAGGTACGCATCGGACAGCCGCTGAATATCACTGGATTAACGGATTACGCGCAGGAGCCGTACTACTCAACGGCGGTAGGCTTACTGCACTACGGAAAAGAATCTCATCTTAATGGTGAGGCAGAAGTAGAAAAAAGAGCCTCAGTGGGTAATTGGTTCAAGAAAATCAATAGCTGGCTGAGAAAAGAGTTTTAATTTTTACCAAAGCAGATCATGCTATACCTAAGCAAAATTAAGTTGCAGGTATAGACTTATTAGTGATCTCCAGGCGAACAGGTACATAACGGAGAGAAATTATGTTTGAACCTATGGAATTAACCAATGACGCGGTGATTAAAGTCATCGGCGTTGGTGGCGGCGGCGGTAATGCTGTTGAGCACATGGTGCGTGAACGTATCGAAGGTGTCGAGTTCTTCGCGGTAAATACCGATGCTCAGGCCCTGCGCAAAACTGCGGTGGGTCAGACCATTCAGATCGGCAATGGTATTACTAAAGGCCTCGGTGCGGGCGCAAACCCGGAAGTAGGGCGTAACTCAGCAGAAGAAGACCGTGAAGCACTGCGTCAGGCACTTGAAGGTGCAGACATGGTGTTTATCGCCGCAGGTATGGGCGGTGGTACCGGTACTGGCGCTGCACCAGTTGTCGCGGAAGTGGCGAAAGAGCTGGGTATCTTGACTGTTGCCGTTGTGACTAAGCCTTTCAATTTTGAAGGTAAGAAGCGCATGGCATTTGCTGAACAGGGTATCGCAGAGCTTTCTAAGCATGTCGATTCACTGATCACTATTCCTAACGACAAGCTGCTGAAAGTGCTTGGCCGAGGTATTTCTCTGCTGGACGCGTTTGGCGCGGCTAACGACGTGCTGAAAGGCGCGGTGCAGGGTATCGCAGAGCTGATCACCCGTCCTGGCCTGATGAACGTCGACTTTGCTGACGTGCGCACCGTGATGTCCGAGATGGGCTACGCGATGATGGGTTCTGGCGTTGCGTGTGGCGAAGACCGTGCGGAAGAAGCTGCTGAAATGGCGATTTCCAGCCCGCTGTTGGAAGATATTGACCTGTCAGGTGCACGTGGTGTGCTGGTTAACATCACTGCTGGCTTTGACCTGCGTCTGGATGAGTTCGAAACCGTGGGTAACACTATCCGTGCGTTCGCCTCTGACAACGCTACCGTTGTTATCGGTACTTCCCTTGACCCGGAAATGAACGATGAACTGCGTGTGACCGTGGTGGCAACGGGTATCGGCATGGACAAACGTCCAGAGATCACCCTGGTGACCAACAAACAGGCTACTCAGCCGCTGATGGACAACCGTTATCAGCAGCACGGTATGGCACCGCTGCCAACTGAACAGAAACCTGCTGCTAAAGTGGTTAACGATCCGGGTGCACAAACTAACAAAGAACCCGATTATCTTGATATTCCGGCCTTCTTGCGTAAGCAGGCAGACTAAGAATAACCCGATAAAGTGGGATTCTTCGCTCTTTGTGTTAAACTGTTCGCCCGTCAGTGGAGTAAACTGATGGTCGGACGGATAATTTTTGCGAGATAATACGATGATCAAACAACGGACATTAAAACGTATTGTTCAGACGACTGGCGTCGGTTTACACACCGGCAAAAAAGTCACGCTGACCTTACGCCCTGCGTCGGCTAATACCGGGGTCATCTATCGTCGCACTGACTTGAATCCACCGGTAGATTTCCCGGCTGATGCCAAATCCGTGCGTGATACCATGCTCTGTACTTGCCTGGTTAATGAGCATGACGTGCGTATTTCTACAGTCGAACATCTGAACGCAGCCCTTGCGGGACTCGGTATTGATAATATTGTGGTGGAAGTGAACGCGCCTGAAATTCCTATTATGGATGGCAGCGCCGCACCCTTTATCTATCTGCTGATGGACGCAGGCATTGAAGAGTTGAATTGCGCTAAGAAATTTGTCCGCATCAAGCAGCCTGTCCGGGTTGAAGATGGTGACAAATGGGCAGAGCTTTCGCCGCATAATGGTTTTACTTTGGATTTCACCATTGATTTTAACCATCCGGCTATCGACTCCAGCTCACAGCGCTATAGCATGGACTTTTCTGCGGAAGCTTTTGCCCGTCAGATCAGCCGTGCTCGTACTTTCGGCTTTATGCGTGACATCGAAGCATTGCAGTCCCGTGGCCTGTGCCTTGGTGGCAGCTTTGACTGTGCAATCGTGGTGGATGACTACCGCGTATTGAACGAAGATGGCCTGCGCTTTGAAGACGAATTTGTACGTCACAAAATGCTGGATGCGATCGGTGACCTGTACATGTGTGGCCATAATATTATTGGTGCGTTTACCGCATTCAAATCTGGTCACGCGCTGAACAACAAGCTGTTACAGGCTGTTCTGGCGAAACAGGAAGCCTGGGAATGGGCAACGTTTGAAGACGAAGCTGCACTCCCGGTGAAATTCAAAGCTCCAAACCTGGTTCTGGCATAAGCCAGCATCAGATATCCCAAAGTAATTGCAGCTGAGGCAATGCGGCAACTGATTAAACCTCTTCTACTTCGGTAGATGATTCAGGTGAAAACAGGTAGCCAATATAAGCGGAAGCTGTAATTACGGGGAACTTAACGACTGGTTGAGCTGGTACCCTCTCCGGCCAGTGAGGCCAGTCGTTCTAATATCTTCTTCAGTTTTTCCGGGCTCTGGCTCGCGACACCGCGTAAAATCTCTGCACTTTGTTCACTTAGCTGTCTCATCGGCGGTTTCTCAGCTGCCTTAGCCTGAGTGTTGTTTTCTTGTACAGATTCCTGACCTTTTGCAGCCAGCGAAGGATTTATCCTGATGTCGATTGACGTCAATGATGGTAATATCTGCGCACGTAAAGCTGATAGCAGGCTGGATTGTTCATAGCGTAAGCGCATCAACCAGCTGGCATTAGCCGTTTCGATAACCAGAATCCCCTGGCGAAAATTTGCCACACGGCACCAGGGATGCAGTTGGGCAGGAATAACTCCCTGCACTGCGCGATTCAGCTTGTTCAGGGCAATAGCTCGTTGCTGCACGTTTTGCAGCACGCTCTGATCCTGAGCCATATCGAAAAAACTATCAATTGATTGTGGGCGACTATCTCGCATAGCAAGCTCCGGCGGAACACAGTGATCGGTATTCTTAATCGTTGGCGACAATTTGGCAGACGCTATTTCTGGCCGCATCTCCTTTTGGGGATGGTCGCGGCGAGTCTTGGGCTGCCTCATGCTTCAGCGCACGATCGCACTACCTTAGCAGAAACCTCGTCACGAAGCCTGAATATTGGCACTGCTGCGCGTTTTGATAGTCTTGCGCTGCTTGAGTGCGCGCGGCGTCCTTCGTTCAGCGTCGATTACTGGCATCAGCATGCCATACGCACGGTTATCCGCCATCTGTCATTTACCCTGACTCCGGCGGTTTCACCCGTTACTGAAGCTGAACAGCCTCTTGAAGCCCATAAGCTGGCGCTGCTGGACACGCTTAACGCACTGCTGACCCACGAAGCGAAACCGCCGGTCATCATCCGCTATACGGCACAACGTCAGGTTGAAGCCACACCTCGTCATCAAACCGGCCTTTGGCTGGCGCAGGTTCAGGGCATCCGCGCCGGGCCTTTCTCATCTCTTAATTCATAAAAATCAGTCAGTTTAAAATCAAACATTAAGTGTCCATCGTGGTATGCGGTGGCTGAGAGAAATTATTTATTATGTTAATCAAACTATTAACCAAAGTTTTTGGTAGCAGTAACGATCGTACGCTGCGCCGTATGCGCAAAACAGTAGAACTCATCAACAAAATGGAGCCGGATTTCGAGAAGCTGTCTGACGATGAGCTTAAAGCGAAAACCGTGGAGTTCCGCGCGCGTCTGGAAAAAGGCGAAGTGCTGGAGAACCTGATCCCCGAAGCCTTTGCTACCGTACGTGAAGCCAGTAAGCGCGTATTTGCCATGCGTCACTTCGATGTACAGCTGCTCGGCGGTATGGTTCTTAACGACCGCTGCATCGCAGAAATGCGTACAGGTGAAGGTAAAACCTTAACCGCAACGCTGCCAGCCTATCTTAACGCCTTGAGCGGCCAGGGCGTTCACGTGGTCACCGTCAACGATTATCTTGCCCAGCGTGATGCGGAAAACAACCGCCCTCTGTTTGAGTTCCTGGGTCTGAGCATCGGTATTAACCTGCCGGGCATGCCAGCTCCGGCTAAACGTGCTGCCTATGCTGCGGATATTACCTACGGTACCAACAACGAATACGGCTTTGACTACCTGCGCGACAACATGGCATTCAGCCCTGAAGATCGTGTACAGCGTAAGCTGAACTACGCGCTGGTGGATGAGGTGGATTCAATCTTAATCGATGAAGCCCGTACCCCGTTAATCATCTCCGGTCCAGCTGAAGACAGCTCTGAGCTGTATATCAAGGTCAACAAGATCATTCCTAAGCTGATCCGCCAGGAAAAAGAAGACTCAGACAGCTTCCAGGGCGAAGGGCACTTCTCTGTTGATGAGAAATCTCGCCAGGTACACCTGACTGAACGTGGTCTGGTTGCTGTAGAAGAGTTGATGGTTAGCGAAGGCATTATGGATGAAGGTGAGTCTCTCTACTCGCCGGGCAATATCATGATGATGCACCACGTAACAGCTGCATTACGCGCTCACGTGCTGTTTACCCGTGATGTTGACTACATCGTGAAAGATGGCGAAGTTATCATCGTTGATGAGCACACTGGCCGTACCATGCAGGGACGTCGCTGGTCTGATGGCCTGCATCAGGCGGTGGAAGCCAAAGAAGGCGTGGAAATCCAGAACGAGAACCAGACGCTGGCCTCAATCACCTTCCAGAACTATTTCCGCCTCTATAACAAACTGGCCGGGATGACCGGTACTGCTGACACTGAAGCTTTTGAATTCAGCTCCATCTATAAGCTGGATACCATCGTAGTGCCAACCAACCGTCCGATGGTGCGTAAAGATCTGCCAGACCTGGTCTATATGACTGAACTGGAGAAGATCGGTGCGATCATTGAAGACATCCGTGAGCGTACAGCTAACGGCCAGCCTGTGCTGGTAGGTACCATCTCGATCGAGAAATCCGAAGTGGTATCAAACGAACTGACGAAGGCGGGTATCAAGCACGAAGTACTGAACGCCAAGTTCCACGCCCGCGAAGCCGAGATTGTCTCACAGGCTGGTCAGCCGGGTGCTGTGACCATCGCTACAAACATGGCTGGTCGTGGTACCGACATCGTGCTGGGCGGTAGCTGGCAGGCAGAGATTGCTGCCCTGGAAGAGCCTACAGCCGAGCAGATTGAAGCTATCAAGAGCGCGTGGAAAATTCGTCACGATGCAGTACTGGCCTCCGGTGGCCTGCATATTATTGGTACTGAGCGCCATGAGTCACGCCGTATCGATAACCAGCTGCGCGGCCGTTCAGGTCGTCAGGGTGACCAGGGTTCATCACGTTTCTATCTGTCCATGGAAGATGCCCTGATGCGTATCTTCGCCTCAGACCGCGTAACTAATATGATGCGTAAGCTGGGTATGAAGCCAGGTGAAGCGATTGAACATCCATGGGTGACCAAAGCTATTGCCAACGCGCAGCGTAAAGTGGAAAGCCGTAACTTCGATATCCGTAAGCAGCTGCTGGAATACGATGATGTGGCCAACGATCAACGCCGTGCCATCTACAGCCAGCGTAACGAACTGCTGGATGTGTCTGACGTATCTGAAACCATCAACAGCATTCGTGAAGACGTGTTCAAAACGACCATCGACACCTATATTCCGCCGCAGTCTCTGGAAGAGATGTGGGATATCGCCGGTCTTCAGGAGCGTCTGAGTAATGACTTCGACCTGAATCTGCCGCTCTCTGAATGGCTGGATAAAGAGCCGGATCTGCATGAAGAGACGCTGCGCGAGCGCATTCTTGAGCAGGCAAAAGAGATGTACCAGCGTAAAGAAGAGATCGTCGGTGTGGAAATGATGCGCAACTTCGAGAAAGGCGTCATGCTGCAAACGCTGGACTCCCTGTGGAAAGAGCACCTGGCGGCAATGGATTATCTGCGCCAGGGCATCCATCTGCGCGGCTATGCGCAGAAAGATCCTAAGCAGGAGTACAAACGTGAATCCTTCGCTATGTTTTCCGCGATGCTGGAGTCACTGAAGTATGAAGTGATCAGCACCCTGTGCAAAGTGCAGGTACGTATGCCGGAAGAAGTTGAGCAGATGGAAGAACAGCGTCGCCAGGAAGCTGAACGTCTGGCTCAACAGCAGCAGTTGAGCCATGTGGATTCTGAAACTGAAGCCGCGCAGTCTATTGCTGAACAGGGCGGTGAACGAAAAGTCGGGCGTAATGATCTGTGCCCGTGCGGTTCTGGTAAAAAATACAAACAGTGTCACGGTCGCCTGGCGTAACGGCGTATGACACACTGAAAAAGGACGGGCTGGTGCCCGTCCTTTTTTTATTACAGCCCCAGGGCTGATACTGCTTCGAAAACGGACAGAGCGTCATCAGCTAGCGGTATTGCACCACCATCAGCACCCAGCCAGCGACAGCAAGAAAAGGCCCAAACGCCAGCGGTGCACTGATTGAGCGACGGTATAACAGACGTCCGAGAATAACCCAGCAAATCCCTCCCAGTGACGCTGCCAGCAGCAGCTGTGGGATAAGCTGCCAGCCCAGCCACGCACCGAGCGCTGCCAGTAGTTTGGCGTCTCCCAGCCCCAGAGCATTTTTACCTGTCAGCGCGCGATAGCCATGAGACAGTAGCGCCAACCCGCAATACCCCAGCATCGCTCCAGTTACCGCCTCTGGAAGCGGCAACTGCGGCAACCATCCCACTGTATTGGCCAGCAGCCCAAGCCAGAGCAGCGGCAGAGTCAGGATATCCGGCAGCAGCTGACAATCTGCATCTATTAATATCAACGCCAGCAATAACCAGCTAAATGGCAGCAGTACCAGCAGCAATTTCCCAGGAGGAAATAGCAGAGCACAAAGCAGTGTCAGTAATAATGATGACAGCTCGGTAAGAGGGTACCTGCACGATATGCGCAGATGGCAGTAGCGGCAGCGTCCCTTAAGAATCCACCAGCTTAGTAAAGGTAGATTGTCATACCAGCGCACGCTCTTTTTGCATTGCGTACAGTGTGAGGCTGGCAGCCATAAGTTAAAGGCTGGTAAGGCATTGTTGCTTATCATCAGTGGCAGACGGTAGGTGACTACATTCAGCAAACTGCCAACGCTTATCCCCAGCAGTGCTAACAAGAAGAAATAATACCCATTCATTTTGTTTCAGCTCCAGACCGCTAAGATGCTCAACTTTCTCCCCTGATTTTGACCAACAGCGGGGGAGTTGCAGCGTATACATCGACTCAGACGAGTACCCGGGCGCTACCCACATTTGCTGGTGGGTAGCTTAACGGCGGAGTGTAAATGTAACAGCTATCGCTCTGCATCCCACTCCAGCGATAACACTGGAGTTTTGTTACGTTTTTCGAGCAGCGCCGCACTTTAACCAGCAATAGTCGCTGAAGTAACCAATGACATCGCGTTAACTGAATAAGGTGACGGGCGTTAACCTGGCTAAAATCTTGTGGCATAACCAGTGTGAAACCGTGAAAAAATACAGGCTAGCGCAAGGCGTTCAGAAACCACTGACGCAACGAAGTTATATGGTCTTTTCCGGCCGTATTTTTTTCACTCACCGGCTGGATTGCACTTTGATCTGGCAGCGATTCCAGCTCTATTTTCTGCATTAAAGGCTCGTTAAGTTTCAAACCGTAGTAAGGCACAGTGATAATAATTTTTGCCGGTAACTGATTTCGTTTCAGTAAGGCTCGCAGCTGAAAGACCAATTGATGGTAGTTGTTGTCGCGAACACATTGATGATTCTCATACCAAACAATATTAATAATATCTCGCTTATTGTTAATTTTGTTTTTCAGGCAGATTAACAGTCTTTTTTGGGTTTCACTTAACGGTATAGCCAGGCTTTTACATGGCACGTAAAGTGTATTCATCTGGCAGTCCAGAGTGAAAAGGCTATTGAACTCAATATGTTCAATGTCGAGAATTTCTTCACATTGTTCAACGCTATACATTTGTTGTCTTCCTCATGATGTCCCCGCCATCAGCGGATTTTAACTGGTACGCCAGGGGAGTGGAAATACCATTACCCCCCTTAAATAACTCGTAGGTTTTCTTAATTTAAGCATTCTTGCTTATTGTTCGTTAGTTAGCATAAAGATGGTTACATTTATTGCAACACATTAAAGTTTTTTTATTTTATTATTAATGTTTAATTTATTGTTTTTAAAGGTTTTATTTTATTCATGTAAGTTATTTAAATTGCTTTAAGATGCCGTATTAACTTGCGGTTTGGCAGGTGTTTTGTGGGGTGGGAGCATTGATTCTTATATAACAAGCCTTTGGGGGTAGGGGGTGTCTTAGTTTTATTTCGACAGAGAAAAGAGTGAATGGTTGTTGGGGGGCTTGAGGTGTAGGCGCTATTGGTAAAATAAAGTGAGAGTCAGAGATTGAAATATTGTTATTTTTTGTTGAGAGAATAATAAATATTTTTTGAGTGAATCATTAATAAAGTTAATCAATTCCATCCACCGGACGAGAGCTGGTTGGTTGAATAGCTCTTAGGGTTCAGCGAGACACCGTTAGGCATCAATGATAAAATTTCACCTTATTTAATACACTCACGAGGAGTGAGCAGCGATGAAGCACTTACAGGTTTCAGTAGGAATTATCCGCGACAGCGAGCAGCAGATATTTTTAGCACAACGCCCTGCGAGTGCTTACATGGGGAATAAATGGGAGTTCCCGGGGGGGAAAATCGAAGCGGGTGAAACGCCAGAGCAGGCACTGAAACGTGAGCTGCTGGAAGAGACGGGTATTGAGGTACTAAACGCGGCGCCCTACGATACCGTTGATCATACCTATACCGATTTGCGCGTTACGCTCTATTTTTTTATTGTCGACAGCTGGAACAACCAGCCTTACGGGCGCGAAGGCCAGCCTCAGCGTTGGGTCTTGCAGAGTGAACTGAATGCGGAGGATTTCCCCCCCGCCAACGCTGAGATTGTTGCCAGACTGAAAGCCAGCGCCTGATTTTCGTCAGAGCGTAATTTACTCCCGATCGAACGGCTGCTCGCTCCAGTTATCGCTGTCAGTCAGGTCATCGCTGCTGGGAATCCTTTTCTCTTCAGCGGCCCATTCGCCAAGGTCGATTAACTGGCAGCGCTTGCTGCAAAACGGGCGCCAACTGCTGAGTTCATCCCAGATAACCTTTTTGCTACAGGTCGGGCAGTTAACTACGGTTACATCATTCATGACTCTTTCCTTTAACAACATGCCAGTTCGAAATCGAAACGGGCAGGAATTTCACCACGCTCGCTATCCAGCGGTAGAAAACGGATGGCATAGCGGCTCTTGTGGCCGGATATTTGAGGATACAACGCATCCTCCAGCTTTAGCTGCATCCGCAGCAGATCGGCACCTTCGGCATTATCCTGGAAAAAACCATTCAGGCTGGTGTGGTTGCGGAAGATGCCGGACTGACGTATCAGGTCAAGAACCATCGTCAATGCGCTGTGAATTGGCGATAGTGAGTCCAGCCAAATTGTCACCTGCTGATCGCGCAGATGCTGTTCAATATGCAGCCAGATATGCAGGGTGGGCAGATCAAAACTGCAACAGCCGCCCGGAATACTCAGGCGCTGACGCACAAGGCCAATCAGACGCTCCTCGCGCATTTGCTGACCCATGCGCGGAGCGGCCATCAGTACAGTGCTACACTTTTTCAGATCGCTACGTAGTGCGTTAATGCGCGCCATATCGACCCCGGGTACTTCTGCCCAACCCAGCAATTTTTGCTGCTGGCGCTCAAGCTCTTTTAGGATCTCGGTACGTAACTCGCCGCGTTCGAACACGTCCAGCAGCTCTGCTGCATTGCGAAAAAAGGTGAGCGCGCTGAGATGATCTACAATTTTCTGGCTGGCGATAAGCTGTTTTAATAAAAATTCGATACGCAGCCAGGTACGCATTTTCTCATTCAGAGGGTGCTCAAAAAGAATCGTTGTGCTCATAACTTTTAATCCCGATGGCTTGCCGCAGCCAGCGCCAGATAACGCTGGTGGAGTTCGGCAACGTGCGCAATCACCGTTTCAGGTGAGCCGCAATTATCAATAATGTCATCTGCTACTGCCAGGCGCGCTTCGCGTGTCGCCTGCGCAGCAAGAATATTTTCGGCCTGTTCCCGGCTGATGTTGTCACGACGCATGGTACGTGCCAGCTGTGTCTCAGGATCAACATCGACCACCAGCACCCGATCGGCCTGATGCTGTAAGTTGTTTTCCACCAACAGGGGTACCACCCACAGACACCACGGTGACCGGGTTAATGCTAGCTGCTTGCGGGTTTCTGCGTGGATAAGAGGATGTAACAAATTATCAATCCACCGCTTTTCCACCGGCGAGCTGAAAATCTTTTGACGCAATACGGCGCGATTTAAGGTTCCATCCGGATGCAGGACGTCATGACCAAACCTGGCGTGAATGAGTTCCAGCGCTGGCTGGCCTTTTTCCACGACCTGACGTGCGATGATATCTGCATCGACAATATCAACGCCCAGCATGGCAAAGGCATTGGCAATGGTACTTTTTCCGCTACCGATACCACCGGTCAGCGCAACGGTATAACCCATACGTCTTGACTCTCGGTGCCTTGTGGCACAGGTGTTTGCATGATTAATGCAAATTTGCGGCGCAGGTCACAAGACACATTTACAGGTAAATTTGTGGGATTGTAACGTAAATAAAGCGACTTTCGCAGTCTTGTCGGCACGTTTTTAGCGCGTATGATAGCGTCACTGGAGCTGGCATTCAGCTTGTGAGCGCAAACGCTACCCGCAGGGTGCGTTGTTGCACTAACGCCATCAACCAGGAAATCTGTTATGCGTATCGAAGAAGATATCAAGTTAGGCTTCAAAGATGTTCTTATCCGGCCAAAGCGTTCAACGCTGCAAAGCCGTTCTCAGGTTGAACTGGAGCGTCAGTTTACCTTCAAGCATTCAGGTATCGCCTGGTCTGGTGTGCCGATTATTGCCGCCAATATGGATACCGTCGGAACCTTCAGCATGGCGGAGGCTCTGGCATCATTTGATATTCTTACGGCAGTACATAAACATTACAGCGTGGAGCAGTGGCGGGCATTTGTTGAAGGTGCTACTCCGGAAGTGCTTCAGCATGTGATGGTGTCCACCGGCACATCCGAGGCTGACTTCCTGAAACTACAGCAGATCCTTGCTTTGTCGCCAGCACTTAACTTTATTTGTATCGACGTTGCTAACGGTTACTCAGAGCACTTTGTTGCTTTCTTGCGCCGCGCCCGTGAAGCCTGTCCGGGGAAAACCATCTGCGCAGGGAATGTGGTGACCGGCGAAATGGTTGAGGAACTTATTCTCTCCGGTGCTGACATTGTAAAAGTGGGTATCGGCCCTGGTTCGGTTTGTACTACCCGAGTAAAAACCGGCGTGGGTTATCCGCAGCTGTCAGCCGTTATTGAGTGTGCTGATGCGGCGCATGGCCTTGGCGGACAGATCGTCAGTGATGGCGGTTGCTCAGTACCAGGTGATGTTGCGAAAGCCTTTGGCGGCGGGGCTGATTTTGTCATGCTCGGCGGCATGCTGGCGGCTCATGACGAATGTGAAGGCACGCTGGTGGAAGAGAACGGCGAACAGTTTATGCTGTTCTACGGTATGAGTTCAGAGTCTGCCATGAAGCGACACGTAGGAAGCGTGGCGCAGTATCGTGCGGCGGAAGGAAAGACCGTAAGGCTCCCGCTTCGTGGGCCTGTTGAATTTACTGCCCGTGATATCCTCGGCGGCCTGCGTTCTGCCTGTACTTACGTAGGTGCAGAACGATTGAAAGAACTGACCAAACGCACAACGTTTATTCGCGTTAATGAGCAGGAAAACCGCGTATTTAACCGGTAACACTTGCCGCCTGCGAACAGTTTCCCCCGCCATCAAGGCGGGGGAATGACCTTCAGCCCAGAGCATCTCCCAGGCGGAATACAGGCAGGTACATCGCCACGACTAATGTGCCAACAATCCCTCCAATCACCATCATCATTAGCGGCTCAAGTGCAGCGGCCAGCTGGTCTGCCAGCTGATGTGTCTTTTGTTCATGCCAGATAGCCAGCCTCTCCAGCAGTGTATCCAGAGAACCAGACTCTTCACCGACTTTGACCAGTTGATAACAGAGAGGAGTAAACAACAGATGTGACTTCAGGGCCTGATGTAGTGGATGACCCTTTGTAATATGTTGCTGTAATTGCGTAATAGCTTCGCGCCAGAGCAGTGGGGAAAGGGTTTTCTCAACCGCTTGCAGGCTTTGCAGCAGTGTTAACCCTGCGCGCTGTGTCATGGCCAGTGTGGTAAAGATCTGGCTTAACAGGCTGCCCTGATAAAGCGCAGCAATCAGAGGGATCCGTAGCAGCTGACGTTGTTCATACCGCTGCCAGGGCAGCGATTTACTGCGCTGAGTGCGCCACAGTATTCCGCTAACAATGATGAACGTGATGAAAAACAACCCGTGCTGTTGCATGGACTGAGAAAGGCTAATCACTGCCGCAGTAAAGGCGGGAAGAGGAGCGTTGAAAGTGCGGTAAATCGCAACAAACTCCGGTAAAACAAACACCAGCATTCCAACGCTAACCAGCAGCGCTACCGCAAGGATAAACAGTGGGTAGCGCAGCGCTTTTTTCACTTTCTGCTGTAGCTCCTGTTGCCGCTCCTGCTGGTTTGCCAGCTGTATGCAGCACTCATCCAGCTCACCGGTAAGTTCACCAATATGGATGAGTGCCGGAAACAACGGAGGAAAAACCTCGGGCCACTGCGCCATGGCCTGTGAGAAAGGCTCTCCGGACGAGATACTCTGCTGCAACCATAAGAGCAGCGCTTGCCAGGAAGGCTCATGATGATCTTCACCCAGCAGTTGCAGGCAGCCAGTTAGCGGCATTCCGGCTTTCAGTAGGGTAGCCAGCTGGCGGACGAACGCGATTTTTTGTTGCCACTGCCAGTGGCGCGCGCTATAGCGGCGACCACGGCTGATTTTAAGCGGTAGCTGCTGTTCGGCTGCAAGCTCTGCTGCAATCTGTGCGGCGCTGCTGGCAAAACGACTGCCCTGATAAAGTTGCCCGCTGTCGTCAATGGACTGCCAGCGAAATAGTATTCGTTTATTCATGACTGTCACCCGCGACCCGCGTCAGCTCTTCGAGGGTCGTATCGCCACGGTTAACGCAGTGCAGACCCTCAACAAACAGCGAGTTCATACCCTGCTGGCGAGCAATTTCTGCCAGCTCCTCCGGGCGCGCTGATTTAGCGAGGGCATTTTGCAGACGTGCGGTGACAGGCAGCAGCTCAAATAGCGGCAGACGACCATAAAAACCAGAAAAGCAGTGTTCACAGCCTACTGCGCGCCAGTTTTGAACAGTTCCCGGCCAGATATGAGGAGGGAAATGCGCCGTTGCTTCTGCGGGCTGGCGACAGTGCTTACACAACCTGCGCACCAAACGTTGGGCGATCACCAGTTTGAGGGCCGATGCCAGCAGATATCCTGGCACACCCATTTGCCCCAAACGTACCAGAGTTTCAGTTGTGGAGTTAGTGTGCAGGGTGGAGAGTACCAGATGGCCGGTTTGAGCCGCTTTAACGGCAATTTCGGCGGTTTCACCATCGCGGATCTCCCCGATCATAATCACATCAGGATCCTGTCGCAGCAGCGCGCGTAGCACACGGTGAAAATCGAGACCCGAGCGGGTGTGGATCTGCGTCTGATTGACTCCAGAAAGAGGGATCTCCACCGGATCCTCCACGCTGCAAAGATTACGTGTAGCAACATTCAGCCAGCTCAGGCCGCTGTAAAGAGTGAATGTTTTTCCGCTGCCGGTAGGGCCGGTAACCAGAATCATCCCTTGTGGACGGGATAACGCATCGCGGTAGCGCTTGAGAAGCGGCCCGGGCATTCCGATGTTATCCAGCTCAATCGTGCGGGCATCGCTTTGCAACAGACGTACCACGGCTTTTTCTCCGAAGCGTGTTGGCAAGGTCGACAGGCGAAAAGACTCATTATTATTGTTCAGTGTCACAGAGAACTGCCCGTCCTGCGGGACACGTCGCTCTGCTATATCCAGACCTGCAAGAATTTTCAGCCGCGCAATCAGCTGTGAGCTGTTTTCAAACCCGCTACCCGGCAGCAGTTGCAACACGCCATCAACGCGTAAGCGGAGGCGTAGCCCTTTTTCCTGCGGTTCAATATGCAGATCGGAGGCGCGTTTTTGTAATGCCTGAGTCAGCAGCTGATTAATTTGATCCACCGCAGTCGTGCTATGTTCTTCCGCGGCGGGTTCCTGTCCGGAGGCGATGGATGCCTGCCGGCTAAACTGTTCCAGCCTGGCCTGTGGCCAGCATTCGACATTGATGGCGCTGTGTGTAGCAAAGCGCAACTCAGCCATCATTTCATGACCGGGGGTATCGGCCAGAGCAATATGAAGCCGCTGCGGAGTGCACTCAATAATAATGGCGTGGTAACGGTGGCAGATGGCTTCTAAGGCGCGCTGTGTCTCCGCGTTCATGGCGTCTGCTCCTCATCAAAGCGGAACATCTCCTCACAAGCTTCCTTCAGTCCATCATTGCTACTGGTACAGCTGCGCTGCCAGTTTAACTGGCCATTATTGTTATTCCACTGTGGGGTCAGCTTGACAGTTAATCCGGTCAGACTCTCCTGCCCGGTAAGAGTAATCACTCCTGCGTTCGTAGTGAGTGCCGAAACATAGCGTGAGGTACGTTCAGTTGGAACACCGTGGCTGCCTGCACTACAGTTGCCGCTGCCCCCGCGCTCAATGGAACACAGTTCGACGCCCGTTTTGTATGGCATAGCGGTTTGTAGCATATCGGTCAGTGCTGCTTTTTGCAGGTATCCCTGATAAGCCGGCAGACCGATCGCGCTAAGAATGGCGATGATAGCGATAACTATCATTAATTCGATAAGGGTAAAACCTCGTTGGTGGATCATGATTAACCTCCTTGTGTAATGAGGCAGGCAACATAATCCGCAGTACGACAGTCAGCCAGCGGCAAACGGCCGCTTTCAGAGGAAGGCTGTAAAGAGTTTTTGCACGTTACATCAATCAGGAGATGGGTTGGAAGCTGCCTCGCATAAACAGCACAGAAGCAGAAAAAAGGCCAGCACGCCCGGCTGGCCTGAGGTAAAAGGTGGTCATTGGCTGACGCAGTCTCTTTTAAGCGTCGTTACTCTTGGCGAAAACGCATCGACAGATCGAGGGCACGCACATGTTTGGTCAGGGCACCTACGGAAATATAGTCCACACCAGTCTCCGCAAAGGTACGCAGGGTCTTATCCGTCACATTGCCCGAAACTTCCAGCAGCGCGCGGCTGTCGCTCAACCTCACCGCTTCGCGCATCTGCTCAACGGTAAAGTTGTCCAGCATCACAATGTCGGCACCGGCCTGCAATGCCTGCTCCAGTTCGTCCAGCGACTCAACTTCTACCTCAACCGGTACGTCAGGGCGCAGCCAGGAGGCTTTCTCCACCGCCCGGGCGATCGAACCGCAGGCAATGATGTGGTTTTCTTTAATCAGGAATGCATCGGAAAGACCCAGGCGGTGGTTGGCTCCACCGCCGCACAGGACGGCATATTTCAGCGCGGTGCGCAGCCCGGGCAAAGTTTTACGCGTGTCCAGCAGCTGAGTGCGGGTACCTTCCAGCAGGGCGACATAGCGGCGGACTTCCGTTGCCACGCCGGAGAGCGTCTGCACGAAGTTCAGCGCGGTGCGTTCTGCGGTCAGGATCAGCGGAGCCGGGCCGGTCACTTCAAACAGCGTTTGATTGGCAACGATCGCATCACCGTCTTCCACATGCCAGACAATCTGCGTTTTGTCGCCCAGCTGGATAAACACTTCTTCCACCCAGCGTCTGCCGCAGAAAATACCCGGTTCACGGGTTATCACCACCGCGTGCGAAGGCGTATCGGCTGAGAGCAGGCTGGCGGTAATGTCCTGGCAGGGATCGGTTTCACCGCCCAGGTCTTCACGCAGCGCCTGGGCAACACTTGGGGGAATATCGTCCTTAATACGGCCCATTAATTCAGCGCGGCGGCTGTCCGGATCGTAACGGCGGGAGGTCATGATCAAACTCCGAAATGTCGGATAACAGAGGGTGCCATGCTAGCGTGTTTACTGCTGCTACACCAGCCGCCGGGGTGCGATTACACGTCAATTTGCACAGGCCAGTCAAAGGCGTCACCGTTGGCAAACGACCAGTCTTCTGGCTGAGTAAAGCTTAGGGTAATCATCACGTCTTCCGGGCGTACTGCCAGTTCAGAGGCGAGCCTGAGCGACAGATGGTGATAAAACTGCTGCTTTTGCTGCATGGAACGCGGCCGTCCAGCGGTGATATGAAACCATATAAAGCCTTCAGAGCGTGGGCCGCCAAGGTAATAGCGCGGAAATACTCGCTGGCCTGGCGCGTACTCATCCAGCAGTTGAAAGCAGTCGTCACGAGGCACGTCGAAAAAATCGACCAGCGTACGATGCAGGATTTCAGAGAGCGTCTGACGGAAAATAGGTGTTTTTCCTGCGGGCAGGGCAATACGGCTAAAAGGCATGGCTTACTCCTGAGCTTTGCTGTCGGACTGCGGTAACTGGCTGAGAGCCGAGACTGCTGCGGGCCAGCCACAATAGAACGCAAGGTGTGTCATGACTTCAGCCAGTTCGCTGTTAGTGATGCCATGTTTCCGGGCAAAATCCAGATGCCAGGGCAGCTGCTGGTGGCGACCAAGGGCGATTAAAGCTGCCACGGTAATCAGGCTGCGCTCGCGTTTATTAAGCTCTTCTCGTTGCCAGATAGTACCAAACAGTGTTTGTTCAGTAATGGCAGCCAGCGTGGGAGCAATACTGGCCAGGCTGTTACGGTCGAGGGGCGTTGTCATGCTGCTGTTCCTTTATCATGGAAGAAGTCAGCAGCATAGTTCGGCGAAATCGTTTTTAAAATCGCATATATTCGTATCAATAATCCCGAAAAACAGGATGATTAATGCAGCCTTTTAAACGTATGACTTTTGATCTGGATGCGCTACGCACCTTTGTTATCGGCACTGAGCTGGGGAGTTTCACGCAGGCAGCCGATCGCCTGAACCGTTCAACCTCTGCCGTCAGCGCGCAGTTAAAAAAACTTGAGCAGCAAACGGGATTACAGCTGTTACAAAAAAGCGGGCGACGTCTGATACTCACTGATAGTGGTGAACTGCTGATGGCTTACGGGCGGCGCTTGCTGGCGCTGAATGATGAGGCGTTTAGCGCGCTGTCCGGTCGGGATATTGCCGGTAGAGTCCGTATCGGTCTGCAAGAAGATTTTGGTGAAGCATTGCTACCTGAACTGCTGGGACAATTTTCCCGGGCACATCCTCTCGTGCAGATTTCTGCGCGCATCGGGCGTAACAGCGAACTACTTCATGGCGTGCGCCAGGGGGAGCTGGATCTGGCGCTATGCTGGCAGGGGGAGGAGACATCACGCTTTATGCAGCCACTACCGGCTGCCGCGCTCTCCTGGATAGGCCTGGATGCAACACTGCTGGCGCGATGGTTCGGGCAGGGTGAGGCATTACCGCTGTTGCTGTTTGATGCACCCTGCCTGATGCGTACTCGCGCTATTGATGCGCTGGATCATGCCGCTATTCCGTGGCGGGTGGCATTTACCAGCCGCAGCCTGAGCGGAATCTGGGCCGCCGCTGCCGCCGGGTTGGGCCTGACGCTGCGCAGTGATATTGGACTTCCCGCCGGGCTTCAGAAACTACAACATCCTTTATTGCCGCAGGTACCTGATCTGGCTATGGCACTGCATCTGGGACAGGAGATATTACCCCCTGCCGCAGAGCGCCTGCGAGAAATACTACTGACACAGCTGGCTCCGGTACTGCCGCAGGCCAGTGTGATGATAGCCGATTGATTTCTCTGTATACGACTTGCACCCTGAAGCCCTCCGGGATATCTGCCAGGCCAGTCTCTGCCACAACTATGCTGATGAAGTCTATCCACGGTTGTGGGTGGAAATCGGCTGGGAAATAGTGAAAATAGCGTTGATCGTTTCCGGGAGACCGACAGAGAAGTTTGATTGAGCAGAAAAAAATCATGTTAATCTGCGAAAGTCTGAACACAGGAGAAGCAGTATGCAGTTGCAAGAGGGGTGGATCGCGGGGGCACGACATGTTCCGTCGCCGCACGTTAATCAGCGACCTGACGATGAGTCACCTTCGCTATTGGTGATTCACAATATCAGTCTGCCACCCGGTGAGTTTGGCGGCCCCTGGATAGACGCACTGTTTACTGGTCAGCTTAACCCCAGCGTTCATCCCTATTTTGCCGATATCTGTCATTTACAGGTATCGGCACACTGCCTGATTCGACGTGACGGTGAAGTCGTGCAGTATGTTCCTTTTCATCTGCGCGCATGGCACGCGGGGGTTTCTCGTTATCAGGGACGGGAGGCCTGCAATGATTTCTCTATTGGCATTGAGCTTGAGGGTACTGATACGCTGCCCTATACCGATGCACAATATCAGTCGTTGCGGACGGTGACGGAACTGTTAATAAAGCACTATCCCTCTATCGCGCAACATATTACCGGGCACAGTGATATTGCGCCTGAACGTAAAACTGACCCCGGACCATCTTTTGACTGGGCGCGTTTTCGCGCAGACCTTGGTGAACGGATCACTTTGAAAGGGAGTAAGGCATGACGTTATTTAGCCTGTTGCTGGTTCTCGGATGGGAACGATTATTTAAAATGGGGGAGCACTGGCAGCTTGACCATCATCTGATACCGCTGTTCCGCACTCGTCAGCGGTTTTCTTTGCTGCGTACGCTATTAATGACCGCGCTGGTGATGGCTGTTGTTGCCCTGTGCCTGCTGGCGCTGAATGGACTATTTTTTGGTGTGCCGAGGCTGCTGTTCTGGATCCTGATCGGCCTGCTGTGTATAGGTGCCGGATCCGTGCGTCTGCATTATCACGCTTATCTGAAAGCCGCCAGCCACAATGATACCGATGCTCATAATGCGATGATTGAAGAGCTGACGCTGATTCACGGTGTGTCTGGCGAGTGTAACGAGCGCGAATTCTTATCGGAGCTGCAAAATGCGCTGATGTGGATTAACTATCGTTTCTATCTGGCACCGCTGTTCTGGTTTGTAGTTGGTGGCCCCTGGGGGCCGGTGCTGATGGTGGGCTATGCCTTCCTGCGTGCCTGGCAGAGCTGGCTGGCGCGGCAGAAAAATCCGCTGGCTCGCGCGCAGTCCGGTGTGGATGCCATTCTTCATTGGGTCGACTGGATCCCGGTGCGGCTGGTGGGCGTGGCTTATGCGCTGTTGGGGCACGGGGAGCGGGCACTGCCTGCGTGGTTTGCTTCACTGGGTGACCGCCATACGCCACAGTATCAGGTGCTGACCCGCCTTGCCCAGTTCTCACTGGCGCGAGATCCCCACCTGGATAAGGTCGAGACCCCGCGCGTAGCGGTGGCACTGGCGAAAAAGGTTTCGCTGGTGATTGTGGTGGTGGTGGCGTTACTGACTATTTACGGCACGCTGGTGTAACACCGTGTCTGCCGGTGGTGTGCCAAACTGCGGCATGCCATCGGCATCCCAGCTGAATGTTTTCACCCGGGTATGGCGGTTAGGGTCATACAGCGGATCCCCTTCGATTTCAGTGTAGTTGCGTGCGTGATACACCAGTACGTCTTCACCGTTCTCGCCTACGGTAAAACTATTGTGCCCCGGACCATACTGCCGATTCTCCCAGCTGGTGGTAAATACCGGAGCGGCAGATTTGTGCCAGTTTCCCGCCTGTAACGGGTCTGCATCAACATCAATCCACAGCAGTCCCATACAGTAGTTCTCATCGGTGGCGCTGGCCGAATAGCTGACAAACAGCCGCTGACCGTGATGGATAGCCGCCGGGCCTTCATTGACGCTGAACCCGGCACACTCCCACTCATATTGCGGGCGACTGAGCATCACCGGCTGGCCTTTAATTTGCCATGGTGTCGCCAGCTCTGCCAGGTAGAGGTTGGAATTGCCCGGAATCGCCGGATCTTTCTGCGCCCACAGATACCAGTTTTTCCCCTGATGGACGAAGTGGGTAGCATCCAGCGCGAAGCTGTCGATGGGCGTTTGAATCTGCCCGCGTTCGATCCATTCGCCGCTGAGTGGGTCGGCATCATCGCAGGTAAGGACAAACATGCGGTGCTGAAACAGCCCCTGTTTAATCTCTTTTGACGGTGCCGCCGCAAAATAGATCACCCACTGTCCATCAATAATATGCAGTTCCGGTGCCCAAATCAGCGCGCTCATTGGCCCGCGTTCGGGTTTACGCCAGACTACCACCGCTTCAGCCTCTGCCAGCCCTGCCAGGGTGGTGGCACGGCGGATCTCCAGCCGGTCATACTCCGGCACCGAAGCGATAAAGTAGTAGCTCCCCTGATGGCGCAGAATAAAGGGATCGGCGCGCTGTTCAATTAACGGGTTAGGCCAGTGGCTCATCGTGCGGCTCCTTGTGGTTTAATTTTCAGCTCTTTGCTGTTCTTATAATCGTTCAGTTCCTGGTAATTATTGCGGCGATGCTCCAGATCCTGCTGAATTTGCAGCATCATTTTGCGATCTACTTTCAGCAGGCGTACCACGCCAGCGGTGATCAGGTAACCGACCGCCGGGATAACGGTAAACAGCAGAACGATACCGTTCAGCGCTGCCGGGCTTTGCTGTTTCGCTCCGGCGTCGTAGCCATACCAGGAGAGGAGAAAGCCAACCATTGCACCCGCTACGGCCAGTCCGACTTTCAGGAAGAACAGGTTGCCGGAAAAGCTGATACCGGTAATGCGTTTGCCGGTTTTCCACTCGCCGTAATCATCAACGTCGGCCATCAGTGACCAGTGCAGCGGTGAAGGGATCTGGTGCAGAATATTCAGCAGGAAGTACATCACCAGTACCAATACCGTTGCGTGCGGGTCAAGGAAGTAAAAGCCTCCGGAAAATATTGCCAGTACGATGTTTGTCCAAAAGAACACTTTCAACTTACACCAGCGGTCGGTGAGTATTTTCGCCAGCGTACTGCCTATCATCATGCCCACCACACCCAGGCTGATAAACAGCGTGGCGAAGTGAGTTGACTGCTGCATTACCCAGGTGACGTAATACATGGTGGCTGCCATACGGATAAAGCCCGGGCAGACGTTGCAGAAGGTCAGCAGGAGGATGCGTACCCACTGATCGTTTTTCCAGACGTCGCGCAGGTCAGCTTTCAGATCGTCATTGCTGGGTACCGCCGGACGGATACGCTCACGTACCGTGGCAAAGCAAAACAGGAACATCAGCAGGGCCACCAGCGCCATCACACCCATGGACATCTGGTAACCGCGCGCTTTGTTGTCACCGCCGAACCATTCCGCCAGCGGTAATAATGTCAGTGACAGGATCAGGGTGGCAACACCAACCATCACAAAGCGGTACGACTGGCAGGAGACACGCTCGCCCGGGTCGCTGGTAATCACCCCGCCCAGAGAGCAGTAGGGGATATTAATAGCGGTATAGGTCAGTGACATCAGAAAGTAGGTTACAAACGCCCAAATTACTTTGCTGTTATATGTCCAGTCCGGCGTGGTGAACATCAGTACGCTGAACAGAACATAAGGCAGGGAGATCCACAGCAGCCATGGGCGGAAGCGCCCCCAGCGGCTTTTAGTTCGGTCGGCAATTGCCCCCATAATCGGATCAGTCACCGCATCGATTACCCTGACCGATAACAGCAGAATCCCCACCAGCGCTGGTGCAAGACCGAAGACGTCAGTGTAGAAATAGTTAAGAAAAAGCATGATGGCGCCGCCGATCATATTGCATCCGGCATCGCCCATTCCGTAACCAATTTTCTCTCTGACTGAGAGCTTTGTGCCCTTCATGGATAATTCTCCCGCTTATCATTTGTAATCGAGAGTATTCACGCTTATTGAAAGCTGTGCGCAGGTGCAATACGTCGCAGAGATGGACAAAACGCCTGGGGAGAGGAAAGTGTGAAGCAGATAACAATTCGGCCAGCGCGTGCTGGCCGAATCAGAAGCAGGTTTGATGATTACGAACGCTGCGTGCGGTTTTTAATCCAGTAGCCTACGGCGAGGATTAATACCCATACCGGGATCAGCCAGACGGAGATTGCCATCCCCGGAGTCATCGCCATCAGTACCAGAATACCGGCCATAAACAGCAGGCAGATCCAGTTACCCAATGGGTAGAACAGCGCAGGGAAGCGGGTTTTAACACCCTGCTGATCTTTCTTACGGCGGAATTTCATATGCGCCAGGCTGATCATCGCCCAGTTGATCACCAGGGCTGATACCACCAGCGCCATCAGCAGGCCAAAGGCCTCGCCCGGCATCAGGTAGTTGAGCAGTACGCACAGGGCAGTGGCGATTGCTGAGAACATGATGGAGATGACCGGCACACCACGACGGTCAACTTTCAGCAGGGCTTTAGGGGCGTTCCCCTGTTGAGCCAGGCCAAACAGCATACGGCTGTTACAGTAAACGCAGCTGTTGTACACCGACAGCGCGGCCGTAAGGATAACGACGTTAAGGGCGTTGGCAACCAGCGCATCACCCAGCTCGTGGAAAATCAATACGAACGGGCTGGTATCTGCGGTTACACGCGTCCACGGCATCAGCGACAGCAGCACCGCCAGTGAGCCAACATAGAAAATCAGAATGCGATAGATAACCTGGTTGGTCGCCTTCGGAATGCTGGTTTCCGGGTTATCTGCTTCAGCTGCGGTAATCCCCACCAGCTCAAGACCGCCGAAGGAGAACATGATGATCGCCATCATCATCATTAATCCGCTAAAGCCATTAGGCAGGAAACCGCCCTGTTCCCACAGGTTACGCACGCTCGCCTGCGGACCGCCGGTGCCGCTGAACAGCAGCCAGCCGCCGAACAGGATCATTGCCACTACGGCAACGACTTTAATGATGGCAAACCAGAACTCCATCTCACCAAACACTTTCACGTTGGTCAGGTTGATGGCGTTGATCAGCACGAAGAACACAGCAGCAGACATCCAGGTTGGGATCTCGGGATACCAGAACTGGATATATTTACCGACGGCGGTCAGCTCTGCCATCGCCACCAGCACATACAGCACCCAGTAGTTCCAGCCTGAAGCAAAACCGGCAAAATTGCCCCAGTATTTATAAGCAAAGTGGCTAAAGCTGCCGGCAACCGGCTCTTCTACTACCATTTCGCCTAACTGGCGCATAATCAGAAAGGCAATAAACCCGGCAATTGCATAGCCAAGTATTACGCCAGGGCCTGCGGATTGAATAACCGATGCACTGCCCAGAAAAAGACCAGTACCGACGGCCCCGCCCAATGCGATCAGCTGAATATGACGGTTTTTTAAACCGCGTTTCAGCGTGTCGCCCTGCTGCTGTTCCATATAAACCTCGTTCTTATATACCCTTCTACGTTGAGCCGCAGGGGCGTTGGCGATATCTGCTCACGTCAGTCACATAGTTAACTATGTTTAGCGATTCAGAGACGTTTCGCTTACCTGCAATCCGAACTATTTTGGGTAGAATTTTTGATATTGTATTAAAAACTTTACGCTGTTGTGTAAGCGAAAATCCGGGCAGAACCTACCGCGATTGAAAGAATAGTGTTAAGCGGCTTTCAATGCACTCGCTTTCGCCTTTTGTGCGAAAGAACGCCTAAAAAATCAACGATCGCTCTCAGTTTTGTCTCCTCATTTTCTGTCACAAAACAGCAAGAATGACGAATAACATTCTCTTATGGTGAAATCGTAATTTATCCAGTAACTCGCTGCCGTCTTTCGAAAAAGTTACCGGATTTAACATTTGAAAACTGAAGGAAATCGCCCCTTGTTTACCCGCTTAACCCTTGATCGACAGCGAGATGAGGGTCTGATTTCAGCAGGCTACCATATGGACATCAGGTGAATACTTTGTTACTTTACGGTCACCTTTTTGCAATTGGTATGACCAATTTACTCCGCAAACAGAAGAAGGGGATGATGGCCTACAGCAAGATCCGCCAACCAAAGCTCTCTGATGCTATCGAGCAGCAGCTTGAATCCCTGATTATGGAAGGGACGCTGCGTCCCGGAGAGAAACTGCTGCCTGAGCGTGAGCTGGCCGTGCAGTTTGATGTTTCCCGTCCTTCGCTGCGCGAGGCTATTCAACGCCTTGAAGCTAAGGGGCTGTTATTACGCCGTCAGGGCGGGGGCACCTTTGTCCAGACCAACTTATGGAAAAGCCTGAGCGATCCGCTCGTAGAATTACTTGCCGGCCATCCTGAATCCCAGTTCGACCTGCTTGAAACACGTCATGCGCTGGAAGGGATTGCCGCCTATTACGCCGCACTGCGCGGCACTGACGAAGATCTTGCGCGTATCCGCGACTGCTTTCTACATATTCAGAGCGCCCAGCAAAGTGGCGATCTTGACGCAGAAGCGGGGGCGGTAATGCAGTATCAGATCGCTGTCACAGAAGCAGCCCATAATGTGGTGTTACTGCATTTGCTTCGCAGCATGGGTCCTATGCTGGAACAGAACGTCAGACAGAATTTCGAAATGCTCTACTCGCGCCGAGAGATGCTGGCGAAAGTAAGTAGTCATCGCGCCAGTATTTTTGAGGCGATTGTGGCACGTGAGCCGGAACAGGCCCGCGAAGCTTCACACCGCCACCTGGCGTTTATCGAGGAAATATTGCTGGACAGAAGTCGGGAGCAGAGTCGTAGAGAGCGCTCCTTGCGACGTATACAGCAACGTAAGGATTAACGCGTATTTTAAAAGACGCGGCATCGAACTTTGGGCCTGTCTTTATGTGTGTTAACCAACCCCGATCGAGGGGAGCATACATAGAGACAGGCTCCAGTACATTCAACGTAATTAGACACAGATAAGGAATACCCCCCATGTCAGAACGTTTAAACAATGACGTGGATCCGATCGAAACTCGCGACTGGTTAGAAGCGATCGAATCGGTCATCCGTGAAGAAGGTGTTGAGCGCGCACAGTATCTGATTGACCAGGTATTGAGCGGCGCACGTAAAGGTGGCGTGAAAGTGGCTGCCGGCGCGGGAGCCAGTGACTATATCAACTCTATTGCTGTTGAAGATGAGCCGGAGTACCCGGGCAACACGTCTTTAGAGCGCCGTATTCGTTCAGCTATCCGCTGGAACGCGATCATGACCGTTCTGCGTGCTTCTAAGAAAGATATGGATCTGGGCGGCCACATGTCCTCCTTCCAGTCTTCTGCCACCGTGTATGAAGTGTGCTTTAACCACTTCTTCCGTGCGCGCACTGAAAAAGACGGCGGCGATCTGGTTTACTTCCAGGGCCACATTTCTCCGGGCGTTTATGCACGTGCATTCCTGGAAGGTCGCCTGACCGAAGATCAGATGAACAACTTCCGTCAGGAAGTTCACGGTAAAGGCCTGTCCTCTTACCCGCACCCTAAACTGATGCCTGACTTCTGGCAGTTCCCGACCGTATCGATGGGTCTGGGGCCGTTGGGTGCCATCTACCAGGCTAAGTTCCTGAAATATCTGGAACACCGTGGCCTGAAAGACACCTCTCAGCAGACCGTTTATGCCTTCCTGGGCGACGGTGAGATGGATGAGCCGGAATCCAAAGGGGCGATCACTATCGCTACCCGTGAGAAACTGGATAACCTGGTCTTCATCATTAACTGTAACCTGCAACGCCTGGATGGCCCGGTCACCGGTAACGGCAAGATCATCAACGAGCTGGACGGCATCTTTGGTGGCGCTGGCTGGGAAGTGATCAAAGTTATCTGGGGCGGTCGCTGGGATGAGCTGCTGCGTAAAGATACCAGCGGCAAACTGATTCAGCTGATGAACGAAACCGTTGACGGCGACTATCAGACCTTCAAATCCCGTAACGGTGCCTATGTTCGTGAGCACTTCTTCGGTAAATATCCTGAAACTGCCGAGCTGGTGAAAGATCTGACCGATGATGAAATCTGGTCTCTGAACCGTGGTGGACACGATCCGAAGAAAGTCTTCGCTGCACTGAAAAAAGCGCAGGATACCAAAGGCAAACCTGTAGTGATTCTGGCACATACCATCAAAGGTTATGGTATGGGCGAGACTGCCGAAGGCAAAAACATCGCGCACCAGGTGAAGAAAATGAACATGGATGGCGTACGCTATATCCGTGATCGTTTCAACGTGCCGGTCAGCGATGAAGCTATTGAAAAACTGCCGTATGTGACCTTCGAAAAAGGGTCTGACGAGTATAACTACCTGCACGGCCAGCGTGAAAAACTGGGCGGCTACCTGCCGACTCGTGTAGCGAAGTTCAGCGAGAAGCTGGAGATGCCAGTGCTGGAAGATTTCCGCCAGCTGCTGGATGAGCAGAACAAAGAGATCTCAACTACTATCGCCTTCGTGCGTGCTCTGAACGTGATGCTGAAAAACCCGTCGATCAAAGATCGCCTGGTGCCAATCATCGCTGACGAAGCGCGTACCTTCGGTATGGAAGGTCTGTTCCGCCAGATCGGTATCTACAGCCCGAATGGCCAGCAGTACACCCCACAGGATCGTGAGCAGGTTGCTTACTATAAAGAAGACGAGAAAGGTCAGATCCTGCAAGAAGGTATCAACGAACTGGGTGCAGGCGCATCGTGGCTGGCGGCGGCAACGTCTTACAGCACCAACAACCTGCCAATGATCCCGTTCTACATCTACTACTCCATGTTCGGTTTCCAGCGTATCGGCGACCTGTGCTGGGCAGCAGGTGACCAGCAGGCACGCGGCTTCCTGGTAGGCGGTACTTCAGGTCGTACTACGCTGAACGGCGAAGGTTTGCAGCACGAAGATGGTCACAGCCACATTCAGTCTCTGACTATCCCGAACTGTATCTCTTACGATCCAGCGTACGCTTACGAAGTTGCCGTTATCATGCATGACGGTCTGGTTCGTATGTACGGCGAAGCGCAGGAAAACGTTTACTACTACATCACCACGCTGAACGAAAACTACCATATGCCAGCAATGCCGGCCGGTGCAGAAGAGGGTATCCGTAAAGGTATCTATAAACTGGACACCATCGAAGGTAGCAAAGGTAAAGTTCAGCTGCTGGGTTCAGGCTCTATCCTGCGTCACGTGCGTGAAGCGGCAAATATCCTGGCGAAAGACTACGGTGTGGGTTCCGACGTTTACAGCGTGACTTCCTTCACTGAACTGGCCCGTGACGGTCAGGACTGTGAGCGCTGGAACATGCTGCACCCAACGGCAGAAGCGCGCGTTCCGTACATCGCGCAGGTGATGAACGATGCGCCAGCCGTTGCATCGACTGACTACATGAAACTGTTCGCCGAACAGGTTCGCAGCTATATCCCTGCCAGCGATTATCGCGTGCTGGGTACTGATGGCTTCGGTCGTTCAGACAGCCGTGAAAATCTGCGTCACCACTTCGAAGTGGACGCATCTTACGTGGTGGTTGCAGCCCTGGGTGAACTGGCTAAACGTGGCGAAATCGACAAACAAGTGGTTGCTGATGCCATCGCTAAGTTCGATATCGATGCTGATAAAGTTAACCCGCGTCTGGCATAAGAGGTAATAGAGTAATGGCTATCGAAATTAAGGTCCCGGACATCGGCGCAGATGAAGTTGAAGTCACCGAGATTCTGGTCAAAGTGGGCGACACTGTAGAAGTTGAGCAGTCACTGCTGGTAGTTGAAGGTGATAAAGCCTCAATGGAAGTGCCGTCCCCACAGGCTGGCGTAGTGAAAGAGATCAAGGTAACCGTTGGCGACAAAGTCGAAACCGGCAAACTGATCATGATCTTCGAAGCAGCAGGCGGTGCAGCAGCACCGGCTCCGGCAGAAGAGAAGAAAGAAGAAGCAGCTCCGGCAGCCGCTCCTGCTGCGGCCCCGGCGGCCAGCGCAGCGAAAGAAGTTAACGTACCTGATATCGGCGGTGACGAAGTTGAAGTTACCGAGATCATGGTTAAAGTGGGCGACAAAGTCGAAGCTGAACAGTCGATCCTCACCGTTGAAGGCGATAAAGCCTCAATGGAAGTGCCTGCGCCATTTGCCGGTACGGTTAAAGAGATCAAAGTCAGCAACGGCGATAAAGTCAGCACCGGCTCCCTGGTGATGGTGTTTGAAGTGGAGGGCGCTGCTCCGGCTGCCGCTCCTGCTGCCAAAGCTGAAGCTGCTGCACCTGCTCCGGCTAAACAGGAAGAGAAAGCGGCTCCTGCTGCTGCCCCTGCGAAGGCGGATGCGAAGTCTGAATTTGCAGAAAACGATGCTTACGTACATGCCACTCCGGTTATCCGTCGTCTGGCACGTGAATTTGGTGTAAACCTGGCGAAAGTCAAAGGCACCGGACGTAAAGGCCGTATTCTGAAAGAAGACGTGCAGAGCTATGTGAAAGACGCGGTTAAACGCGCTGAAGCACCTGCTGCCGCTGGCGGTGGTCTGCCTGGCATGCTGCCGTGGCCGAAAGTGGACTTCAGCAAATTTGGCGAAATTGAAGAAGTTGAACTGGGCCGCATCCAGAAAATCTCTGGTGCAAACCTGAGCCGTAACTGGGTGATGATCCCCCATGTGACTCACTTCGACAAAACCGATATCACCGAGTTGGAAGCGTTCCGTAAACAGCAGAACGCCGAAGCTGAAAAGCGTAAACTGGATGTGAAGTTCACCCCTGTGGTGTTCATCATGAAAGCGGTCGCTGCTGCCCTTGAGCAGATGCCACGCTTTAACAGCTCGCTGTCTGAAGACGCGCAGAAACTGACGTTGAAGAAATACATCAACATCGGTGTGGCGGTTGATACGCCAAACGGTCTGGTGGTTCCGGTGTTCAAGGATGTGAACAAGAAAGGCATCACCGAGCTGTCTCGCGAGCTGATGGCTATCTCCAAAAAAGCACGTGACGGCAAGCTGACTGCGGGCGAAATGCAGGGCGGCTGCTTCACCATCTCCAGCCTGGGTGGTATCGGGACGACTCACTTCGCGCCTATCGTTAACGCGCCGGAAGTGGCTATCCTTGGTGTCTCCAAGTCTGCGATTGAGCCGGTCTGGAATGGCAAAGAGTTTACTCCGCGTCTGATGATGCCGATGTCGCTCTCCTTCGACCACCGCGTAATTGACGGTGCTGATGGTGCGCGTTTCATCACCATCATTAACAATGCACTGGCCGACATTCGCCGTCTGGTGATGTAACCCTCCAGAAGGCCGGCGTAAGCCGGCCTTCTTGTAAGATGTTGTTGTGATTCGTGGTACCGCTGTTTGCAGTTTGTTAACAATTCTGTAAACTCTTGCGGTGAACGCGTCCCGGTGGAATGAGGGCGTTGAATAATATACCTAATATACGGGTATAAGCGCTGACCCACCGGACAATCAAATAAGAGGTCATGATGAGTACAGAAATTAAAACTCAGGTCGTGGTACTTGGGGCAGGCCCTGCAGGTTACTCCGCAGCCTTCCGTGCAGCAGATTTAGGTCTGGAGACCGTAATCGTTGAGCGTTACAGCACCCTCGGTGGTGTGTGTCTGAATGTTGGCTGTATCCCTTCTAAAGCCCTGCTGCACGTGGCGAAGGTGATTGAAGAAGCTAAAGCGCTGGAAGCACACGGTATCGTGTTCGGCAAGCCGCAGACTGACGTGAATAAGATCCGCAGCTGGAAAGAGAAAGTCATCACTCAGCTGACCGGTGGTCTGGCTGGTATGGCGAAAGGCCGCAAAGTTAACGTGGTTAACGGCCTGGGTAAATTCACCGGTGCCAACACTCTGGAAGTGACCGCTGAAGATGGTTCTAAAACCGTAATCACTTTCGACAATGCCATCATCGCAGCTGGCTCCCGTCCGATTGAACTGCCATTTATTCCACATGAAGACCCACGCGTCTGGGATTCTACCGATGCGCTGGAACTGAAAGAAGTTCCTGAGCGTCTGCTGGTAATGGGCGGCGGTATCATCGGTCTGGAAATGGGCACCGTCTATCACGCGCTGGGTTCTCAGATCGACGTGGTAGAGATGTTTGACCAGGTGATCCCGGCTGCTGATAAAGACGTGGTGAAAGTTTTCACTAAGCGTATCTCTAAGCAGTTCAACCTGATGCTGGAAACCAAAGTGACCGCAGTAGAAGCCAAAGAAGATGGCATCTATGTGACGATGGAAGGCAAAAAAGCCCCATCTGAACCGCAGCGTTACGATGCCGTTCTGGTAGCGATTGGCCGTGTGCCAAACGGCAAAGGTCTGGATGCAGGTAAAGCGGGCGTGGAAGTGGACGACCGTGGATTTATCCGCGTCGACAAGCAGATGCGTACCAACGTGCCACATATCTTCGCTATCGGCGATATCGTGGGCCAGCCAATGCTGGCACACAAAGGCGTGCATGAAGGCCACGTAGCGGCGGAAGTCATTTCTGGTCTGAAGCACTACTTCGATCCGAAAGTGATCCCATCTATCGCCTATACTGAGCCAGAAGTTGCCTGGGTTGGTCTGACCGAGAAAGAAGCGAAAGAGAAAGGCATCAGCTACGAAACGTCCACTTTCCCGTGGGCTGCATCAGGCCGTGCTATTGCTTCCGACTGTGCAGACGGCATGACCAAACTGATCTTCGACAAAACCACTCACCGCGTAATCGGTGGTGCGATTGTCGGTACCAACGGCGGCGAGCTGCTGGGTGAAATCGGTCTGGCTATCGAGATGGGTTGTGATGCTGAAGATTTGGCACTGACCATCCACGCACACCCAACCCTGCACGAATCGGTTGGTCTGGCGGCGGAAATCTTCGAAGGTAGTATTACCGACCTGCCAAACCCGAAAGCGAAAAAGAAATAATTCGCCATAAGGTTTAAATAACGGCTCCTGCGGGGGCCGTTTTGCTGTCTGTCTCTCCGTAAAAAACCGCGCAGAATGCCACAAAATCGCGTATCTTTGCAGGCAATTTCTGACCGGTTAAAAGGCTTGTTGTGTCGAATAAAGTTGCCCTGATTACCGGTGCCTCACGCGGTATCGGTCTCCATCTTGCCCGCCATTTCTATGCTGCGGGCTATCATCTGATTTTAATCGCCCGGGGCGCAGAGGCGCTGAATGCGTTTGCGAGCACACTCGATCCATCGCGCGTGCAGACGCTGGCGATCGACGTCTGTGATTATCCGGCAGTTGCGCAGCAGGTGCAGCAGACGCTGGCTGCCCATTCCCGGCTTGATGTGCTGATCAATGCGGCTGGAATTTTTCGTGCCGGATCAACTCAGACGCCGTTGGATGATTTCAACGATATGCTGGCGACCAATGTTACCGCTATCCACCATCTCTGCCAGCTTTGTACACCCTGGCTGCTCAAATCGCAGGATGGCCGCATCTTTAATCTCGCCTCAGTCAGCGGTGTGCAGCCTTTCGGCAGCGTGGCCAGCTATGCTGCCAGTAAACATGCGCTGGTGGGTTACAGCCGATCGATTGCCCGTGAACTGGGTACGCAGGGCATAAAAGTCACCACGCTGTGCCCTGATGTGGTGGATACCGATATGGCCCAGGGTTCCGGCCTGGCATCCGATGAGATGCTGAGTACCAATGATATCTGCCGCGCGGTTGAGTTCGTTATGTCGTTGTCCCCTGCTGCGGTTGTGGAACAGCTCACCATCGGGCGGCAGTACCGGCCGCGTAAACCCGTCTGAGCCAGGAGACAGTATGCTGGAACTGAAAGGGGTATCGCATGCTTACGGTGAGCGTCAGGTACTCAATAATATCAATCTGCAACTTACGGAAAAGCGTATTGGGATTGTCGGCAGTAACGGCTGTGGCAAAAGTTCCTTTGCGCGCCTGCTGAACGGCCTGTTATTACCCCAGCAGGGGGAGGTGCTGGTCGACGGGCTGAATACCCGTAAGCAGGGTAAAGCGGTGCGGCGTAAAGTCGGCTTCGTGTTTCAGAACCCGGATAATCAGATTGTCTTCCCGGTGGTTGAGGAAGATCTCGCCTTTGGTATGAAAAATCTTGGTCTGTCGAAGCAGGTGATCCGCGAGCGCACCGAGGCCGCGCTGGCACGTTACGATATGCAGGATCTGCGTCAGCATCCTGCGCATCTGTTAAGCGGTGGGCAAAAGCAGCTGCTGGCGATCTCCGGCGTGCTGGTAATGGAGCCGGAATATATCGTTTTTGATGAGCCGACTACGCTGCTCGATCTGCGTAATAAACGCCGTATCGCCCAGGCAATTGCCGATCTCGATCAGACGGCTATTGTGGTGTCTCACGATCTGGAGTTTTTACAGGATTTTGACCGCGTGCTGGTGTTTGATCACGGGCAGGTGGTGGTGGATGATCTGCCCTCAGTGGCGCTGAAGGAGTACGTCAGGATGATGTCATGATGTTAAGTGACTATATACCGGGGAGTTCGCTTATTCACCGTACGCCCCCGGGATTAAAGATCCTTTCGCTGGCGCTGATGGGTACGCTGCTCTTTGTTTTCCCGCGTCTGGATGCCTCGCTGGCGGTGCTGCTGCTGGTGATGCTGCTCTATCCGCTGGCGCGCATCTCCCCACGTATTATGCTGTTACAGCTGAAACCGCTGCTGTGGGTGCTGGCACTGCTGTTTGTTGTTCAGTGGTGGATGGTGAGCTGGCAGTCCGGCGTGCTGGTGATTGCCCGGCTGGCGGCGCTGATGCTGATGGCGGCGCTGGTAACATTGACAACCCGTACCACAGCGATGATCGACTCGCTGGAGAGGGGGTTGTTCTGGCTGCGTTTTTTACGTATTAATCCGGCTAAGGTGAGCCTGGCGCTGTCGCTGGCGATGCGTTTTATCCCTGTTCTGGCGGCAATCGTGGCTGAAGTGCGTGAAGCGCAAAAAGCCCGGGGGCTGGATCGCAGCCTGATCGCTATCGCCATCCCGGTGATCGTCCGTACCCTGAAAATGGCGGATGATATTGCTGCGGCGCTCGAAGCCCGCGCCTATGATCCCCAACTGCGCCGTGAGCGCACCGATGCTGAGAAAGTGAGAGAGTCTTAATGTCCACCAGAGATATTGTTTATATTGCGTTGTTCGCTGCGA
This sequence comes from Erwinia sorbitola, assembly GCF_009738185.1. Classification (NCBI taxonomy): domain Bacteria; kingdom Pseudomonadati; phylum Pseudomonadota; class Gammaproteobacteria; order Enterobacterales; family Erwiniaceae; genus Erwinia; species Erwinia sorbitola. The sequence continues at coordinate 3,827,883 of NZ_CP046509.1, read as the reverse complement.
TCACCGCCGCGCTGGGTCTGTTCCCGGCATTCAGCCTGCCGGTGATTGCGGTACCGATCACCGCCCAGACGCTAGGCCCGATGCTGGCCGGTGCTATTGCCGGAGCGAAACGCGGCGCGCTGGCGCTGGTGCTGTTTGTGGTGCTGGTCGCGATTGGTCTGCCGCTGCTGGCCGGTGGTCGCGGTGGTCTGGGCATTTTCCTTGGCCCCAGCGGCGGCTTTATTCTGGCGTGGCCGCTGGCGGCGCTACTGATTGGCTACCTGTATCAACGTAACCTGCGTTCGCTGACGCTGGCAAAAGAGGTGATGTTTCTGGCGCTGGGCGGCGTAGTGCTGATCTACTCTGCGGGGATTCCGTGGATTGCGATGGTCGCCGGGTTATCTCTGAAACAGGCCGCGCTGGGATCTCTTGGCTTCCTGCCTGGAGATATCGTTAAAGTGGTGCTGGCGGTGCTGATTGTACGCGCAGTGCGCCGGGCGTACCCGACGCTGTAAACGGGTCGGGCATGCCCGCCCCCTACGTGGATTTGCGTAGGGGCGAGGCACGCCAGGGGTGATTATATCCGACGCTGTAAAACGGGTCGGCATGCCCGGCCCCTGCGTAGGTTTGCGTAGGGGCGAGGCACGCCTCGCCCGCCGGCGGTGTTTATATCCGACGCTGTAAACGGGCCGGCATGCCCGGCCCCTGCGTGGATTTTCGTAGGGGCGAGGCACGCCTCGCCCTCCAGCGGTGATTATATCCGATGTTGTAAACGGGCCGGCATGCCCGCCCCCAGCGTGGATTTTCGTAGGGGCGAGGCACGCCAGGGGTGATTATATCCGACGCTGTAAACGGGCCGGCATGCCCGGCCCCTGCGTGGATTTGCGTAGGGGCGAGGCACGCCTCGCCCTCCAGCGGTGATTATATCCGACGTAGTAAACGGGCCGGCATGCCCGCCCCCCTGCGTGGATTTTCGTAGGGGCGAGGCACGCCTCGCCCGGGTTTTTACCGGAATAATGGGTTACAGCCGCAGTAAAATTTTGCCTTTCAGCTCCCCTGACTGCACGTCTCTGACCGCCTGATCGATCTCATCCAGCGCATATTCTGCGACAATCTCGGTGGCAATCACCCCGTCGCGGATCAGCGCCATCACCTCATTAATTTTGCGTTGAACCAGCGTCTTCTCATGGCCGTGCACCCACAGGCGCAGATGAAAGTTAGAGAAGCGAATATCCGGGCGGCTGCGCCAGAAGGTAGCCGGGATCGGCTGGCCAGACAGCAGGCCATAATGAATAAACTGCCCGCCCGGCATCAGCGCGTGAGCCAGCGTCAGGGACTCTTCACCGCCGATGCAGTCGAGAATAGCTGCCACGCCGCCGCTGTGTGCCAGCGCATTCAGCGCCTGGGGATAATCGGCAGCGCTGCTGTTCAGCACCTGCTCAGTAACATAATCGCTAAATAAACCGAGATTCTCTGCCTTACGCACGATGGCAACTGGCTTCAACCCCAAATGGTTGGCAATGCGGATCAGCATCTTACCAATGGCTGAGTTTGCCGCATTGATAATAATGCGCATACCGGGGGTGAAATGCAGCTCTTCCGTCAGCATTAACAGCGCTGTCATCGGGTTCACATAGCTGGTCGCTGCCTGCCGATCGGTCACAAAATCGGGCAGGGTAAAGCACCATTGCGCATCGCTGTCTTTATACTGCTGCCAGGCCCCCATGCTTCCCACCGGCAGTACGCGCTGCCCGACAGGCAGACTGGCATCATCACTCTCACTGATTCTGCCCACGCCTTCGAACCCCGGCACAAAGGGCAGGGCAATACGGGAACGGTAGGCACCAGAAATAGTAATAATATCAGAGGGATTAATGGTGGCGAACGTCATTTTGACCCGCACCTGGCCTGCGGACAACTCTGCCTGTGCGCTCTGTTCAAGCCGCATAACCTCGGCGATATTGCCGAACTCCCGGACGACTGCTCTGGTGAATAAAGTCTCTTTCATGGTATATTTTCTTCAGTGTTGTCCGGTTTACAGGCTAATGATTTTTATGCAGGAACAGTATAATAGCGAAGCATTTCGCGTATCAATGCGCGATATAGATTTAAATGGTCATGTGCATAATTCTGTATATTTAGATTATTGTGAAGATGCCATTGTAAATGCGTTTCGCCGGGCTGATATTCTGCCTTTATTTCGACCGCACACTGCGGGCGTTGCCTATCATGTGAAAAAATGCGAAGCCACCTTCTTTCATCCCCTCTCGGTTGATGATGTGGTATTACCTCAGGTATTGATTGAGAAAATCGGTAATAGCAGTTTAATTTTCACGGTACGTTTGATGCTCGACGATAAGATTACGCTCTGCGCTGAAGGTCAGTTTATCTGGGTCTGTGTGAGCCTGTCGGATAATAAACCGTGCACGATTCCCGATGATGCCCGCCAGGCGCTTGTAAACCACTTCCCGCTGGCCGGGGCCTGAGCATTATGCCGGTTCACGACAGAGTAAAGTTTCATGCAGAACAAAAACCTGCACATATAGCCGTTGATATTGAAGGTAAAACTCTCAGCTGGCAGCAGCTGTGGCAGGGCGCACAGGCGCTGTACCACACCCTTTATCAGCAGGTGTTTGCCAGCAAAAATCGCGTTATTGCCATCGCTACCGGGAACGATATCACCTTTCCCATCGCCTGGCTGGCGGCCACGGCACAGCCGTTCACTGCGGCAATTATTGACCATCAGGCACCAGCGGAACAGCTGCACGATATGCTGCACAGGCTGGCACCGGATCTGCTGCTATTGAAAGCAGAAGATCCGACGCTGATTGCGCTGGCTGAACGCCTGGGGATCTGCTGGCTGGCCCTTGATAGCTGGCATGCACTGCCCGTGGTGCCTGACGATCCCGCGTTTATCGCCGGGATGCAGGACAACACCCCGTTTCTGATCAACTTCACCTCTGGTACCACCAGCCTGCCGAAAGCCTTTATCCGATCGCGCCGATCCTGGCGCTGTAGTTTTGAAAACGGTGAAGCGATCTTTGGCTTAGAAGATGCGCCCTCAACGCTGTTTCCTGGTCCGCTCTCGCACGGAATAGGCCTTTATTGCCTGAATGAAACGCTGTACTCCGGAGGGACTTTCTACAGCCCTGGCCAGTGGCAGCCTGCGGCGACGTTGGCGCTGATAGCGCAGCAGCAGATCGAGCGGCTGGTAGTAGTGCCGACCATGATCGCCGGTTTTGCCCGCGTGGCAGCAGAGCAGACTTATCCCGGCCTGCACAGCCTGTTAAGCGCCGGAGCCAAGCTGGAGCTGAATCATTATCGCCAGGCGCGGGCGCTGTTTCCTGCGGCGCGAATTCAGGAGTATTACGGCGCGTCCGAGCTGGGTTTTATCGCTGTCTCAACCCTTGATGATAGCCATATCAACGAATCGCTGGCGACGGTGGGTCATGCTTTCCCCGGCGTGGAGATCGGCATCCGTAATGATGAGGGTGAGCTTCTGACCGCCAATCAGCCGGGCACCATCTTTATTACCAGCGAACAGATTATCGACCGCTATTTATGGGGTGATGATGGCAGTGCATTTGTTAAATATCACTCAACGGCCACGGTGGCGGATATTGGCTATCTGGATGATGCGCAGCGCCTGCATGTCATTGGCCGCCGGGGAAATATGATCCTCAGCGGCGGTAATAATATCTATCTCTCGGAAATAGAGTCGGTCATTAAATCACTGCCCGGTATTATTGAAGCCGTGGTTATTGCCGTCGATGATGATTATTTAGGTAAAAAGATGGTAGCCATTGTGGAGGCTGCACCGGAGGATCTGGATGAGTTACCACAACGCTGCCGATCTCGGCTGGCGAAATATAAACTTCCCCGCCAGTTCTACCGTATTACCCACTGGCCACTCACGCCGAGCGGTAAAATAAAACGCGCCGAGCTGGAAAAAAGGATCGCACAACATGGCAGCAGCACAGAGCTTACTGAATTATCAGCCTGAGGATGAGTGGCAGCCAGTAATTGTCGCCGCCCACCGCACCCCCGTTGGCAAAGCTTATGGCGTCTTTGCCAGCCTGTCGATGGAGGCATTACTTGCCCCGCTGTTTAAGCGCATCATGGCGACCTTGCCGCAGGATTTCAGCGCGATTGATGAAGTGATTATCGGCAATGCGACTGGCGGCGGCGGTAATATTGCCCGGCTGGCTGCGTTAACCGCCGGGCTTCCGCTCTCGGTTCCCGCCGTGACGGTCGATCGTCAGTGTGGTTCCGGACTGGAGGCGGTGATTAATGCCTGTCGCCTGGTGCAGGCGAGGGCGGGGGAGTGTTATCTGGCGGGCGGTGTCGAAAGCGTCAGTACTGCGCCATGGCGGGTGGAGAAGCCTTCCTCGCTGAAGCAGATGCCACGTTTTTATGGCCGTGCGCAGTTTTCCCCGGATGAGATCGGCGATCCGGAAATGGGTATCGCTGCCGAAAACGTGGCCCGCCAGTGCGGTATTAGCCGCGAACGTCAGGATCAGTTTGCGCTACGTAGCCATCAACGGGCGCTGGCGGCACAGCAGCAGGGGGCATTTCAGCAGGAGATTGTTCCGCTTAGTGTCAAAGGTCATCTGGTGGAGAAGGATGAGTGCCCGCGTGCGGATACCTCACTGGCCAGGCTGGCGGCCCTGTCTCCGGTATTTGCCGCTGACGGTACGGTAACCGCAGGTAACTGCTGCCCGCTTAACGATGGCGCATCGCTGCTGCTGGTAATGAGCCGCCGTCTGGCGCGCGCCAGTGGTTTTACCGAAGGGTTGCTGTTTGCTGATGCCTGTAGCGCAGGCGTTGATCCGAATCTGCTTGGTCTTGGCCCGGTGCCAGCCACGCAGAAACTGCTGGCGCGCCAGCCGGGTCTGACGCTGGATCAGATTGATGTTATTGAGTTTAACGAAGCTTTTGCTGCGCAGGTGCTGGGATCGATCGATGCGTTGCATATCGATGAACTGAAGATTAACCGGCAGGGCGGGGCGATTGCTTTGGGCCATCCTTACGGAGCTTCCGGTGCCATTATGGTTACGCGCCTGTTCAGCCAGCTGTTGTGCCAGCCGCAGAGCAACGGTTTTGGCCTGGCGATGCTGGGGATTGCCGGTGGGTTGGGGTTAAGCGCACTGTTTAAAGCGGTGCGCTTATAAATTTATTTTCCGCGCCACAGCGGTGCCCGCTTTTCGCTGAAGGCGAGCAGGCTTTCCTGATAATCCCCACTACCCTGCAGCTGTTTTAACTCCGCCGCACTGCTTTGACGCAGATCCTGCGCATGGGCCTGCTTCAGCAGAGCGTTACATGCCTGCACTGCCAGCGGGGCATTACGGTTGAGGCGTTGCGCCAGCGCCAGTGCGGCATCGGTAAGTTCAGCGGCATCCACCAGCTGGTAAAACAGCCCCAGCGCCAGCGCACGCTGTGCATCCATTGGCTCGCCAATCAGCAACATCTCACGCGCAATACTGACAGGCAGACGTGTTGCCAGCTGACCAATAGCTCCGCCAAGCGGCAACAGGCCGTGTTTTACTTCCGGCAGGGCGATTTTTACCTGTTCAGCGGCGATAATAAAATCACATTCCAGCGCCAGTTCCAGTCCGCCGCCAAAAGCATGACCGTTTAGCGCCGCAATCCAGATTTTGCGCCGGGGCAGATGCTGCAATGGATTAAAGCCGCCGTGCGAGTTGACCAGACCTTTGCCGCCATCGGTAAACGCTTCTTGCAGATCGGCTCCGCCGCAAAACACCGTACCGCTGCCGGTAAGGATCACTGTACGAATATCTGCCTGCTGTTCGCACCAGTTCAGGCACTGTTCCAGCTCGCTAATCATCACAGCATTATAAGCATTACGCGCAGTGGGACGGTGCAGCGTCAGGCGCACCACGTGTGGGATCGGGCGGTCGCAGCGGATCAGTTGTGTATTCGGTTGTTCGCTATTCATAAAGGATTACCGCAGTTCAGCGAGGGATCCGAGTGTATCACGCCGCGATTACTCTGCTGCAACCACTCAATAAAGCAGCGTAGCGCGGCGGAGTGATATTTGCGGCTGGGGTAATAGAGCCAGAATTTTTCCGCAGGAGCAGCATAGTCTGCCAGCAGTTCTACCAGTTCCCCCTTTGCCAGCGCGCTTTTCGCCAGGTCACGCATAACAAATGCGATACCCACCCCGGCCTGTGCCGCCTGAATCATCGTCTGGTCGTTATCCAGCGTGACTCCGCCTTTAACGGCGATCTCCTGCAGTTTTCCCTGAACCTGAAACTCCCACTTATATTGCATGCCGCTGGGGAAGCGCCGCTGGATGCAACAATAACCAGGCAGATCGTCCGGATGCTGCGGTGCGCCATGGCGGGCAATAAATGCAGGGCTGGCTACCACCGCACCGGATACCGCAGGCCCGAAGGGAATGGCAACCATATCCTGAGGAAGCGTATTGCCAAAGCGAACCCCGGCATCGAAACCCTCCTCAACGATATTCACAAAACCGTCGCTGGTGGCGATCTCCAGTGCAATCTCAGGATAGTGCTGGTGGAACGGCAGCAGAATGGAGTGCAGGGCAATGGCTTCCGCGTTTCGCGGTAAATTAAGGCGCAGGGTACCGCGCGGGTCGGCGCGCCAGGTATTCAGCTCATCGACTGCGCTGGAGAGGTCAACTAATGCCGGTTCAATACGGGCCAGAAAGGCACGCCCTGCCTCGGTCAGCGATACGCTGCGCGTAGTGCGATTCAGCAGCCGTACCCCAATGCGCTGCTCCAGGTTGGTGATGGTATGACTCAGCGTTGAGGGGGTGACGTTACGCTCTTCCGCCGCCTTGCGGAAATTAAGATGGCGGGCAATGGCGGCGAAAATCTCCAGTTCCTGTAGTGTGGCGCGATTTTTCATATTGATGATTATTCTTCATTAATGCGCTTAATCAGCGTCAATTGTTGATTTAAACCGACAAAAGTATAACTGCACTGTCGCTAATCAACCGGATAAAAATGATGAAACAGAGAACATTAGGCAGTGAGAATTTCCAGGTTTCCGCTATCGGTCTCGGCTGCATGGGGATGAGTTTTGCCTACGGACAGCCAGGCGATGAGCAGCAGAACATCAGCACACTGCATCGCGCCTTTGATCTTGGCGTGAATTTTCTCGATACGGCGGAAGTCTACGGCCCGTTCACTAATGAATCCCTGATAGGAAAGGCTCTGAAAGGTCGCCGTGACAGCGTGAAGATAGCCACCAAGTTTGGTTTTCACATCACCGGTGAGGGGGAAGGCTGGGAGCGCATTAAAGGCGTGAACAGCCAGCCCGCTAATATACGTAGCGCAGTGGAGGCTTCATTGCTGCGCCTGGGCGTGGAGGCCATCGACCTCTGCTATCAGCACCGTGTTGATCCACGAGTTCCTGTGGAGGATGTGGTGGGAACGATGGCGGATCTGGTGCGCGAAGGGAAAATCCTGCACCTGGGGCTGTCTGAAATTTCCAGTGAGACACTAAAACGTGCTCATGCTGTACACCCGATTACTGCGGTGCAGAGTGAATATTCACTGTGGTCACGGGAGCCTGAATCCAGCCTGCTTGCCACCTGCCAACAGCTCAATGTCGGTTTCGTGCCATACAGCCCGCTGGGGCGAGGTTTCCTCTCTGGCAAGCTTCCGGCACTGGGAGCCGATGACTTCCGCCATTATCTGCCGCGTTTTCAGGGAGAGGCGCTGACTCATAATCTGAAATTAGTCGGGCAGTTAAAAGAGATGGCCGGTGGTTACGGTGCCAGCGCGGCCCAGCTGGCGCTGGCCTGGGTACTGGCGAAAGGGGAAAACATTGTGCCTGTGCCCGGTGCCAGCAAAATCCCCCATCTGGAAGATAACTGCCGCGCCGTGGCGCTTCGGCTGGCGGTTGAGGATCTGGCGTTGCTCGATGGTCTGTTTGCTGCGGAGAATATTATTGGTGAACGCTATACGCCACAGGAGCTTACGCTGGTAGAGCGTGACTCGCCGCAGTAGATTTTCCTGGCTCAATAACTCTTCAGGTGAGCTGTCAGATTTTGCCTTATCGCAACAGTGATGGCTCACTGAACCATAAGTAGTCCCCCTGTTAAAAATAAGTGTCCAAATAGTTTGGCGGTGGGCTTATTTATTTTTCATTGCGGCTTATGTTGGCATGAATATTGATTTCGCCTTGTTTTTCCGGTGTTTATATTAAGTCTGACGTTTGGCTTAACTGATAACTGATGTTTATATCATCAGATTTTGCGGGATCGGGCCAATTGTGGTGGTAAACACTGATAATAATCACATGGCATTAAAAACAGTATTGACACTTAAATTTAAAGCAGTAGATTAGAACTCACAGCAGGAGAATATTACCGGCTGTAAGAGTAAAAAGTTAGTTAGAGTAAGTGATAGAAAAAGTTAGTAAGAGTTATATTTGCGATGAAGGTCACGAAGTATTGTTGTATGGGTGAGTCGTTGTGAGTTTAGTTTCTATATGTGCTCGCTTCGATGATGCTTTAAGGCCACGCAGTCAGTTGCAGAATCGCAGGATGGGAACGTAAGCGCGATGGCATAAGGCTATGATTTACCGATATATGCGAGTCTGAATATTGTGATGTCTGTTCCGCTAATCACAATCGAAGTCAAGCCACGTATCAAAGAGTCTACGTCGCGATGGGGAGTGTACTTGTTTAATCCGCCATGTCTTGAGACAGGCATGATGATGTTAAATGTCATTTATGGAGGTAAGCTAGTATTTTAGTCACCAATACAATCCGTAATAAACACGTACATTTGACGAAGTATTAATAGCAGTAATTACTCGTTAAGTTCATTAATGTTAAAGTTTGAGTATGCAGTAACCTAAAAGCCCTGGCGATATCCGTCAGGGCTTTTTCATTTCCGTGGAAGTCTGCTTTTTCATGGCGTTGCCTTGCTTTACACTTATCACTGCCGCGCCCGACGGCCCGGATCCGCTGACCCGTGGTGATGCATAAAGTTCAAAAAAATATAAATGAAATGAATCCTTGCTTGTTCAGGCGAATCCGGTCTACTATGTTTGCATCGGTTTGGAATACAGACCTTATGAACGCAGTTTTAGTAAAGCAGTCCTCAGTACAAGTGTTATCACAGATATCCCTTCATCGAGAGCCTCCTCCTAAGTGCCAAATAAGATTAAATCTGAAAACAGGCCATGTTCGCCACACTAAGTGGCTCAAATATGAAAGGAAATATCATGTCTAACAAAATGACTGGTTTAGTAAAATGGTTCAACGCTGATAAAGGCTTCGGTTTCATCACTCCAGCAGACGGCAGCAAAGATGTATTCGTACATTTCTCTGCTATCCAGAGCAGCGATTTCAAAACCTTAGATGAAGGCCAGAAAGTTGAGTTCTCTATCGAGAACGGCGCTAAAGGCCCATCAGCTGTAAACGTTATCGCGCTGTAATAAGCCGATAATCTCGCTAACATTGACGACAGCGATGACGGCAGTAGCCTGAGCAGTGACGTGTTAGTGATAAAAAAGCCGCCAAGTGCGGCTTTTTTTGTTTTTGTGCTCCGTGAAAACGGCGTCTTTCCCCGTATCGATCCCCCCACCACTCCTCACGTTGATAAGTTATTGAACTGCCATTTAAAATAAGCTGCATTTATTTCCACAGTTCGTAGCGGGAGATTCAGCTGCGGAAGATATACTGTTTTTTAACCACACATGAAGAATAACTGAAAGACCTGGACTGAAAAACCAGTTAAAAGCGCTGGGAAACAGCTTTTTAGCCCATAAAACCTGTCAGGCTATTGATGTTGCTTTTTTGTAAACAGATTAACATGCAACCGAAATCCTGCTATGCTGGCCCTCGCGGAACCGGGCACCTTACCCTACACATGGATTGTTTTCACTTTGCGGTGACTCAGGTAGTCCGGGATGCTAAATACAATGAGAGCGAGGAGAACGTCGTGCTAGAAGAATACCGTAAGCACGTTGCCGAGCGTGCTGCCCAGGGGATTGTTCCAAAACCGTTAGATGCTTCCCAAATGGCCGCGCTGGTTGAACTGCTAAAAGCCCCTCCAGCGGGTGAAGAAGAATTTCTGTCCGATCTGTTAATCAATCGAGTGCCGCCGGGCGTAGATGAAGCGGCGTATGTCAAAGCCGGTTTCCTGGCTGCCGTCGCGAAAGGCGAAACAACTTCTCCTCTGGTCACTCCTGAACTGGCAGTCAAACTGCTGGGCACCATGCAGGGTGGCTATAACATCCATGCGCTGATTGACGCGCTTGACGATGAAAAGCTGGCACCGATTGCTGCTGAAGCGCTGTCTCACACGCTGCTGATGTTTGACAACTTCTATGATGTCGAAGACAAATCCAAAGCAGGTAACCCACACGCGAAAAAAATTATTCAGTCGTGGGCTGACGCCGAATGGTTCCTGAAGCGTCCTAAACTTGCAGAAAAAATCACCGTAACCGTGTTTAAAGTGACCGGCGAAACCAATACCGACGACCTCTCTCCGGCGCCGGATGCATGGTCTCGCCCGGATATTCCACTGCACGCGCTGGCGATGTTGAAAAACGCCCGTGAAGGTATCGAACCCGACGATGCTGGTAACGTAGGCCCGATCAAACAGATCGAAGCATTAAAAGCAAAAGGCTTCCCGCTGACCTACGTCGGCGATGTGGTCGGTACCGGTTCTTCGCGTAAATCTGCCACCAACTCGGTGCTGTGGTTTATGGGTGACGATATTCCTTACGTGCCAAACAAGAAGGGCGGCGGTGTCTGCCTCGGCGGTAAAATCGCCCCTATCTTCTTTAACACCATGGAAGATGCAGGCGCACTGCCGATTGAAGTGGACGTTGACCGTCTGAATATGGGCGATGTTATCGATATCTACCCATATAAAGGTGAAGTCCGTAACCATGAAACCGGTGAAGTGCTGGCTAACTTCGAACTGAAAACCAACGTGCTGGTGGATGAAGTTCGTGCTGGTGGCCGTATTCCACTGATTATTGGCCGTGGTTTGACCACTAAAGCACGTGAATCTCTCGGTCTGCCGCACAGCAATGTGTTTGAGCAGGCGAAAGATGTCGCGTCCAGCACCCGTGGATTCTCACTGGCGCAGAAAATGGTTGGTCGCGCATGCGGCGTTGACGGTGTGCGTCCTGGTGCTTACTGTGAACCGAAAATGACCTCGGTTGGCTCACAGGACACCACCGGCCCGATGACCCGTGATGAGCTGAAAGATCTGGCGTGCCTCGGTTTCTCTGCCGATCTGGTCATGCAGTCTTTCTGTCACACCGCTGCTTATCCGAAGCCGGTTGACGTGACTACCCACCATACGCTGCCTGATTTTATTATGAACCGTGGCGGCGTATCGCTGCGCCCGGGTGACGGTATTATCCATAGCTGGCTGAACCGTATGCTGCTGCCGGATACCGTTGGTACCGGTGGCGACTCTCACACCCGCTTCCCGATTGGTATCTCTTTCCCGGCGGGTTCTGGCCTGGTGGCCTTTGCTGCTGCGACCGGTGTGATGCCGCTGGATATGCCGGAATCAGTGCTGGTGCGCTTTAAAGGCAAAATGCAGCCGGGTATTACCCTGCGCGATCTGGTACATGCTATCCCGCTGTATGCCATCAAAGCTGGCCTGCTGACCGTTGAGAAGAAAGGTAAGAAAAACATCTTCTCCGGCCGCATTCTGGAAATTGAAGGTCTGCCGGATCTGAAAGTTGAGCAGGCATTTGAGCTGTCCGATGCATCCGCCGAGCGTTCTGCCGCAGGGTGTTCCATCAAGCTGAACAAAGATCCAATCATTGAGTATCTGAACTCTAATATCGTGCTGCTGAAGTGGATGATCTCCGAAGGTTATGGCGATCGTCGTACTATCGAACGCCGTATTCAGGGCATGGAAAAATGGCTGGCCGATCCGCAGCTGCTTGAAGGCGATGCAGATGCAGAGTACGCCGCAGTGATCGAAATCGATCTGGCGGATATCAAAGAGCCAATTCTGTGTGCGCCAAACGATCCGGATGATGCCCGCCTGTTGTCTGATGTGCAGGGTACAAAAATCGATGAAGTATTTATCGGTTCCTGCATGACCAACATCGGCCACTTCCGTGCTGCCGGTAAGCTGCTGGATGCCCATAAGGGTCAGTTGCCAACCCGTCTGTGGGTTGCTCCGCCAACCAAGATGGATGCAGCGCAGCTGACCGAAGAAGGTTATTACAGCGTGTTCGGTAAGAGCGGTGCGCGTATCGAGATTCCTGGCTGTTCTCTGTGCATGGGTAACCAGGCGCGTGTGGCGGACGGTGCAACGGTAGTGTCGACTTCAACGCGTAACTTCCCGAACCGTCTCGGTACTGGCGCGAATGTGTTCCTGGCTTCTGCCGAGCTGTCAGCGGTAGCGTCTCTGCTGGGTAAACTGCCAACGCCGGAAGAGTATCTGCACTTTATGGATCAGGTGGATAAAACTGCCGTGGATACCTATCGTTATCTGAACTTCGACCAGCTGAGTCAGTACACTGATAAAGCCGACAGCGTGATTTTCCAGACTGCGGTTTAATCCTCAGTCAGCGCTATAGAAACCGGGCCATGTGCCCGGTTTTTTTATGGGTGAAGTGGAGAGAGACAGCGTTAAAATTGAGAGAAGCCAGGTAAAAACCCACTGCTTTTCGCGCGGCAGCCTGCGATAATGCGCGCCAAAGCTCAGAATTGTCGCGGCAGACGCGCAAAATAGGGGTAAGCCTGTACAGCAGGCTGGCCGGGAGGAAAGCGCGATGGAATATGAATTTTTAAGAGATATCACCGGTGGAGTGAAGGTTCGCATGACGATGGGCCATGAGGCCGTCGGTCACTGGTTTAATGATGAAGTGAATGAAGATCTCAGCATTCTTGACGAAGTAGAAGCCGCAGCTGCAGAGGTTAAAGGCAGCGTGCGTCAGTGGCAGCGTGTGGGGCGTGAATATACCCTGCTGCTGGATGAGGAAGAGGTGATGATCCGCTCAAACCAGCTCGGCTTTGAAGGGGATGAGATGGAAGATGGAATGAACTATTACGACGAAGAGAGCCTCTCGTTCTGCGGCGTGGAGGACTTTCTCGCTGTGATCGCCGCCTACCGTGCATTTTTACAGGGCCGCTAATCGGGGCGCTATCCTCCCTCTCTCCTGAATTGTAAAATTTCACGCCAAAGCCAATAAAAAGGCGACCCGCAGGTCGCCAGTTACTGATATCGATACAAACAATCTGTTACTGGGTCTTCAATCCCAGCGATGGGATATTGCGACCGTAATAAATCTCACGCATCTCTTTCCACAGCAGGTCAGTAATATGCTTGTGTTCCTGTGGACTCAGATCGGAAGGCTCGGTATTAAACAGATAATGTTTCAGATCGAACTCTTTCAACAGCATTTTGGTATGGAACATGTTTTCCTGATACACATTCACATCCATCATGTCGTACATCGACTTCATATCGTCCGACATAAAATTCTGAATAGAGTTAATCTCATGATCGATAAAGTGTTTTACACCGTTCACATCGCGGGTAAACCCACGCACGCGATAATCGATGGTGACAATATCGGATTCCAGCTGGTGAATTAAATAGTTCAGCGCTTTCAGCGGCGAAATCACGCCACAGGTGGAGACTTCAATATCTGCACGAAAGGTACACAGACCGCCTTCAGGGTGGCTTTCCGGGTAGGTGTGTACGCAGATATGACTTTTATCGAGATGTGCCACAACTGAGTTGGGCAGTGGGCCTGGGTGTTCAGAGGTGTCAATATCACGCGGATCCATGGGTTCTTCACTGACCAGAATCGTCACGCTGGCACCCTGAGGTTCATAATCCTGGCGCGCAATGTTTAACACATTTGCCCCGATAATTGAGCAGGTTTCGCTCAGGATCTCGGTCAGCCGGTTAGCATTATACTGCTCATCAATGTATGCAATATACCCATCTCGCTCAGCATCCGTGTTGGCGTAGCAGATATCATAGATACAAAAACTCAGGCTTTTTGTCAGATTATTGAAGCCATGTAGTTTAAGTTTTTGCAATTTGGTTCGCCCCTTTAAAATGCCCGGCTAGTCAGCCAGTGCATTTAACAGATATTGCGGCAGGGCAAAGCTGCCGATGTGGATCGCTGGATTATAGTAACGGCAGGTCAGTCCTGCCTGAGCGAAACGTGAAGCAATCGTCGCGCTATCGAGCTGGCGTAACGCCGGATTATCACTGGCCCAGGCAAAAGTCATAATGCCGCCGTAATAGGTCGGGATCGCGGCCTGGTAGAAGCTGACATCGCCGAAATAGTGGCTCAGTTTGCGATGGCTGTTAACCGCTTCATCCTGCTGAAGGAAGCAGACGCCGTTCTGCGCCACGAAAATGCCATCTTGATTCAGGCAGCGGCGGCAGCCTGCATAGAAGTCTGAGGTAAACAGACTTTCTCCCGGCCCAATCGGATCGGTGCAGTCAGAAATAATGACGTCGAAGGTGTCGCTGGTCTGCTTAACAAAGTTTACACCATCGTCAATCACCAGCGTAAAGCGCGGATCATCATAGGCGCCCTGGCTGTGGTTTGGCAGGTGCTCTTTGCAGAAGTTGACCACGCCTGCATCGATCTCGACCATGGTGATCTGTTCGATGTTTTTGTGACGACTCACTTCACGCAGCATCGCGCCGTCACCGCCGCCAATAATCAGCACGCGTTTAGGTGCACCGTGGGCCAGCAGCGGGACATGGGTCATCATTTCGTGATAAATAAACTCATCGCGCTCGGTGGTTTGTACCACGCCGTCCAGCGCCATAACGCGGCCTAATGCCGCATTTTCGAAGATAATCAGATCCTGATGATCGGTTTTTTCACGATACAGAACTTTATCGACAGAAAAATACTGTCCGAATCCGGCATGAAGCGTTTCATACCACATTTCATTATCGGTCATGGTGGGGATTCCTCCTTGTATACTCTTCATTTACCACGTTGCAGCAAGGCGGCATCCCCGTGAACACTCTGTGAACCGGGGAATAAACGCAGCCAGTGCAGTTGCAACCTGAATCATGATGAGTATAACAGCCGCAAAAAATGGGCCAGTATCATAGCTATTTATGACCGCGGTTGCACGGTCAAATCATCATCAGGAGGATGAGTTCAGACGATTACTTAACGTAGGCAAGCAGGCTCAGAGAATCACGAGCCAGAGATTTACACTTAGTATCGTTCGGGACAGCAATACCGCTGAGATCGCGATAGCTATCCTCACCTAATGCTTTCATATTGAAACTATTGTAATTGGTTAAATCCCAACGATTTTGCTGTGCGAAGAACACCAACGCACGGCGGATCTGCCCGTCAGGGAGATCCTGGTAACCACAATCGTTTTTCAGGTACACAAATACAGCGGTTAAATCTGCCAAATCTTCTGCTTCCGATTCGCTTAGTGCGAAACTGGTGGAGGAGAAGCCAAACAGCCCTAACAGCAACAGAGCCTTGATGCTTTTCTTCATGACATATCTCATACGTGTGCAATAAGCTGACGTTAGCACAGTTCACTCCGGGTTCCAGCCACTTTTACCGTAGAAAAATCCTGGAGCCTCTATTTCGCATTTTTTTTACGGCCTTGACCTTCCCGCTAGGGCAAGGTTTATGCTGCACAGTTAGCATGCCCTCAATAATTCGAGTTGCGGCAAGGCCTGTGCAGCTTACAGTATGATGGCTATATCGACATCTGACAAAAGGAATGGATGATGCAACGTCGTGATTTTATAAAATTAAGCGCTGCTCTCGGCGCAGCCAGTGCATTGCCACTGTGGAGCCGTTCATTAATGGCAGCGGAACAGCGCCCGCTGCTGCCGATCCCCACATTACTGACCCCCGATGCACGCAGTGAAATCACCCTGACAGCTCAGGCAGGTATCAGCAACTGGCGTGGCAAAAATGTGCCAACCTGGGGCTATAACGGTAGTCTGCTTGGCCCCGCTATTCAGTTAGAGCGCGGCAAGGAAGTCAATATCAACATACATAACCGCCTGCCGGAAGCCACCACGGTGCACTGGCACGGCCTGGAAGTACCGGGAGAGGTTGATGGTGGGCCGCAGGCGCGTATTGAGCCGAACAAAAGCCGCCGTGTGACCTTTACTCCCGATCAGCCCGCCTCGACCTGCTGGTTCCATCCGCATCAGCACGGCCGTACCGGCTATCAGGTTTCGCAGGGACTGGCGGGACTGATGCTGATTAATGATCCTGAAAGCGGCAAGCTGCTGCTGCCTAAGCAGTGGGGCATTGATGATATTCCGGTAATTTTGCAGGATAAACGTCTGAGTTCAGACGGCACACAGATCGACTATCAGCTGGATATTATGAGCGCTGCGGTGGGCTGGTTTGGCGATACGATGCTGACTAACGGCGCTATCTATCCGCAGACCGGAGTATCGCGGGGCTGGCTGCGTCTGCGCTTACTGAACGGCTGTAATGCCCGTTCGCTGAATCTGGCCACCAGCGATCGACGCCCGATGTATGTGATTGCCAGCGATGGCGGTCTGCTGGCTGAACCGGTCAAATTGAGCGAGCTGCCGATGTTGCCTGGTGAGCGCTTCGAGGTACTGGTAGATACCTCAGACGGGAAGGCTTTTGATCTGCAAACCCTGCCGGTGCGGCAAATGGGCATGACCCTGCAACCCTTTGATCAGCCGCTGCCGGTACTGGCGATTATGCCGTTGCGCGTGTTGGCCAGCGGATCGCTGCCGGACAAACTGGTCGATGTGCCAGCTATTCCTGCCACCGATGGACTGAAAAGCCGCTGGTTACAGCTGACGATGGATCCGGAGCTCGATCATCGCGGCATGATGGCGATGATGCAAAAGCACGGCAAGGCATCGATGGCGGGAATGGATCACGGTGATATGTCCGGAATGGATCACGGTAATATGGCTGGGATGGATCATGGCAATATGTCCGGAATGAAACACGGCGATATGGCTGGGACTGATCATGGCAATATGGCCGGAATGAAACACGGTGATATGGCTGGGATGAATCACGGTAAGCCAGCCAAAGAATATGATTTCCATGATGGAAACCGTATTAACGGCGTTGCATTTAATATGGATAAACCGTCGTTTGAGGCAAAGCAGGGTGAATATGAAAAATGGACTATCTCCGGTGAGGGCGACATGATGCTGCACCCATTCCATGTTCACGGCACCCAGTTCCGCATTCTTTCTGAAAACGGAAAACCCCCGGCGGCCCACCGCAGCGGCTGGAAGGATATCGTTGAGGTAGAGGGCGCGCGCAGCGAAGTGCTGGTGCGTTTTAACCATAAAGCTGATGCTGCTAATGCCTATATGGCGCACTGCCATCTGCTTGAGCATGAAGATACCGGCATGATGCTGGGCTTTACTGTAGCGTAATTTTTATTACGTTCACTGCCGCACAGGCAGCTTAGAAGAATCAGCAGTATGCGTAAAGTGGACTGGGAAAGTTCACTGCCGCACAGGCAGCTTAGAAGTTGGTCAGAGGCAGGAGCGGCTTAACCGCATCGTTCACTGCCGCACAGGCAGCTTAGAAGAACTGGAAGCGGCAGTACGTGAGCGCGACGAGGTTCACTGCCGCACAGGCAGCTTAGAAGGGTATCGATAGCCGAGGGCTTCCTATCACGCAGTTCACTGCCGCACAGGCAGCTTAGAAGGAACGAGTCCTTGATCTGCCCGCCCTGCTGAAGTTCACTGCCGCACAGGCAGCTTAGAAGCCCACCTGAGCATGAGCAGCCTGCCGCTGATTGTTCACTGCCGCACAGGCAGCTTAGAAGTCATGCGGCGTTAATTTTTATCGCGGTGACGCGTTCACTGCCGCACAGGCAGCTTAGAAGATGACCCATGTAAGTGTGGGCGATGTGCCGAGTTCACTGCCGCACAGGCAGCTTAGAAGTGGCGCATCGTAACAGGGCACGAAGACTAGGATGTTCACTGCCGCACAGGCAGCTTAGAAGAAAGTCTCACTCCAATGGCTCAGAAAGTAACAGTTCACTGCCGCACAGGCAGCTTAGAAGTGAAATAATCCAGCCCTTATCCTTGCTGCTTTCGTTCACTGCCGTACAGGCAGCTTAGAAGGTCAGTATCACCGTCGGCCATAATGGCTTTCACTGCCGTGCAGGCAGCTTAAAAAACATCGGGGCGAACGCCCCATAGATGTTAATGTCTCTGTGATTTTTGTCGCCCCGATCTGTCCTGCCTTCCCCATATCGTTTTTTTCAGTGATTTTTGATTATATCGGGGCGCACTCATTGTTATTTTTATTATTTCAGCTTAAATGACAGCCAGGATATTGAGGTGTTGATATTCAAAAATATGTGGCTGGTATGTTGTTTAATTTCGTGGTTGTTGGTTCGGTGTTGATTTTTTATTTAAATGAATGCGTGGAAGTAATTTCTGACAAGGATGACCAGATTGAAATCGATTACACCTTCGGATTTAAAAACCATTCTACACTCTAAGCGTAGCAATATTTATTACCTGCAATATTGTCGTGTGCTGGTTAATGGCGGGCGGGTTGAGTATGTGACCGATGAAGGTAAACAATCTTTATACTGGAATATCCCGATAGCTAACACCACCGTGGTGATGCTGGGAACCGGTACTTCAGTGACTCAGGCGGCCATGCGTGAGTTTGCTCGCGCGGGAGTATTAGTTGGATTTTGCGGCGGTGGTGGAACGCCGCTGTATGCCGCCAACGAGGTGGAAGTGGATGTTTCATGGCTCAATTCTCAAAGTGAATATCGCCCGACAGAATATCTGCAACATTGGGTCAGTTTCTGGTTTGATGAAGCGCATCGTCTGGCAGCAGCAGTCGCTTTCCAGAAGGTGAGAATTGCACAAATACGTCAGCACTGGCTGAGTGAACGGATGCAACGGGAAAATAAGTTCAATATTAATCCGTCACAGCTAATTAATGCACTTGATCGTTTTGAGGAAAATTTAAAGGATTGCCGAAATACCACTGAGCTGCTGGCGCAGGAAGCGGTAATGACAAAATTTTTATATAAACTGGCAGCGGAAGCGGTAAGTTACGGTGAATTTATCCGTGCGAAGCGTGGCGGTGGGATCGACTATGCTAACCGTTTTCTCGATCACGGGAATTATCTGGCGTACGGTCTGGCGGCTGTGGCCTGCTGGGTGCTGGGTTTGCCTCATGGGTTGGCGGTATTACATGGTAAAACGCGTCGTGGCGGGTTGGTTTTTGATGTAGCCGATCTGATTAAAGATGCCTTAATTTTGCCCCAGGCTTTTGTGGCTGCGATGGCCGGTGAAGAGGAGCAGGAGTTCCGTCAGCGTTGTATTTCAAACATGCAGAACGCAGACGCACTGGATACGATGATTGAATCACTGGAGCTGACCGCCCGTCAGTGTAGTCAGGTGGGGGTATGAATATCTTATTGATCTCCCAGTGTAATAAAAATGCTCTGGATGAAAGCCGCCGCATTTTGGATCAGTTTGCAGAGCGCAAAGGCGACCGAAGCTGGCAAACCGCTATAACCAAACAGGGACTGGATACCTTAAGGAAGCTGTTACGTAAAACGGCACGTCGTAATACTGCCGTGGCGTGTCACTGGATAAAAAATAGTGGTCAGACTGAACTGCTGTGGATTGTAGGTAATCTGCGTCGTTTTAATCAATGCGGCGTGGTGCCAACGCATACCACCCGGCGCGATATATTAAAAAGCCACGATGAGAATAGCTGGCACAGCGTTAATGCTATCAGCCTGCTGGCGGCTATTGCCGGACTGTTTCATGATTTTGGCAAATCAAACCGCCTGTTTCAGCAAATGCTGCATAAAAAGAGTGGGGCAAAAACATACCAGCCTTATCGCCATGAGTGGGTGTCGCTGCGGCTGTTTGTTGCTTTTGTTGGCAAGCGTGCAGATAAAGAGTGGATCGCATCGCTGGCGCAGGTGGCAGCTGCTGACGAACAGCGCGTTTTCGATGAACTGGTAAAGGATTCACTCCAGGAATTAACCATAAGCTCCCCCTTCGCTGGCCTGCCGCCGGTGGCGCAGGTTGTGGCATGGTTGATCCTTTCTCACCACCGTCTTCCTGCTTATCCGTCCTGGGGCTATGACAATCCCCCGAAGCTGCAATACAGTGAGGAGTGGTTATGCAGCCAGTTGGATGCGCTATGGAATGCGGTTAACCATCACTCCAGGGAGTTGAAGCCCGCCGATTTTCAGGCGCAATGGCAATTCCCAGAGGGGACACCGCTGCGCAGTGCTTTATGGCGTACCAGGGCACAAAAAATCGCACAACGGGTATTAACTCAGCCTGCCTGGATGGAGCATATCAACCTCAGGCAACGTTTTACCTGCCATATGGCGCGGCTGTCGCTGATGCTGGCCGATCACATCTATTCAGCCCGCCCACCCACTCCCGCCTGGCAGGATCCTGCTTATACTGCCAGCGCCAATACCGATCGCGTAAGCGGTGAGCTGAAGCAGCGTCTGGATGAGCACAATATCGGCGTGGCCCAAAACGCGCTACTGCTGGCACGCAGCCTGCCGCAGCTACGTAAAACTCTGCCAGCTATTACCCGGCATAAAGGGTTTAAAAAACGCAGTGAGAATGATAAGTATCGCTGGCAGGATAAAGCATGGCAAACCACCTGCGCCCTGCGTGAACGTGCATTTAAACAGGGATTTTTCGGTGTCAATATGGCATCAACCGGCTGCGGGAAAACCTTAGCCAATGCGCGCATTATGTATGCTCTGGCCGATGAACAGCAGGGCTGCCGTTTCTCGATAGCGCTGGGCTTAAGAACCTTAACGCTGCAAACCGGCGACGCCCTGCGTAAGCGGCTGGGATTGGAGGAGGATGATCTGGGTGTGCTGATTGGTTCACAGCCCGTTGCCCAGCTGCATAAGCTAAACCGTCACCAACCAGACGAGCAAGATGCCAGCGGCAGTGAGTCATCGGAAGCGCTTTTTGCCGGGCATCAGTATGTGCGCTATGACGGCAGTCTGGATGACGGACGCCTGAGCCGCTGGCTGAAAGGCGCTGAGGGATCCGATCATTCAAAGGGGCACGATAAGCTTAATAAACTGGTTAGCGCGCCGGTGCTGGTGACGACAATTGACCATCTGATTGGCGCAACGGAAGGGGTGCGCGGTGGTAAGCAAATTGCACCGATGCTGCGGCTGCTGACTTCCGATCTGGTGCTTGATGAGCCGGACGATTTCGATGTTAATGACTTACACGCCTTATGCCGCCTGGTGAACTGGGCAGGAATGCTGGGTTCCCGGGTATTACTCTCCTCGGCGACCCTGCCTCCGGCTATGGTGCAGGCGCTGTTTAATGCCTACCGCAACGGGCGCGAGATATTTAACCAGGCCTGCGGTCTGACGGCGGAAAGTGATATCTGCTGCGCATGGTTTGATGAGCGGGATACCAGCATAAAAGACCTACGCCGCCCATTACAGTTTAAACAGCAGCATCAGGCGTTTGTGACACAGCGCGCAGACTGGCTTGGTCGCCAGCCGGTGCTCAGGCGTGCTCGTTTACTCCCGGTAGTGCCCGAGAATAACAACAGCCAGATGGTCTACACCTGTGTGGCAGACACGATCTTCCGCTCGATGCAGCAGCTTCATGCAGCTCATCATCAGCTCCATCCCGATGGCATTAAGACGGTGTCTCTCGGCCTGGTTCGTATGGCGAATATCAATCCGCTGGTGGCGGTGGCGCAGCTGTTGCTTGCCACTCCGGCACCGGAAAATACCCATATTCACTACTGCGTTTATCACAGCCAGCACCCGCTGGCGATGCGCTCATGGATAGAGGAACGCCTCGATGCGGCCCTGATGCGCGAGGAACGGGGCGCACTTTGGCAGATAGCAGAGGTACAGCAGGCGCTGGAGGCATATCCTCAGCAGCAGCATCATCTTTTTGTCGTGCTAGGCACTGCGGTTACTGAGGTCGGGCGCGACCACGACTACGATTGGGCGATTGCCGAGCCGAGTTCGATGCGCTCACTGATCCAGCTGGCGGGCAGGGTACAGCGCCACCGGCAGGAATCGAAGCCCGATGATAACTTACTTATCCTTCAGCAGAATATTCGCGCCTTACAATCATCGGACAATCAGCGGCCTGCCTACTGCCGCCCAGGGTTTGAGAATGAACATTTTATGCTCGCCAGCCATGATCTCAGTCAGTTACTGAAAAAGGAGCAATACCAGACGATTAACGCTATTCCCCGTATCACAGAGCGTGCTGATACGGATAATTCCCTGCCATTTCATAATCTGGTCGATCTTGAGCACAGCCGATTATGGCAGGAGTTACAGGGCGTGGGCCGCAAAAATAAAAGCGACTATTTTGCCGCATTGTGGTGGCGGGAAGAGATGAGCTGGAGCGGTGAACCGCAACGCCTTAAGCCCTTCAGAAAATCCTCTCCCCAGGCGCTGCACTATCTGCTGATTGAGGAGGAGGGCGATCGGCCTGAATTTTATATGCTCGACAGCGGTGCAGCGGGCAGAAAAAAAAGCGCTATTGAACGCGGAAAAGCTCCGCAGTTTGCATCCGGCGTCAGCGCCTGGGTCGACACAGATTATCAGCGGATTTATCTGAGACTGGCGGAGGCGCTGCATATGGAGCTGGTGGACGTCAGTATGAAGTTTGGTGAGATTAGTTTGAGAGATGAAAGGAATGATGCACCAGAAATATGGTTCTTCGACCCGTTTTTGGGGGTGTATGGCGAGTGACGGGGGTTGCGTAGGATAAAGCTAATCATCGATTTGTTGGTTTCAATCCATAGATTTTTGACGACACTTTAGTCTGTGTCGTCAAAAATCATATGAAATGTCCGCTGCCTGTACGGCAGTAATGTGATAAATAACCTGTCTATCAGACGCTTCTAAGCTGCCTGTGCGGCAGTGAACACTCTGTTGCCTCTGGTGGCAGGTAAAATTAACAGGCCAGCTCCAGCGGCAAAAAAGGTCAGAACCAGGGAATGGTTGCCGTGGCGCTCAGACCGTAGGAATTAAAACCTCCGCTAACCGGCGTTGACTGAAGCGGGCCGTGCTCTATAAACAGCGGGTAAGCATTACCGTTGGAACCACTCTTAATTAACACATAGGGTAAATTGCTGCGCTGCTCTTTAAGCACGCTGATACGCTCGCGAGCCTCCTCCTCACTGATCCACCCTTTATTCACTGAACGCCGACGCAGACGTTCCGCACTGCTTTTCACCTGTACGCGTTTAACCACCCGCCAGGAAACTTCCTGCGGTACGGCACTGATTTCACCGCTAATGATGTAATCCCGCAGCCCCTGCTGCCAGCCGCTCTGCTGTAAGGCGGTGAGGTCAGCGAGGGTGCCGTGTACTCTTAAGCAATCGCCGAGCGTCCGGGCTACCAGGGGAAAGCTGACGCCAATACGCCCCGCAGCAACTCTACCCAGCATCTGATGCAGGCGCATAAACAGTTGAGCAAGCAGCACCGGGCCGCTGGTTTCCGCGTCAGCAATCACCTGTATATCCTGATAATGATCCATCACGCCTCCTACTCGCTTTTTTCACCAAATACGCCGCCACGAATCAGGGTTGCCATCACAAAGTGCTGCTGTTCGAGATCCGGTACTTTCCCCTTTGTAATCCAGTTATCCAGCAGAGTGTAGAAATCCATTTTTTTCGCTGGCTGGCGATAGGCCGTCCCGCGACTGGTTACTGCACCATAGGGTTCAACGGCAATCGGCCCGAACTCACTCACATCTGCATCCGGGTACCAGGTATCGATGGTGCGCAGGGCGTTACCAATCTTCTGTGAGTGCATGGCAGCAATATCATTTACCTGATACAGAACTTTGCTTTTCTTACTGCCGGTATCCAGCACCAGCTCCTGTGACGGGAAGATTTCCTGCCCGTTACCCAGCAGCACCTGCGCTTCTACGTTAAACAGAGCAAACGCTTTGCCAGTCAGTCCTTCCTCAATTGCCCTTGCCAGTTTTAGCAGATCTCCCTCTGGCTGGCTGAATGCGCGCAGGTTGTAGTTATAGCCATCGAATTCCCACTCTTCCGTCCCACAGCTGACCTTTACCCTAATGCGTTCAGCTCCAATGCGGTTACGCCACAGGAAACGTCCGTTAGCAATGTTTTCGGCATAGCGTGCCGCCAGTTCACCGAAGCCATTACGGGTAATATAGTCATTAATCACCCTGGTCAGTTCTGCCTGATAAAGCTGGTCATTACAGACTGAAGGCGTAGCTAAATCCCCTAACACTCGCAGAGTAAAACAGACTTTTAAGGTATCGCAGGTATGCGGCAGTGCGGCCACATCCACCCGCTGCAAGTTAGCTTTCTGGATTTCAGCATCCAGTTTTAAATTATCGCTGGCGATGGCATTTTTAAGGCGGTTAGAAATCGTGCCGCGCACCGCTTTCTCCTGAATTGCCACCGGAACCCATCCATTTTCGGCCTGCCAGGTTCCCGCCATCATAATGGCGTCTGAGTTGGATAATTTACGCTCAAAGGCGAGGACGGAAGCGGTTTTGATTGCTGATTTAGTCATGATTATTTCCTTATAAAATTTAATTAGCTGTAGTCAATTTCTTCATCAGATACGTCATAAAACTGTTCGCCAGCGGCTTTCTTGCAGCGGCAGAGATACTGCTCATCCTGGTAGTGATAGCGCCATAACAGTTCGTCCAGATCGTTGATGCGATGCAACCCGCGCCACTCTCCTACGCCGTACACTGCCTCAGTGAAACAGAATGGGGTTTCGTTATCGCGGCTGTTGAGCACCTTACCGGCGGGATAAAGCGGCGAGATTGCCTGGTAACCGATCATCAGCGGCACCAGGAAGCCACCCGCAGGCTTAGGTTGATAAACCCATCCGGCTGTCTCTTTTTCTTCGGTTTCAGATGTTTGTGGCGACTGTATTTTTAGCGCGGCGAAGTCCAGCCAGGCATCAAGCATTTCAGCCTCAGGCTGTGACTGTTTCATCCGCGAAAAATGTTCGGAAAGCAGCGAAGAACGATCCAGCAGCGCAAATCCAGGCAACAGACGGCGCAGCACGCGTCTCATTTCCCGCTCATCTTGCGGCCAGCCTCTGACCTCTATTTGTCCCGGGTCAATAATCGTGCCGCCCGCCAGGCGTAAGCGCGGACATATCATGGCGAGATGTGCCTTTAATGCTGCAATACCCTGCTCACCACCCGCCATCATGCCGTTGCACTCCATCACCAGGGATACGGTCATATGCATACGCCCCTCTTCATTGAAAGGGCGGACTTTCGCCTCACGCGTCAGAGGGTTACGCGTCAGGGAAAAATAGTAATCTCTGCCTCGATCGGAGCTGTATGCATGAACCTGCTGCTGATGACAAATCACCCCGCAGCCATCCAGCGACAGCCCGTGGCTTGGCTGAAGTTGCCTTGAGAGGGCATGGGTGAAACCGAGGAAATGGGTGATCGCCGGAAACCCCCAGGTCAGTCCGGCCACCGCGTTAGCATTTTCGATACGCATATTGCGCAAAATAATCAGCGAACTCATGACAGCTCCTCCTGCAAATCTTGCTCCAGCTCACGCAGGCGCTGTTTAAACAGCGGGGCAGTGGAAAACTCTCGCCGCTCAACCGCCCCCAAACGCAGATGCTCATCCTGGATCTGGCTAATCATCCAGTGACCAAAGTCACGTGCCACCTCTTTTTTCCAGTCGCCCCCTTCGCGCTCAAAACGAAAATCTTTATCCGTCTGGCTACGATAAGGATCCAGCCACAGCTGCTGGGCGCGTTTTAATTGACAATTTTCTTGCGTACTCCAGCACCGATTCTCAGTCTGATTCTGAATACCGAGCACATAGTTAAACAGGATATCGATAATTTCGTCGGTAAATGCCAGCCGCTGCTGGCGGATCTCAGCGGTATTCTCCAGCGACTTTACGCTGTATAAAAAACGCTTCAGGCGCGCAATAACCGGCCTCGCCTGGCGGGCAAACTCTATGTTGAAGTTAAAAATTGTTTTGTGGCGAAACGGCGGCGTACTGATGCTTTTCCAACTTGGGGATGCACAGGAGAGCAGCCAGACCTTGCCGCCGTGAACGCTGTGGTTCAGGTATGAAATATTCTGTGGTTGTTTTCCGCCGATACCCATCACTGCCGTTGCCGGATAGAAGGTTACCGGGTCAGAGTGCCAGCGACCTTCCCTCATCGCGCTGCGTGCCGCTTTAGCCTCTTCGCTAAAGCGTGCAGCGGTAATGCGCTGGTGCAAAGCATGATAAAGCGATGAAGAGAATAGCGGGCTGAGAAGGTGATACTGTGACTTACCAATGGGAAAATAGAGCTGCTTTGCCAGCTTATGGCTGGCGGGTTCTCTGTCGATCAGAACCTGTTTAAAGCTGTTGACCCAGCTATCAAGCAGCTGGCGA
The DNA here is from genome assembly GCF_009738185.1 of Erwinia sorbitola. Classification (NCBI taxonomy): domain Bacteria; kingdom Pseudomonadati; phylum Pseudomonadota; class Gammaproteobacteria; order Enterobacterales; family Erwiniaceae; genus Erwinia; species Erwinia sorbitola. The sequence continues at coordinate 3,801,528 of NZ_CP046509.1, read as the reverse complement.
TCGTTAGTAAAAGGTTCCAGCGCAGAAACATCACCGCGATGCAGGCTGGCAATCAGTGAGTCGCCTTCCACCTCGGTGTGTAATAGTTTGGCAACATCAAAAATAGCTGCGTTTCCGACAAAATCAAACACCGGTTTCGACAGTGATTGAGTGGTAAGGTACGAGTTTTTCGCGGGTTTAACCCTGGAATAGACACTGCTTCCTTTCGCATGGCTGTGCGTGAATTTTAAAGCATGTGTCACTTGGTAAATTTGTTTTGATCGTATGGAAGCATCCGTCAGCCATGCAGTAATCTCATAAGAGCTTTCCAGCTTGGCATGCTTCTTGTTTAGTTCGATCCTTGTCTGATGAAGCTCATCCTGCGCAACTATTCCCGCTAGTTTCTTTTCTGCACTCTTAAGAATGGGATCCATTTTTTCATTTTTACGATCTTCGATATATGTGGTAATAAAATCTGTTAGTGTTTCTCGCAACATACTGCCTCCTTTACTGTATGCAGTGAAATTAAGCGGAAAATAATAATTTAAATATGTTTAATGTGATGTTGATGCGGAGGGTTCGCAACATTTGGCCGGCAAGCAAGATACTCATTACCACCAGTTTGGTAAAAAATCTTAATTAACATAGACCAAGCCTGTCTAATAGAGAGGTTTTTTATTATTTGTTATTACTGGTATGGGTGCAGAACACTTTACCCTGCGATTTAATATAATCAAGTTTAAAAGTGATTTTTTGTCAGTTGGTTTTTTGGTTATTTAGTGCCTGGTGAATGAGTATCGCACTAATAGTGTGGAAGATTGAGAAATTATCTGGTTTGAATTTGTTATTTATATATGTTTTTTTGGTGATTATATTGGGAATGTTGCGTGAGCTGTGGGTTTGAATATTATTTATAGCTGGTCGTTATTTTTTTATGGGAGGTGATGTCATTATGCGGATATTTGTATTTATTAAATCAGTGTTTTTTCTTATTTACACAAAACAGAGGGCATCACGAGCAATAAATTAAAAAAATCTTTAGCAAGAACGGGGCATGTCCGCCCCGACAAAGAAGCAGACCACAGTAGGGGCGAGGCATGCCTCGCCCCCTTATAACGGCAATAATGTTCTCCTGCCGTTCCCGACTGGATTACTCCAGTGACAGCCGTACGTCTTCGATCAAATCATCCTTATTCTCAATGCCAATCGACAGGCGAATAGTGGATGAGGTAATGCCAAAACGGTTGCGCACATCCAGCGGTACGCCGGAGTGGGTAGTGCTGGCCGGGTGGCTGGCGAGAGACTCGGTGCCGCCCAGGCTTACTGCCAGCTTAAACAGTTGCAGGGTGTTGAGGAAACGGAATGCTGCCGCCTCGCCGCCGCGAATATCAAACGAGAAGGTCGAGCCCGCGCCGCTGCACTGAGTGCTGAATACCTTTCCTGCCGCTGAGGCGGGATCGAGGAACGGCAGATAATGTACTTTTTCCACCTGCGGATGACTTTGCAGGAATGCAGCAACCGCAGCGGCATTATCGTTGGCGCGCTCCATCCGCAGCGCCAGCGTTTCCAGCGAGCGTCCAATCATCCAGCTGGAGTGCGGATCAAGCTGTGTACCGATGGCGCTACGCAGCGCCTTCACCTGGCGGATTAATGCCTTGTTGCCCATTGCGGCTCCGGCAATCAGGTCGGAGTGGCCGCCAACGTATTTGGTCAGGGAATAAAGGGAGATATCAGCACCGTGTTCCGTTGGGCGCGAAAACACCGGGCCAAGCAGGGTGTTGTCGCAGGCGATCACCGGACGATGCTGCTGCTGGCGCTCAATATGATCCGCCACGCGCTTTATCAGCGCGATATCCACCAGACTGTTGGTCGGGTTAGCGGGGGACTCGATCAGAATCACCGAAATCCGCCCCAGTTTCATTGCCTCTTCAGCGGCGGCCTGTACCACGGCCTCGTCAACGCCATCAGCAAAGCCCAGCGTTGAAACGCCAAGATTGCGGAAGGTTTTACTTAACAGCGTTTCGGTGCCGCCATATAACGGCTGCGAGTGCAGGATGGTATCGCCGGGCTTCACAAATGCCAGCAGAGTAGTGGAGATGGCAGACATTCCGGAAGAGAATAGCGCAGCGCTGTCGGTACGCTCATAAATCGCCAGACGGTCTTCAACAATCTCACTGTTGGGGTGGTTAAAACGTGAATAAACCAGCCCGTTACCTTCTCCCGCTGGCGGTTCGCGGCGTCCGGAAACATAGTCAAAGAAGTCCCGTCCCTCTTCCGCGCTGTTAAACACGAAGGTGGAGGTCAGAAATACCGGCGGCTTAACCGCGCCTTCTGAAAGGGAAGGGTCATAGCCATAGTTAAGCATCTGGGTTTCAGGATGCAGTTCACGCGTACCAATATGTGTTTTTTTAGAATGTGAAGAGGGCATGCAAACTCCGGCTTTAAGGCATGAAGCATTGTTATTGTTGCGCATAAGCTAGCACGGGGCAGGAGTGCGGCATAAATGAATAAACGCTCTATGGTTAAATCAAAATGCCATATGAAATATGGCTGTCTGAACGTATGGCAGTCTATATGTCTGCGTGTAGCGCGGGAGATGACGTTGCGCAACAGTGAGCTTAGTGGCCAGGAAGTGTGGTAAACTTTACCGCTTTCCCAGAGCAATCGACGAAGCGCTATCTATATGAAACACACCGTTGAAGTAATGATCTCCGAAGCTGAAATCAAATCCCGCGTTGCCGAACTCGGCAAGCAAATCAGTGACCACTACCGTGACAGCGGCAGCGACATGGTGCTGGTGGGCCTGCTGCGCGGCTCCTTTATGTTTATGGCCGACCTCTGCCGTACCATTGACGTGTCTCATGAAGTCGATTTTATGACGGCCTCCAGCTATGGCAACGGCACTTCAAGCACGCGTGACGTGAAAATCCTTAAGGATCTGGATGAAGACATCCGGGGCAAAGACGTGCTTATCGTCGAAGATATTATTGATTCAGGTAATACATTGAGCAAAGTGCGCGAGATCTTCAGCCTGCGCGGGCCGAAGTCGCTGGCTATCTGTACCTTGCTGGATAAGCCTTCGCGCCGCGAAGTAGACGTGCCGGTAGAGTATGTTGGCTTCGCCATCCCCGACGAATTTGTTGTGGGCTACGGCATTGATTATGCACAGCGTTATCGCCATCTGCCCTATGTGGGTAAAGTGGTGATGCTGGACGAATAATCTGGCAGAGCACAATCGACCAACACCGGAGAGCAGGGTTATTGGTTATACTTCACGCTGGCTGTGTGTTTGCACCCGGCGTGAACTATTTAGAGGGGCGATTTACGGTTTAAGATCCGGATCGTTCAGCAGATTAGCAATGCCCTGGCGATAGCGCTGTTCAAGGGTTTCACGGTTGGTTGAGCTGACGCCGAGGTCGCGCAGGTAGCCATCCATGATGCCGTAAACCCAGCCATGAATATTGACCTTCTGCCCGCGTTTCCAGGCCGACTGCATCACCGTAGAGTGACCCAGGTTATACACCTGCTCAATCACGTTGATTTCACACAGTTTATCGAAACGCTTTTCTGGCGGAAGTTCGCCCAGAAACGCACTATGCTTGTACCACAAATCGCGAATATGCAGCAGCCAGTTGTCGATCAGGCCAAGCTCCGGATTTTCTACAGCGGCCTGAACACCCCCGCAACCGTAGTGGCCACAGATGATGATGTGCTCGACTTCCAGCACTTCAACCGCGTATTGCACTACTGAGAGGCAGTTTAAATCAGTATGGATAACCAGGTTGGCTACATTGCGGTGAACAAACAGTTCACCCGGCTCCAGCCCGGTCAGGCGTTCCGCAGGTACGCGGCTATCAGAGCAGCCAATCCAGAGGAATCGGGGCTTTTGCGTCAGAGAAAGACGCTCAAAAAAACCAGGATCCTCCTCCCTCAGCAACCGGGACCACTCACGATTGTTGCTGATCAGGGTATCAATGTCTTTCATAATGGTGTCGACCAATTGCTCAAAAGCGATGAAGTAATATAGGGCAATGTGACGTGATTGAAAATGACAAACAAGAAACCTCAACTAAACAGGGCACTCTTTAACCTATGACTTATGCACTGGAGCTTGAAAAGCTGACCAAAACCTACGCTGGCGGGGTTCAGGCGCTAAAAGGAATCGACCTTGCGGTAGAAGCCGGTGACTTCTATGCGCTGCTGGGGCCAAACGGCGCTGGCAAGTCCACCACCATTGGTATTATCAGTTCACTGGTTAATAAAACCGCCGGTAAAGTGCGGGTATTTGGCTACGATCTACAGCAGGACGTGGTAAACGCCAAGCGTCAGCTGGGGCTGGTGCCGCAGGAGTTCAACTTTAACCAGTTTGAAACCGTGCTTCAGATTGTTGTAAGCCAGGCGGGGCTGTACGGTGTGGAGAAACCTGAAGCGCAAAAACGTGCTGAAAAGTATCTTAAGCAGCTCGATTTATGGGAAAAGCGTAACGAACGTGCGCGTATGCTCTCCGGCGGTATGAAGCGCCGCCTGATGATTGCCCGTGCGCTGATGCATGAGCCCAAGCTGCTGATCCTCGATGAACCCACAGCGGGGGTAGATATTGAACTGCGCCGCTCAATGTGGACTTTCCTGCAAGAGCTGAATGCGCAGGGCACCACCATTATTCTGACCACTCACTACCTTGAAGAAGCCGAGATGCTGTGCCGCAATATCGGCATTATTCAGCGCGGTGAGCTGGTGGAGAACACCTCAATGAAAGGGCTGCTCTCCAAGCTGAAATCAGAAACCTTTATCCTCGATCTCGCGCCGAAAAGTCCGGTGCCGAAGCTTGAAGGGTTTCACTATCGTCTGGCAGATACCTCCACGCTGGAAGTGGAAGTACTGCGCGAGCAGGGCCTGAACAGCGTGTTCAGCCAGCTCAGTCATCAGGGTGTTCAGGTACTCAGTATGCGCAATAAGGCTAACCGTCTTGAGGAGCTGTTTGTCGACCTGGTCAACGGTCACAAAGGAGATAAAGCATGATGCATCTGTATTGGGTAGCGCTGAAAAGTATCTGGGGTAAAGAAGTTAACCGTTTTGCGCGTATCTGGATCCAGACGCTGGTGCCGCCGGTTATCACCATGACGCTCTATTTTATTATTTTCGGCAATCTGATTGGTTCGCGCATTGGTGAAATGCACGGCTTCAGCTATATGCAGTTTATTGTGCCGGGCCTGATTATGATGGCGGTGATCACTAACGCTTACGCTAACGTGGCATCCTCATTCTTCAGCGCCAAGTTTCAGCGCAATATCGAAGAGCTGCTGGTCGCACCGGTGCCGACGCATGTGATAATCGCAGGCTATGTGGGCGGCGGCGTGGCGCGCGGAATCTGTGTGGGCGTTCTGGTCACGGTAATTTCACTGTTCTTTGTGCCGTTCCAGGTGCATTCGTGGCTGATGGTAGCGGTAACCCTGGTTCTGACGGCGATACTGTTCTCACTGGCGGGGCTGCTGAACGCGGTCTTTGCCCGTACTTTTGATGATATCAGCCTGATCCCGACCTTTGTGCTGACGCCGCTGACTTATTTAGGCGGGGTGTTCTACTCGCTGACGCTGCTGCCGCCGGTCTGGCAGATGGTGTCAAAGCTGAACCCAATCGTCTATATGATCAGTGGCTTCCGCTATGGTTTCCTCGGAATTAACGATGTGCCGCTGGTGTTTACGCTGGGTGTGCTGGTGGCGTTTATCGTGGTGTTTTACGCGCTGGTTTGGGTGTTAATTCAGCGCGGTCGCGGGCTGCGTACCTGATGTGAAAGAGGGCCGGCCAGCAAGGTCGGCCCTGAAATTTCTTAGTTATGCGACCTGAACCGGTACGGCTTTCGCTACCCGTTTCATCTGGTTGTCGCCTTCAAAATAGGCCACTTTTGGCTGCCATTCCCGCGCTTCCGCATCTGACATCTGCACGTAAGAGCAGATAATCAGCAGGTCACCTTCACAGGCACAGCGTGCCGCAGCGCCGTTTACTGAAATGATCTTTGAACCACGTTCAGCGGCAATCGCATAGGTGGAGAAACGCTGGCCGTTGTTAACGTTATAGATATCAATCGCTTCGTATTGCAGAATGCCGGAAGCGTCGAGGAAGTCCTGGTCGATGGCGCAGGAACCTTCGTAATTGAGGTCTGCCTGAGTCACTTTGACCCGGTGAAGTTTGCCCTGCAACATAGTACGGTTCATAAATATTCACTCTGCATCGGTTCAAAAAAACGGTCGTCAGTATTGCCTTTGCGGGCGCGGCTGTCTACTGCGTCAGATCAACCTGTTGGTTATCTATCAAACGCGCTTTACCCAACCATGCCGCCATCAGGATCACCGCCCGCTGGCTATCCACATTTAGCGGCAGCAGCGTATCAGCATCGACAATCGCCAGCCCGTCAGGCTGCAATCCCTGCTCGCTTAGTGCACTTTCAGCATCCTCGATAAGCTGTTCCACATGGCGCTCGCCCTGGCCCAGTTTCTCCGCGATGCTGTTCATCACCTGACTGACAACGGGCGCGAGTTTGCGCTCCTCAGCGGAGAGGTAGCCGTTGCGTGAACTGAGCGCCAGCCCATCTTTGGCACGTACGGTAGGGACGCCGATAATCTCAATATCGTAGCCCATATCCGCCACCATTTTTCGGATCAGCGCCAGCTGTTGATAATCTTTTTCGCCGAAACAGGCGATATCGGGCTGCACGAGATTAAACAGCTTGCTGACGATAGTAGAGACGCCGCGGAAGTGTCCCGGACGGCTGGCACCTTCCAGCAGCGTCGAAAGGCCGGGAACGTCAACAAAGGTCTGCTCACCCAGCCCTTTCGGGTATACATCCTCTGGAGCTGGCGCAAATACCAGGTCAACGCCACGGCGGTTGAGCTTCTCGCAATCTTCCTGGAGCGTACGCGGGTAGCGGGCCAGATCATCAGCGCGTTCAAACTGCATCGGATTAACGAAAATCGATACCACCACGATATCGGCAGTGGCGCGAGCTTCGTCGACCAGCGTCATATGACCGTCATGCAAGTTGCCCATGGTGGGAACCAGCGCAATCCGTTTACCATCATGACGCCAGCGGCGCACTTCACGGCGCAGCATCGGCAGGGTTTCAATAATCAGCACGGGCTTTCTCCTCGGTTACTGGAAACTGTGTTGTTCAGCCGGATAGCTTCCGGCTGCCACTTCAGCCACATACTGGCGCACTGCGGCGCGGATATCTCCGGCTTCAGCGAGGAAGTTTTTGGCGAATTTTGGAATATGACCGCCGGTGATCCCAAAAGCATCGTGCATCACCAGAATCTGCCCGTCGGTCACATTACCGGCACCAATGCCGATGGTCGGAATGGTCAGCGCTTCGGTAATGCGCTGCGCCAGCGCTACCGGTACGCACTCCAGCACCAGCAGCTGCATTCCGGCGGCTTCCAGCGCCAGCGCATCCTCAAGCAGGCGATCTGCATCGGCACTGGCGCGGCCCTGGACTTTATAGCCACCAAAAATATTGACCGACTGTGGTGTCAGACCAAGGTGACCGCATACCGGCACTGCGCGCTCGGTTAACTGTTTCACCGTCTCTGCCAGCCATTTACCGCCTTCCAGCTTGACCATATTGGCACCGGCACGCATCAGCTGCGCCGCGCTTTCAAAGGTCTGTTCAGGTGTGGCGTAACTCATAAACGGCAGGTCAGCGAGCAGCAGGGAGCCGGGGCTACCACGGCGCACGGCCTGGGTGTGATAGGCAATATCAGCGACCGTTACCGGCAGCGTCGAATCATGGCCCTGTACCACCATGCCAAGGGAATCACCAACCAGCAGCACGTCAACGCCTTCATCGGCAAAGAGTTTGGCGAAGCTGAAATCGTAGGCGGTGATCGAGGCAAATTTACGCCCCTGTTGCTTCCACTGATGCAAGGTTGAGACAGTTGTCGGTTTCATCATTTCACCTTAAGAAATCTGAGTTGGCGTATCTTAAAGGAAGGGAAGAGGGATGTCAGCATTGTCACGGGCGAGGCGTGCCTCGCCCCTACGGGTATAGAGAGATGGGTTAAGGTGGTGCATGCCCCATCCGGGTTATCCGTTGCGGGTATGAAAAGAGAGGGATGATTTTCCGCAGGTGGTCAGCGGCGGGTGATTTTCCGTAGGGGTGGGGCATGCCCCATCCGGGGTTATCCGTTGCGGGTAGGAAAAGAGAGGGATGATTTTCCGCAGGTGGTCAGCGGCGGGTGATTTTCCGTAGGGGTGGTGCATGCCCCATCCGGGGTTATCCGTTGCGGGTAGGAAAAGAGAGGGATGATTTTCCGCAGGTGGTCAGCGGCGGGGATTTTCCGTAGGGGTGGGGCATGCCCCATCCGGGGTTACCAGCGCTGGATGCTGCTACAGTCGAGGGTGGACAGAATATCCGCCAGTGGTGTGCCATCCGGCAGGCAAAGCGCAGGGGCGATCTCCAGCAACGGCAGCAGCATAAACGCGCGGTTATGCATATCGTAATGCGGTACCGTCAGGCGCGGGGTGTTTAGCGTCTGGTCGCCGAATAGCATAATATCGAGATCGAGAGTACGCGGCCCCCAGCGGTGTTCTTTACGCACGCGCCCCTGCTCCAGCTCAATACGCTGGGTGTGGTCTAGCAGGCTTTCTGCGTCCAGCCGGGTATCCAGCGCCACGGCAGCGTTAAGAAAATCGGGCTGATCCGGCGGGCCGTAAGGGGGAGTTCGATACAGGGAAGAGGTGGCAACCAGCGTGCTGTCAGGAATGGCCGCCAGCGCATTAAGTGCAGACTGCACCTGATGCAACGGGTCGGCCAGATTACTGCCCAGCGCCAGATAAACGCGGATCATGCGTCGTTGTTATAATCGCGGCGTGGAGCACCGGGCACGCGTTTACGCGGGCGACGGGTACGGCGACGTGGTACCGGATCGTCGCCGAGGGTATTCAGCATAGTTTTCTGCTGAGGTGGAGCAGAAACCTGGAACTCGCTCCACCAGGTGGTGAGGCGTTGCAGTTCGTGGTTATTTTCCACTTCTGCCCGAAGAGCAAGCAGATCATAGGCGGCGCGGAACTTAGGATGCTCCATCAGCTTCCAGGCGCGTTTGCCGTGACGGCGCGACAGGCGCAGCTGTAACGTCCAGATATCACGCACCAGAGTGGTAATACGTTTCGGAATCGCCAGCGAACGGCAGGCTTCATCAAGCACGTCGTTCATCGACAGGGCAAAGGCATCGTAATAGGCGAGGCCGCTCTCCTGAGCAATTTTCTGTGCTGCTTCCAGCTGCGGATACCAGAAGATAGCGGCAAACAGGAACGCCGGATTAACGCGCATCTGATTATGGATGCGGTTATCGGTATTTTTCAGCACCTGAAGAATCATCCGCTCCATATTACTGTCACCCTGTTCGGTGAAGTAGCGGGTGATAATCGGAAATAGCGGCTGGAATAACTGGTATTCACGCAGTTTCAGATAGGTGCTGTGGCCGTAGCCTGATTGCAATAGTTTGAGGGTTTCCTCAAACAGGCGCGCCGGGGGAATATCATTGAGCAGTGTTGCCAGGCGTGGAATAGGTTCGCCGGTTTCAGGGGCAATGCTCATATCCAGCTTGGCGGCAAAGCGCACTACGCGCAGCATACGAACCGGGTCTTCGCGGTAGCGGGTTTCCGGGTCGCCAATCATGCGGATAATGCCCTGTTGCAGATCGCTCAGGCCACCAACATAATCACGAACGGTGAAGTCGGCCACGCTGTAATAGAGGCTGTTAATGGTCAGATCGCGGCGCTGGGCGTCATCTTCAATCGAACCAAAAATATTGTCGCGCAACAGCATACCGTTCTGGCCGCGCTGTGAGCTGTTGCGGTCGTCGGCAACCTGTTGTTCAGCTTCGTGGTGACCGCGGAAGGTGGCAACCTCGATGATTTCCGGGCCAAACATAACGTGCGCCAGGCGGAAGCGGCGACCAACCAGACGGCAGTTGCGGAACAGCTTACGCATCTGTTCCGGCGTGGCATTGGTGGTCACATCAAAGTCTTTCGGTTTTTTACCCAGCAGTAAATCGCGCACGCCGCCGCCTACCAGGTAGGCTTCGTATCCGGCTTTATTCAGGCGATAAAGAACCTTGAGGGCATTTTCACTGATGTCCTTGCGCGAGATGTTATGGGCGTCACGTGGAACGATAGCCATCTGGCGTACTTCCTCGACCACAGCTGGCGCCACCTCATCACGACTGAGGACTTTCCGGCAAAAATTAGCAACTCGGGTAAAAATGGGACACCTCGATAGTGACATTGAAATCTGGTCAGTAAAAACAGCGGCTAATCATAGCTCAGAGTGAGCCGTTTGAGAATGCCGAAGTGGTTGTATGCGCAAGCATGGCGTCGTTAATTGGGATTTTTTTGTACTCCCAACGCTCAATTGCCTGCTGTAATAGCGTTGTCAGCGTTAAATCGCGCCAGCCAGCGGTAACGGTCTGGCCGAGAAAATCCAGTGCTGCTACCAGCGCCGGACGCGGATCGCCTGCGGGAAGCGCCGGAGCATGATTTTGTTTCGACAGTTTATTGCCGTCATGATTAAGCACCAGCGGCAGATGCAAATGCGCGGGCGCCTTCCAGCCAGACTGCTGATATAAGGTTATCTGGCGTACCGTTGGCTCAATCAGATCGGCACCGCGCACCACCTCGGTGATGCCCTGAAAATGGTCGTCGACCACAACAGCCAGGTTATAAGCAAACAGCCCGTCGCGCCGGTGAATAATAAAATCTTCATAAGCCAGCCTGGCGTCAGCCTGGACGACACCGCGCAGGCGGTCATCAAACGCCAGTACCGGGCTGTCGACTTTTAAACGCAGCGCCGCCTGATGCGGGCCATGACCAAGGGTGCGACAGTGGCCGTCATACAGACCGCCAATTTGCTGGATGCGGCTGCGCGGGCAGATACAGTAATAGCATAGCCCCTGCTGTTGCAGGTCGTGGAGTGCTGCGCGATAAGCCTCATGACGCTGTGACTGCCATAGCACTTCTCCATCCCACTCCAGACCGTGATCTTCCAGCTGATGCAGAATGCGTGTAGCGGCACCGGGAACTTCGCGCGGAGGATCGATATCTTCGATACGCACTCGCCAGATACCCTGCTGCGCACGTGCCTGAAGGTAACTGCCTAAGGCAGCAATAAGGGAGCCGAAATGGAGGTCGCCGGACGGGGAAGGGGCAAAGCGCCCGATATAAGATGATGGCATAATTTTAGAAAGGCAATGAAGCGGAAGCGGAGACCGCCCCCTGCTTCATTGCACAATCAATGGACCGTTAACCGGCCATTTGTTTTTCGCGGATTTCCGCCAGCGTTTTGCAGTCAATGCAAAGATCCGCAGTAGGACGCGCTTCAAGGCGACGAATGCCGATTTCAACGCCACAGGATTCACAGTAGCCAAAATCGTCATCCAGCACTTTCTTCAGCGTCTTCTCGATCTTTTTAATCAGCTTACGCTCACGGTCACGGTTACGCAGTTCAAGACTAAACTCTTCTTCCTGAGTGGCGCGGTCAGCGGGATCCGGGAAGTTAGCGGCTTCATCTTGCATGTGCGAAACAGTGCGATCCACTTCATCACGAAGCTGGTTGCGCCAGGCTTCAAGAATTTTCTTGAAGTGCTCCAGCTGGGCTTCGTTCATATACTCTTCGCCTGGCTTCTCCTGGTATGGCTCCACCCCAGCGATGGCGAGAATACTCAGGGACGATGTTTTACGGTTTTGCCCTTCTTGCATGTTGTTTCTCCTGGATAACACGCACTACACCCTTCATCTTTAAAGCTGCAAGGTGCGTTGGCAGCTACCCTGCAACCCCAAAATTTTGGGTATCGATCCCACTGTGGGGAAAAAAACAGGCCGCTATAAATAACAGAAGCGGTCAAGGTTAGCAATTATTCCTGGACATGACTTGACAAGCATGTGAGGAAAAGCGTATTTAGCGCGGCCAATCTTCATCTTTCAACCCGCAGCGGTATTGGCTTCCTGCTCTTTTCTCCCCGATTGCTGCTTTAAGCTGGCATCCGGAGATTGGTTCAGTTGTCGCTTCGCTACAGTTTGAAATCAGGTGAAAGCACTTGATCGCCGTATCACAGCAAATTGCGCTAAATTTTACAACTCCACCTTCAGGGGGCGGTGCAGGTTGATCCCTTCTGGTGATAACTGCGCCTTATAGCAGAGCAGCTCAACGCCACTCAGCCGTGCCTGTGCCAATAGTTCCGCGTAGCGTGCATCGATGTGACGCGCCGGGGAAACGTCCTCAATCCCCGAATGCAGAACGGCGAAGAACAGTACCGCCCGATGGCCAGATTGCGCGATCTGAATCAGTTCGCGTAAATGCTTCTGGCCACGCTCGGTCACCGCATCCGGAAAATACCCTTTACCCTGCTGTAACAGCGTCACGGATTTGACTTCAATATAGCAGTTACTGCGATTATTCGCCTGTAACAGAAAGTCAATCCGGCTGTTTTCGCTGCCGTATTTCACTTCAGGTAACACGATATCGTAACCAGACAACTCTGGAATACGGGCCTCTTTTAATGCTTCACGTACCAGTCCGTTAGCTCGTAGCGTATTAACGCAAATCCAGTGGCCATTTTGTGTCTCCGTCAGCTCCCAGCTGTGCGGATATTTTCTTGTCACACTTTCCGATGTCGAATACCAAACCGTATCACCCGGGATGGCACATCCGGTCATCGCGCCGGTGTTAGCGCAGTGGATGGTCAGGTGCTCTCCTTCAGGGGTGACAATATCTGCCAGAAAGCGTTTATAGCGTTTAATCAGTCGTGCTGACTGCAAGTCAGGGGTAAATTCCATAGGAATTCCTTATCGTAATTTCCAGTCCGCGATCTCCTGATAGCGGGTGCGCCCACGCTCAAACTGTGAATGAAACAGCACAAAGCGCTCCACGGGCAGTGACCAGTGAAAATTGCGCGGCGGCAGCGATACTGACAGCGCAGCGTTACGCAGTAATGTGACATGCGGATGAAACGGCAGGGGACTTTGAAAACATCCGCTGCGTGCCGCCTGGGATCGTAGCAAATCCGCCAGTTGCAACAGGCCGCGCGGGGCCTGGCGGGGGCCGAGCCACACCACGCCAGAGCGCGGCCAGTGACCTGCGTCGTCCAGCGTCAGGGTAAACCCGGGCTGCTGAATGCGCCCGGCCAGCTGCATTAACGCCTGCTGTTTTGCCTCGCTGATATCCCCGAGGAACGCCAGCGTCAGATGCAGGCTGTCAGCGCCGACCGGATGCCCGGCTTCAGCGGGGAAGGTTTCTGCACGCCATTGAATAATCTCATGCTTGCATTGATCCGGCAGTTCGAGGCCGAAAAACAGCCGTTTTGTTGCGCTCATGGCGTCCTCCGGTAAATCGACCCGGGCAATGCTACAATGCCTGCCAGATTTAGACCATGCCGTTATGGAGCATAAAAACGTGAGTTCACTACCGGTCAGTGCCGTGTTACCCGATTTATTCCGCGCGCTGAAAAGCTCTCCTCAGGTGCTTCTCGCGGCACCCACCGGTGCAGGGAAATCCACCTGGCTGCCGCTACAGATCCTGCAAGAGTGCGGATTTGACGGGCGTATTTTGCTGCTTGAACCCCGCAGGCTGGCGGCGCGAAATGTTGCACAGCGGCTGGCTGAACAGCTGGGAGAAGAGCCGGGAGCCACCGTTGGCTACCGTATGCGCGGTGAAAGCCGCAGCGGTAAACAGACCCGGCTTGAGGTGGTGACCGAAGGGATCCTCACGCGCATGTTACAGCAGGATCCGATGCTGGAAGGCGTATCGCTGGTGATCCTCGATGAATTTCACGAACGCAGCTTACAGGGCGATCTGGCGCTGGCGCTGCTGCTTGATGTTCAGGGCGGGCTACGCGATGACCTGAAGGTGCTGATCATGTCTGCCACGCTGGATAACTCGCGTCTGCGCGAATGGCTGCCGCAGGCACCGTTAATCAGCTCTGAAGGGCGCTCGTTTCCGGTGGAGCGCCGTTACCAGCCGCTGGCCGCTAATCTGCGGTTTGAGGAAGCGGTCGCACGCCAGGCCAGCCAGCTTTTGCGTGAAGAAGCGGGATCGATGCTGCTCTTTCTGCCGGGTGTTTCGGAGATTCAACGCGTCCAGACGCAGCTGGCGGAAAGAGTTGCCAGCGATGTTGACCTCTGTCCGCTGTACGGTGCGCTGTCGCTGGCTGACCAGCGCCGGGCAATTCTGCCGTCTCCTGCCGGACGTCGTAAAGTGGTGCTGGCGACCAATATTGCGGAAACCAGTCTGACCATTGAGGGAATTCGTCTGGTGGTAGACAGCGCACAGGAGCGCAGCGCGCAGTTTGACGTGCGCAGCGGAGTAACCTGCCTGCAAACCCAGCGCGTCAGTCAGGCTTCAATGACGCAGCGTGCCGGACGTGCCGGCCGTCTGGAGCCGGGTATCTGCCTGCATCTGATCGCTAAAGAGCAGGCTGAACGTGCCGCTACCCATAGTGAACCGGAAATTCTTAACTGCGACCTCGCGGCCCTGTGGCTCGATCTGTTGCAGTGGGGCTGCCAGGATGTCAGCCAGCTTAAGTGGCTGGATATACCTCCTCAGGCTGGGATTGCGGCGGCGCGTCAGCTGCTGCAACAGCTGGGCGCGACCGATGAAGAGGGCAGGCTGACCTCCGGCGGGCGCAAAATGGCCTCGCTGGGCAGTGAACCACGCTTTGCCGCGCTATTGATGGCGGCGGGGAGTGACCCCGATGCGGTGGCCACGGCGGCTCAACTGGTAGCGATGCTGGAGGAGCCGGTGCGCGGCAGTACGGATCTGCGCGACAGCTTCCATCGCCGTTTGCCGCAGTGGCAGCGCCGCGCACGTCAGCTGCAGCAGCGTGTAAATATCAGCGAAGGACGGGCAGATGATGACCTTATTGCACCGCTGCTGGCGGCGGCATTTCCTGACAGGATCGCGCGCCGACGCGGCGTGGACGGGCGTTATCAGCTGGCAAACGGTAGCGGAGCGTCGCTCGATCGTGAAGATGGCTTAACC